>NZ_JAMYSC010000009.1:0-168525 GCF_040321755.1 Mesorhizobium sp. M0276 | reverse complement strand
TGGCCCACTCTGTGCAGAATAGCCTGCACTCAAAAGTCGCGGCGCCACCAATCCGCCCCCCCGGCCGGGCCCCTATTTACACAACGACACCCCGGCCAACGTTCCTGTTCGGGGGCCTGTCTTTCAGATATTTTTGTCGTTCAGCCCTTCAGCTTTGCGTTGCACAGGCTGTAGAAGCCGCCGCCCTTCTGGATCCACTTGAGACCGCCAAGCGCGTTGGCGTCCTTGAGGGCATAGTACTGGTCGAGGCAAGTATGCATGCGGCCCTTGCCGGGGGTCTCGCTGGTATATTTCGGCGAGATCGCGGACGGGAAAGTGACGCCCTTGGGCGCAACCGTGGTCGGCTTCGCCGGCTCTTTGGTGTAGCTCGCCTCGTCGGCGGCCGGCACGGTGTCGTCATCGGACGCGCTGGCGCCGCATTCGGTCTTGCGGAAGTCGTTCCACTTCATGCCTTTCAGCGTGTTGGCCGTCTTGGCAGCCTGATACTTCGTGCTGCATTCGGCCATGCTCAGCCCTTTGCCGCCACTGTCGGCGGGAGCCGCGGCGGCCTTGGTGGTTGCCGGCTTGGCGGCGGCCGATGCACCGGCGGCGCATTCGGACTTGCGGAAGTCGTTCCACTTCATGCCGTTCAGCGTGCCGGCGGCCTTCGCCGCCTGATACTTGGCGCTGCATTCCTTCGCCGTCAGACCCTTGGCCGTGCTGTCCTCGGCCGCAGCGGCCGCCTTGGCCGGCTTCGTCTCGGCTGCCTTCTTGGTGTCGGCAGCTTTCTTGGTGTCGGCTGCCTTCGTGTCGGTTGCTTTGGTTTCGGTTGCCTTGGTGTCGGTCTTGGCCGCGGCGTCGGTGCCGCACTGGGCCTTGCGGAACTGGTTCCAGGTCGCCCCGGCGAGTGTCCCGGCATCCTTGGCGGCGTTGTATTTCGTGCTGCACTCGGCCATCGTCAGTGCGTTGGCGGGCGCGGCCAGAAACAAGGTCGCGACGGCGAGGCCGGTCAAAGTGGCAAGTCGGTGGATGAGCATAGCGTTTCTCCGTTGCAGCAGCCCATGTTACGTCCCGGCGAATCAATAACGCTCAACGGTCGGTTGCGCCAGATACTAAGTAGCGTATATATCGCCGAAAGCTGGGCTTTGCCGATAAGGTGATGAAATCGTTGCCCGTTGCCGGCTTCAGAGCAAGAGTTTCCAGGTGCATCTGCGCTGAAAGGTTCGCATGACTGGTATTTTGCAGCATGGCAGTTTCAGCATGTTAGGTTGCAGCCATGTTGTGTGCAGTGCACAACAATGATTTTCTAAGGATTGGTAACATATAATCACACAATGTGATCATGGCGCCCTGGCCAATTGTGGCATGACGTGCCGGGGAAGAAACGTTGAGGAATCGGGCTAGCATGGCAGGGAATTATTTCGGCACGGACGGCATTCGCGGGCGCGCCAACAAGTTTCCGATGACCGCGGAGATCGCGATGCGGGTCGGCATGGCCGCCGGCCTCTCCTTCCAGCGCGGCAGCCACCGTCATCGCGTCGTGCTCGGCAAGGACACCAGGCTTTCCGGCTATATGATCGAGAATGCCATGGTCGCCGGTCTTTGTGCCGCCGGCATGGACGTGTTCCTGCTCGGCCCGATCCCGACTCCGGCGGTTGCCATGCTGGTGCGTTCGCTGCGCGCCGATATCGGCGTCATGATCTCTGCTTCGCACAATCCCTACTATGACAACGGCATCAAGCTGTTCGGACCCGACGGCTACAAGCTCTCCGACGAGATCGAGGAGCGCATCGAGAGCATGCTCGACAAGGACATCGAGCTGGCGCTCGCCGATTCCGACGGGCTTGGCCGCGCCAAGCGGGTCGACGGCGTGCATGACCGCTACATCGAATTCGCCAAGCGCACCTTGCCGCGCTCGATGTCACTTTCCGGGCTCAGGATCGTCGTCGACTGCGCCAATGGCGCGGCCTACAAGGTGGCGCCCGAGGCGCTGTGGGAACTGGGCGCCGAAGTCGTCGCCATCAATGTCGAGCCCAACGGCTTCAACATCAACAAGGAATGCGGCTCGACCCATCCCGCTGGCCTTCAGAAGAAGGTCCACGAAGTGCGCGCTGACATCGGCATCGCGCTTGACGGCGATGCCGACCGGGTCGTCATCGTCGATGAGAACGGGGCGATTGTCGACGGTGACCAGATCATGGCACTGATTGCAGAATCCTGGCATCAGAGCGGGCGGCTTGCCGGCGGCGGCGTCGTTTCGACGGTCATGTCCAATCTCGGGCTCGAGCGCTTCCTCGGCGACATGAAGCTGCAATTGCACCGCACCAAGGTCGGCGACCGTTATGTCGTCGAGCATATGCGCGCGCACGGGCTGAATGTCGGCGGCGAACAATCCGGCCATATCGTGCTGTCGGACTTCTCGACCACCGGCGACGGCCTGGTTTCGGCACTGCAGGTACTGGCCTGCATCAAGCGGCAGGGGCGGCCGGTCAGCGAACTGTCGAAGAAGTTCGAACCGGTGCCGCAGCTTCTGAAGAACGTCCATATTTCCGGCGGCAAGCCGCTCGAGCAAGCGCCGGTCAAGGCAGCCATCGAGGATGCCCGTAACCGCCTCGGCAAGGCCGGGCGGCTGGTTATTCGGCCCTCCGGCACGGAGCCGCTGATCCGCGTCATGGCCGAGGGCGACGACCCGCAATTGGTCGAGTCCGTCGTCAATGGCATCGTTGAGGTTATCTCCGAAACGCGCAGCGCAGCTTAATCACAAGCCCGCCCGCGAGGGTGCCGCACTCATATCTTCGCCAGCTCAAGCCCGCCCTTCCGGCGGGCTTTTTTGGTCGGTCCGGCGGTCGATTCCGACATCCTGAAACCGCTCAACGATCCCTCGAAGTGTCGGGATTCGTGGTTAAGCAACAGGGTTAAACGCCTTTTAACCTTTGCACTTCATTATCCACGACTGAAAAGCAATTGCATTCGGACCGATGGCCGTTCCGAACTTCTCAGGGGTGACAAGCATGTTCAATACAGCCAGAAAGGTCCTGCTCGCCTTACTGTTCGCAGGTCTGGCAGGACCACTGTTCGCGGCCGACCTGCCGGAACCGGTGGTCGAGGAGGCTCCGCCTCCGGCCGTCTACGAGCAGCCGGTCGAAGTCGGCGGCTGGTACATCCGCGGCGACATCGACTATCACAAGTCGACCCTGCGCGGCATCGACTATATGACCTACACCGTCGATCCCTGTAACTGTACGGTCATTCCCGGCAGCAAGAGTTTCGACTTCGGCAAGCTCAAGGGCGGTTTCTCGCTCGGTGCCGGCGTCGGCTACAAGATCAACGACCATTTCCGTACCGATCTGACAGCCGACTACTGGTTCAAGTCGAACTTCAACGGCGGCACATCGGATATCAACGGAACATCGACCGAAGTGTCGAAAATGAGCGCCTTGCTGCTGCTGGCCAACGCCTATGTCGATCTCGGCACCTATAGTGGCATCACGCCTTACGTCGGCGCCGGCATCGGCGGTGCGCGCGTCAAGTGGGATACTGTCTACGACCCGAACACCACCGAGACCAACCCGGGAGCGTCCAACTGGCGCTTCGCCTACGCTCTGATGGCCGGCGCTTCCTACTGCCTGACCGACAAGATCATCCTCGACGCGGGCTATCGCTTCAGCCACATCCAGGGCGGCCGAATGTTCGAATGGGATGTCAGCAGCTCCGGCCCCGGCTTCGATCGCGGCATCAACACACACGAGGTTCGCGGTGGCCTGCGTTACCAGTTCGGCGGCAACAACGGTTGCGCAGCGCCGGTCGTGGCCTACCAGCCCGAACCCGAGCCGATCTACACCAAGTAACACCGGCATTACCTGAAATTCTCGTGAGCCGTCCGGCACCAGCCGGGCGGCTTTCGTTTGAGCCCTATGTAATGAAAGCTCGGCCGAAATGAATTCGCTAACGCTCTGTTAGCCTTAACCGGCACTTAACCACTATGGTTAACAATGCTCCCTGAAACGATGGCTGCCGTTGCTATTGCCAGCGGGCCAAATTCGGGAGTCGGGGACCATGAGAATCATTTCGCGTGCGGCGCTGGCGCTTGGCGCCTTAGCCCTCTTGCCGCTGGCGACCTTGCATGCTGCCGACTACAATCCGCCGATCTATGTCGACCAGGCGCCCGACTATGTGCCGGTCGAGGTCGGCTCCGGCTGGTATTTGCGCGGCGATATCGGTTACGCCTTCAGTCATCCGTTCAAACATGAGGAAACATCGAGCGGTCCGCTCGACAGTTTTACTGATGAGAGCAGCCTTTTCACGGGCAGCATCGGTATGGGCTATCATGTTAACGACTATCTCAGGGTCGAGCTGAACGGCGGGATTCTACCAACCGACAAATTCGGCGAGCACGCGAAGCTCGCCGCCACCTGCGACGGTCATACGCTCGAGGCCGACGGATTTGGAAATATCAATTCCGTTCCGGTCTCACAGGCATGCGATCTCTCCGACAACGCCTCCAACAAAGGCTACAGCATCATGGCCAACGGCTATGTGGATCTGGGCACTTACGTTGGGCTCACTCCCTATATCGGCGGTGGCATTGGTCTTGCTTACAACAAATATTTCAGAAGCATAGGCGCACGCGACTGCGTGGAAACACCGACCAATTCCGGCGGCACCGGCGGGTTTTTCTGCGACGATCCCGCCGGCTATGAAGGTCAGACCGACAGCGAGGGCAAGTTCAACCTAGCCTACTCGATCGGTGCAGGACTTTCCTATCAGGTCACCAAAAACGTTTCTGTGGATCTCGGCTACGAATATTTCTCGGTGCCGAGCGCAAAATACGTCGCCTTTGATGGCGGTGCCTTCAATATCCGCAAGGGTATCGACTACCAGACGGTCAAGCTCGGGCTGCGTTACGACCTCTGGTAGGTGCTACGCATAAGAAGAACAGGACGGGCGGATCCTCGGGTCCGCCACTCCCGGTTTTGCGCCGTGACATTTTCGTACAGATCGCTGGTATCCTGCCCGCGACAAAAACTTTCCTCTTGACGCCCGAGGCCTGAACGCATATCGCCGTCCGTGGGCCACCCCTCCCCAACGAGGGGCCACTATCTGGAAGGATAGACCACGATGACGACGCATGCGAAGCCCGGACTGCGTCCGGCAAACCCTAATTTTTCCTCAGGTCCCTGCGCGAAGCGCCCCGGCTGGTCAGTCGAGGCCCTGAAAACTGCAGCGCTTGGCCGTTCCCATCGCGCCAAAATCGGCAAGGCCAAGCTCGAACAGTCGATTTCGCTGACGCGGGAAATTCTCCAGGTCCCGGCGGACTACCGCATCGGCATCGTGCCGGCATCGGACACCGGCGCGGTCGAGATGGCGCTGTGGTCGCTGCTCGGCGAGCGCGGCGTCGACATGGTCGCTTGGGAGAGCTTTGGCTCCGGCTGGGTCACCGACGTGGTCAAGCAATTGAAGCTCGCCGACGTGCGCAAGATCGAAGCCGGCTACGGCGAACTGCCCGACCTCGCGAAGATCGATTTCGACCGCGATGTGGTCTTCACCTGGAACGGCACCACGTCCGGCGTGCGCGTGCCGAACGGCGATTTCATCCCTGCGGATCGCCAGGGCCTGACCATCTGCGACGCGACTTCGGCTGCCTTCGCACAGAGGCTCGACTTTGAAAAACTCGATGTCGTCACCTTCTCCTGGCAGAAGGTGTTGGGCGGCGAGGGCGCGCACGGCATGCTCATCCTGTCGCCCCGCGCCGTCGAGCGGCTGGAAACGTACAAGCCTTCATGGCCGCTGCCGAAAATCTTCCGCCTGACCTCGGGCGGCAAGCTGATCGAGGGCATTTTCAAGGGCGAGACCATCAACACCCCCTCGATGCTGTGCGTCGAGGACTATCTCGATGCGCTCAACTGGGCGAAGTCGATTGGGGGCCTCGACGCGCTGATCGCCAGGGCGGACGCCAATGCGGCTGTCCTCGATCGCTTTGTCGCCAAGTCCGCGTGGCTCGGTCATCTCGCCGTCCAACCGGCGACGCGGTCGAACACGTCCGTGTGTCTGTCCTTCACCGATCCGGATGTGTCCGCGCTCGATGCCGATGGGCAAGCGACTTTCGCCAAGGGACTGGTGTCGGTGCTCGACAAGGAAGGGGTCGCCTACGACATCGGCGCGTATCGCGACGCACCGCCCGGCCTGCGCATCTGGTGCGGCGCGACCGTCGAGACGTCGGATCTCGAAGCATTGCTGCCTTGGCTCGACTGGGCCTTCGCTGCGCAGAAGGCGTCGCTGAAAGCGGCGGCCTGAGATTTTCAGTGGCGGCCTTCGGCCGCCCATCCCCAACAATCCATTTCAAGGAGGCCGCTATGGCGCCCCGCGTTCTCGTCTCAGACAAACTCTCTCCCACAGCCGTTCAGATCTTCAAGGATCGCGGCGTCGAGGTCGACTATCTGCCCGATCTCGGCAAGGACAAGGAAAAGCTGCTCGAAGTGATCGGCCAGTATGATGGCCTCGCCATCCGCTCGGCGACCAAGGTCACCGAAAAATTGATCAACGCCGCCACAAAGCTCAAAGTCGTCGGCCGCGCCGGCATCGGCGTCGACAATGTCGACATCCCGGCGGCGAGCCGCAAGGGCATCATCGTGATGAACACGCCCTTCGGCAATTCGATCACGACAGCCGAACATGCGGTGGCGATGATCTTCGCGCTTGCCCGCCAGATCCCGGAAGCCAACGCTTCGACCCATGCCGGCAAATGGGAGAAGAACCGCTTCATGGGCGTTGAGATCACCGGCAAGACGCTGGGAGTCATTGGCTGCGGCAATATCGGCTCGATCGTCGCGACTCGCGGCGTCGGCCTGAAGATGCATGTCGTCGCCTTCGACCCGTTCCTGTCGGACAAACGCGCCGAGGAACTCGGCGTGGAGAAGGTCGAGCTGGACGAGCTTTTCGCCCGCGCCGACTTCATCACGCTGCACACGCCGCTGACCGACAAGACGCGCAACATCATCGACGCCGCGGCAATTGCCAAGATGAAGAACGGCGTACGCATCATCAACTGCGCCCGCGGCGGGCTGATCGTCGAGGCCGACCTTGTGGCGGCGTTGAAGAGCGGCAAGGTGGCAGGTGCAGGCGTCGACGTGTTCGAGGTCGAGCCGGCCGAGCAGAATGCGTTGTTCGGCATGGAGAATGTCGTGGCGACGCCGCATCTCGGCGCCTCGACGGCGGAAGCGCAAGAGAATGTCGCGCTGCAGGTCGCCGAGCAGATGGCCGATTATCTGATCAAGGGTGCCGTCTCCAATGCCATCAACATGCCGTCGATCACCGCCGAGGAAGCCCCGCGACTGAAGCCCTTCGTCAAGCTTGCCGAAGTGCTCGGCGCCTTTGTCGGCCAGGTCACCGAAGACCCGATCACGGAGGTCGAGATCCTGTTCGACGGCTCGACGGCGACAATGAACACCCGCGCGCTGATCAGTGCCGCGCTTGCCGGGCTGATCCGGCCGCAGGTCTCCGACGTCAACATGGTGTCGGCGCCGATCATGGTGAAGGAGCGCGGCATCATCGTTGCCGAGGTCAAGCGCGACAAGTCGGGCGTGTTCGACGGCTACATCAAGCTGACGGTAACGACCGAGCACAAGACGCGCTCGATCGCCGGCACCTGCTTCTCCGACGGCAAGCCGCGTTTCATCCAGATCAAGGGCATCAATCTCGATGCCGAGGTCGGCCAGCATATGCTCTACACGACCAATGCCGACGCGCCGGGCATCGTCGGCCTGCTAGGCACCGTCTGCGGCGAGAACGGCGTCAACATCGCCAACTTCCAGCTTGGCCGCAACCGGCCGGGAGGCGATGCCATCGCGCTGCTCTATCTCGACGCGCCGTTCCCGGAGGCCGTCCTGGAAAAGGTCAGGAAGCACAAGTCGATCGACTCGGCCAAACGGCTGCAGTTCGACATCAACGCCGTGTGATCCCGGACTTGCCGTGAAAGATCGAAAGGCGCGGCCTGGTCCGCGCCTTTTTGTTCAGCGTGTCCTGGCTGTTGGCAGGTTTGCTGCCTTGCGCCCGCTGTATTCGGCAAGCCCGATGCCGCCCAGCACGAGCGCCAGCGCCAGCGCCTGATAGAGCTGGAACGTCTCGCCGACGATCAGCACCGACAGCAGCGTGCCGAAGATCGGCACCAGATTGATGAACAAGCCGGCGCGGTTGGCGCCGATCAGTTCGTTGCCCCTGATGTAGAAGATCTGCGAGATGACCGAGGCGCCGATTGCGGTATAGACGATGACCGCCCAGCCGCGCGCGTCGGGCACGATAACCTTGCCGGCAGCGACCTCCCACAGAAAGAAGGGCACCGAGGTAACGAGAGCGGCAACCGACAGGGCGAGCATCAGGCTCTGCCAATGCATCACCGGTTTCAACCGCAGCCCGACCGAATAGCCGCTGTAGAGAAACACGGCGACCAGCATGATGGCGTCGCCGAAATTGAGCTCCAGCGTCAACAGCCGGCGTGGGTCGCCGTGGCAGGCGGTCAGGATCACGCCGGCGATGGTCAGAATGACGCCGACAATCTGCGCCCAGTTCACGCGCAGGCGGAAGAAGATGAAATTGGCTGTCATGATCAGGATCGGCATCGCCGCCTGCTCGATCGAGACGTTGATCGCCGTCGTATAGTTGAGCGCCGTGTAGAAGATGGTGTTGAACAGAGTGAAACCGCTGGCACCGAGGGCCGCGAGGATGACCCAGTGCTTGCGCACCAGCGGCCAGTCCTTGCGTATCGTCTTCCAGCCGATCGGCAGCATGATCGCCGCGGCCAGCACCCAGCGCAGGAAGACCAGCGTCATCGGCGAGACGTGATCGACTGCCAGCTTGCCGGCCACCGAGTTGCCACCCCACAGCAAGGTGGTGAGCAGCAGGACTATGTAGGCGCTTCGATGCATCGTGGGATTCCGGCCGCGGGGCCGCGGTGGTTGTCGGCCTATTGCCCCCGTGCGTCCAAGTAAATGATGTTAAGCCCGAAAATTGTTATGCCTCAGGGCATTTTCGGCGGCAAAGAAAGGTCGCGCTCGCGAGGTCTTGACGTTATAGAGGCCTGTCGTTTCGAACCATATTCAAGCCGCTTGGCGGCGTCTCAAGGGAAAAGAAACATGGCCAATGTGGTGGTCGTCGGCTCGCAATGGGGCGATGAAGGCAAGGGCAAGATCGTCGACTGGCTGTCGGAGCGCGCCGATGTCGTCGTGCGTTTTCAGGGCGGCCACAATGCCGGCCACACGCTGGTCGTCGACGGCAAGGTCTACAAACTGTCGTTGCTTCCGTCGGGCGTCGTGCGCCAGGGCAAGCTGTCCATCATCGGCAATGGCGTCGTTTTCGACCCACACGCCTTCGTCGCCGAAGTGGCCAAGCTCAAGGCGCAAGGTGTCGAGGTGACGCCGGACCGCCTGAAAATAGCCGAAAACACAGCGCTTATCCTGTCGCTGCACCGAGAACTGGACGGATTCCGCGAGGACGCAGCTTCCAATTCCGGAACGAAGATTGGCACGACCCGTCGTGGCATCGGCCCCGCCTATGAGGACAAGGTGGGCCGGCGCGCGGTCAGGGTGATGGATTTGGCGGATTTGGAAACGCTGCCCTTGAAGGTCGACAGGCTGCTGACTCACCACAATGCGCTGCGTCGTGGGCTTGGCCATGCCGAAGTCACGCATGACGCCATCATGCAGGAATTAACCTCGGTCGGGCACGAGATCCTGCCCTATATGGACCGGGTCTGGAAAATCCTCGACGACAAGCGCCGGGCTGGCGAGCGCATCCTGTTCGAGGGCGCGCAAGGCACGCTGCTCGATATCGACCATGGTACCTATCCGTTCGTCACCTCGTCGAACACGGTCGCCGGACAGGCCGCCGCCGGCTCCGGCGTCGGCCCGGGCGCCATCGGCTATGTGCTCGGCATCACCAAGGCTTACACGACGCGCGTCGGCGAAGGTCCGTTCCCGACCGAGCAGAGGAACGAGGTCGGCGAATTCCTCGGCACGCGCGGCCACGAATTCGGCGTCGTCACCGGCCGCAAGCGACGCTGCGGCTGGTTCGACGCCGTGCTGGTGCGCCAGGCCGTCGCCGTCAACGGCATCAAGGGCATCGCGCTGACCAAGCTCGACGTGCTCGACGGGCTGGACGAGATCAAGGTCTGCACCGGCTACCGGCTGGATGGCGAGATGATCGACTATCTGCCGGCCAGCCAGGGCGCGCAGGCGCGCGTCGAACCGGTCTACGAGACGCTGGAGGGCTGGAAAGGCACCACCGCCGGCGCGCGCAGCTGGAACGATCTGCCGGCCCAGGCGGTCAAATATGTTCGCTACATCGAGGAGCTGATCGGTGCCCCGGTCGCGCTCCTTTCCACCAGCCCGGAACGGGACGACACGATACTTGTGACCGATCCGTTTCAAGACTAGTTTCTCAGCCTTTCCGGGCATAGCGGCTGATTTGCGGGGGCCGGCGCGGAAACAAAATACAGGTCGACTGAAGCATGGCAGATTTCGTTTTTGTTCTGAAGAAAGCGATAGACGGTCTCGGCGATCCGTCGCCAGAGATGCGGGCGAAGGTCTACGAAAAGGCCCGCTCTACGATCGCAGCGAAGATTGCCCAGCGCGATCCGCCGCTTTCGCCGGAGGATGTCGCAAAGCAGAAACGCGGTCTGGAAGATGCCATAGCGAACGTCGAGCGGGACTATGCCAAGAGCGTGCCGGAGACCGACCCGCTCGCGGAACTGGAACACATCTTTTCCTCGATCGATCGCAACAAGAACCAGCCAAGCCACACGCGGCAACCGGCCAAGGCGGAGCCGGCCTGGCCGGCACCGCCTGCGGCCAAGCCTGAACCTTATCAACCCGCGCCGCCACCTGCCTCCAAGGTCGAGCCAAGCTGGCAAAGGCCAACGCCGGCGCCTGCCCAGCCGGCTCGCGCCGATACGCCCCTTCCAGCTATGGACGCTGAGGAGGCCGACGACGGTGTCGATGTGTTTTCCAGCAACGAAGAGCCGGCGTCGGACACTTTCCAGCGCCTGCGCCCGGCGGAGCGTAAGCGCAGCTACGGCGGGCTGATCGCCGCCGCCGTCGCGCTTCTGGTCATCGCCGGTGGCGGCTACGGCATCTGGCTGAACAAGGACGCCTTCGGCAAGATGCTCGGGCTCGACGGCACCAAGGTCGCGACAAAGACCGAACCCGTGAAGCCGGCACCTGCCAAGCCGGCAACCACCGCCGCCGCGCCGGCGCCAGCGCCAGCGCCCGCAGCTGGCGGCACGGAAGCTGAAAGCACGAAATTCACCCAACGGCTGACGCCGCAAGGCAGTGAAGTCGACCCGGGCCCGGCCGGCGGACAAAGCGGCATCGGCGAAGGCGAATCGGTCGCTGCGCTGACCACGCCGCCCTCGGCGACCAACGCGCCGCCGATTTCCGCACCGGCCGCCGGCACTCCTCCCGCGGCTACGCCTCCGGCGGCAGGTGCCGCCCCCGCAACACCGCCTGCCAACGGAGCTGCCCCGGCGGCGCCGGCCAACGCCGCCGCCACTCCGCCAGCACCGGCGGGTGCTGCGCCGGCGGCACCGGCCACCGCGCCGGCGGAAACCGCGCTGCCGGTCGGCCAGAAGGCGATCTTCTACGAGGAGCGCACCAGCACCGCCCAGGGCTCGGCGGAGCCGGGCAACATCGTCTGGTCGCTGGTACAGGAATCGCCCGGTGGCGACCTGCCGCCGGAGCCGGCGATCCGCGCCGAGGCGACCATTCCCGGCAAGGACATCCAGTTGCGCATGACGATCCGCCGCAACACCGACCAGACACTGCCGGCCAGCCATATCATCGAGATGATCTTCCTGACGCCGGACGGCTTTGAAGGCGGAGGCGTCGACAACATTCTGCGTGTCGCCATGAAGGGTTCGGAACAGGATGCCGGCAGTCCGCTGATCGGCATTCCGGCCAAGATCGCCGACGGTTTCTTCCTCGTCGCGCTGAACGACACAAAGGCCGACGAAGACGCCAACATGACCTTGCTGCGTGGCCAAGACTGGATCGACGTGCCGGTCGTCTACAAGACCGGCCGGCGGGCATTGCTGACCATGGAAAAAGGCATTCCCGGCGAGAAGGTGTTCGACGAGGCGATCAAGGCCTGGCAGGCGAAGACGGCGGGCTGAGACGGGCGCCAGCTGCGGTGCGCTCAGAAGCCTTGGAACAGCATGTCGAGTGCGGCGACGATGTCGTCGTGGTGCTTCATAAGGTTCAGTCGACTTTCGCCTAATTCACTGGCAGGAACGGTGGCAATCAGATGTGTTGCCATAACCAGCTTTCGACCGTTGATCTCAAAGATCGGATGAAGCTTTCGCATCGGCGGTGGAACAGTCGCGATCGGCAGAAGCGGGACGACCGCCCGCGTTTTGAAGTAGTCGAGGAGCTCGGACTGAACGTCGAGCAAATAGCGGCCCTCGATTTGATCGCCGAAGACATCATAGCGG
Organism: Mesorhizobium sp. M0276; assembly: GCF_040321755.1. Lineage (NCBI taxonomy): Bacteria > Pseudomonadati > Pseudomonadota > Alphaproteobacteria > Hyphomicrobiales > Phyllobacteriaceae > Mesorhizobium > Mesorhizobium sp. M0276. Next base: position 156,068 of record NZ_JAMYSC010000009.1, on the reverse strand, counting down.
GGCATCAGAATTGCCGGTACTCTTCCAGCGGAATGCCGTGTTTTTCGACATAGTCATTCCACGCGTCCATGGTGGCGCGGTTCTCAAGTTTCCATAGGCGCGCTTTTTCGGCCGCCACCGCTTCCGCGATGCCAGCCTCTGCAGCGCGAGAGACATTCACGTCAAGGCCCTTGGCTTCCCGCATGAGATTTGAATCGATCGATAGATTTGCTGGCTGACGGGTCGCATTCACGGCAATCTTACGCATAGTAGCCTCCGCAACATGCGCATAATATATGCGCACTTTCGCGTCGCTGCAATAATCAGAAGGTGCATAATCAGAAGGTGCTGATGCGGTGAGACTACCCTTCCATCTCTTCGCGCAGCATCTCCAGTTCCAGCCATTCCTCCTCCAGTGCTGCCAGCGTGGCGCGCTCCTTGTCGAGCGCGGCGATCGTCTTCTGGAACGAGGCCGGATCGCGCTCGTAATAGGCCGGATCGGCGATGTTGTTCTCGAGCCTTGAGATCGACGCCATCACAGCTTCGATTTTCTTGGGCAGCGATTCCAGCGCGAATTTCTGCTTGAACGACAGCTTCTTCGCCGGCCCCTTTGGCGTTGTGGACTCGCTCTTGCCTGGTGCGGGCGCTTCACCGTTTTCGGCCTTCGCCCGTGCCTTGCGGTCGTCCAGCCTGGTGCCGCCGCGCTGCGCCAGCATGTCGGAATAACCGCCGGCATATTCGATCCAGCGGCCGTCGCCATCCGGCGCGATCAGGCTGGTCACGGTGCGGTCGAGGAAATCACGGTCGTGGCTGACCAGGATGACCGTTCCGGCAAACCCGGCGACCAGTTCCTGCAGAAGCTCCAGCGTCTCCATGTCGAGATCGTTGGTCGGCTCATCGAGAACCAGAAGGTTTGCCGGCCGGGCCAGCACGCGGGCCAGCAACAGCCGAGCTCGCTCGCCGCCGGACAGTTCCCGCACCGGCGTGCGCGCCTGCTCCGGCTTGAACAGGAAATCCTTCATGTACGAGACGACATGGCGCTGCTCGCCATTGATGACGAGGTTTTCGCCGCGTCCGTCGGTGAGATACTGCGCCAAGGTCTCCTGCGGGTCGACCGCCTCGCGCTTCTGGTCGAGCGTGGCGATTTCCAGATTGGTGCCGAGCCGCACCGAACCGACATCGGGCTTCATCTCGCCGGTCAGCATCTTCAGCAGCGTCGTCTTGCCGGCACCGTTCGGCCCGACCAGGCCGACCCGATCGCCGCGCTGGATGCGAGTCGAAAACCCCTTGACCACGGTGAGATCGCCAAAGCTCTTCTCGATATTCTTGGCCTCGATCACCAGCTTGCCGGATTCTGCGGCATCGCTGGCCACCATAGTGGCCGATCCTTCGGCCCCGCGATGGCCGCGAAAACGCTGGCGCATGGTCTGCAATTCGCCCAACCGGCGCATGTTGCGTTTGCGCCGCGCCGTCACGCCATAGCGCAGCCAGTGCTCCTCACGCACGATCTGGCGGCCAAGCTTGTGCTGCTCGCGCTCTTCTTCCTCCAGCACCAGGTCGCGCCATTCCTCGAAATGACCAAAGCCCTTGTCCAACCTGCGGGTCTGGCCGCGATCGAGCCAGACCGTGGCGCGCGATACACGCTCGAGGAAGCGGCGGTCGTGCGAGATGACGATCAGTGCAGACGAGGTGCGGACAAGCTCCTCCTCCAGCCATTCGATCACGGATAGATCGAGATGGTTGGTCGGCTCATCGAGCAGCAGGATGTCGGGTTCGGGCGCCATGACGCGGGCAAGGGCGGCGCGCCTCGCCTCGCCGCCGGATAGGTCGTTGGGCCGCTCCTCGCCAGACAAGCCGAGATGCTCCATCAGATAGCTGGCGCGGTACGGGTCGTCGGCGGGGCCAAGTCCGGCCTCGACATACGCCCGAACACTGGCAAAACCCTCCATGTCGGGCATCTGCGGCAAATAGCGTATGGTCGCCGAAGGCTGGCGGAACACCTCGCCGTCCTGCGGCTCGATCAGGCCGGCGGCTATCTTCAGCAGCGTCGACTTGCCCGACCCGTTGCGGCCGACCAGCGCGATCTTGTCGCCTGCCGACGCCGTCAAGGCGGCACCATCGAGCAGCGGCGCGCCGCCGAAGGTCAGTTTTATACCGTCGAGATTGAGAAGGGGCGGGGCCATATCAGCTTTCAGGCAAGGGATAGGGATGGGCGAGCAGTATCGCGCGGCCGTGGCCCAGCGCGATTTCGAGGCGGCCCCTGACCTCATTGGAAATGGTCAGCGACGAGCCAAACGCCACCCCGACGTGGTTCAGCGGCCATTTGGCGCCGGTGACGGTCAGGCCGGCGAGTTGGGAAAAGCCGAGCACCGAAAACAACGTGCCGTCGGCATAGTCGAAGCCAGCCTTGCCGTGGAGCAAGGGGACACCCTCCTGCGCGCCGCTGGTTAAAAGCACATCCGTCCCGGCCTCGGCCAGCCGCAGGGCCAGCGCCAGATGCAGGAAGGCGTGGTCGGCGCGCTTGCCGCCGAAGGCGCCGGCGAGCACCAGGCTGGTCGCGCCGAGCTCCAGTGCGGCGGCGATGGCCAGTTCGCCATCAGTCTTGTCCTTTTCGGCCGGGAAAGTCCGGCGGGGAACAGTCGCGAGATCGTCCGGCAGGTTGGCCGGCACGGAATCGAAATCCCCCACCCACAGCTCCGGGACAAGGCTGAGCAGTCGCGCATGGCCGATGCCGGCGTCGGCGGCAATCACGCGGGAGCCTTCGACCTGGCGGTCGAGCCGTGGCGTGCGGATGAGGTCGCCGCCAAGCAGGATGGTGAATGTGCTCATATCGTGTGGCCCTTACCAGCCCGGCAACGGAAACGGAAGGCGGCAAACTCCCACTTGCGTGGGGGATCGGCCCGGCCTATGTGTCGAAACGCTCTAACGGGGTGCCGGACGCGATCTTCGCGGACCGGCTGAGAGGCAGTCTCGCCAACCCGCTGAACCTGATCCGGTTTGTACCGGCGGAGGGATTAGACGTTTCGGACAGTCCGACGCCTCAATTCCTTTCAATTCGAACGAAGGAGGCGCCGATGCGCACGCTCTTATACGCTCTTGTCTCAGCCATGACCTTGGTCTTGTCCGGACCGGCCTTGGCCAAGGACAAACTCACCGTCTACACCTATGAAAGCTTCACCGCCGACTGGGGTCCGGGTCCCGTGGTGAAGAAGGAATTCGAGGCCGAATGCGGTTGCGATGTCGAGTTCGTCTCGGTCGCCGACGGCGTCGCGCTGCTCAACCGCGTCAGGCTGGAAGGCGCATCGACCAAGGCTGATATCGTGCTCGGCCTCGACACCAATCTGACCGCCGACGCCAAGGCCACCGGCCTGTTCGCACCGCATGGCGCGGTGGCGGACGTCTCTGTGCCGGGCGGCTGGAGCGACGACACTTTTGTCCCCTTCGATTACGGCTATTTCGCTGTCGTCTACGACACCGAGAAGCTGAAGAGCCCGCCGAAGAGCCTGAAGGAACTGGTCGAAGGCAGCACCGACGACAAGATCGTCATTCAGGATCCGCGCACCTCGACGCCGGGCCTTGGCCTGCTGTTGTGGGTCAAGTCTGTCTATGGCGACAAGGCGCCGGAGGCCTGGGCCAAGCTGAAGGCGAAGGTGCTGACGGTGACGCCGGGCTGGAGTGAGGCCTACGGCCTGTTCACCAAGGGCGAAGCGCCGATGGTGCTGTCCTATACGACCTCGCCGGCCTACCACATGGTCGCCGAGAAGACAGAGCGCTACCAGGCTGCCTCTTTCGAGGAGGGTGAATATCTCCAGATCGAGGTCGCGGGCATCACCACGACAGGGGCCAAGAACCCGCTGGCGGCAAAGTTCATGGCCTTCATGACAGGGCCGAAATTCCAGGATGCCATCCCCGAAACCAACTGGATGTTCCCGGCCGGGAAGACCGAAAAGCCGCTCAACCCGGCCTTCGACAAACTGGTCAAGCCGACCAAGACATTGTTGCTCAGCCCCGAGCAGGTCGCCGCCAACCGCAAGGCCTGGGTGGATGAGTGGCTGACGGCGATGAGCAAGTAGGGCTCAGCCACCTCGGATGTTTGCGCCAAGCCACCCCCCTCTGGCCTACCGGCCATCTCCCCCTCAAGGGGGGAGATCAGCTACTTTGCTGGGGGCTCGTCCCCGGCAACGTTGGAGGTTGGCGAAGGCATGGGTAACGGCTAATCTCCCCCCTAGCGGGGGAGACGTCCGGCAGGACGGAGGGGGGCGCGACGGAGCGCGGCCTTCGCTAAGAACCTCAAGTCAGGTGGCCCAGCGTGCAACGCGCGTCTGACCCCCGCATCACAGCTGGCATCCTGGCGCTCGCCGCCATCGCGCTGCTCATCGGCGGCGCATTTGCCGGCCTGCTTTTCGAAGGCGGCCACGACCTCTCTGGCGCCTGGGCAGCCTTCGATCCCTATCTCCTGCGCGTCGTGCGCTTCACGCTCTGGCAAGCGGTATTGTCGACGCTGCTCTCCGTCGTGCCTGCACTGTTCGTCGCACGCGCTATGTCGCGGCACCCACGCTTCTTCGGCCGCGCCTTCATCCTGCAACTGTTCGCCGTACCGTTGGCGCTGCCGGCCATCGTCGCGGCACTCGGCGTGCTGGCGCTTTATGGCCGCGCCGGCTATTTCGCAGGCGTGCTCACGGTGATCGGCGGTGGAAGCTGGCCGGGTATCTACGGCCTGTCGGGCATTCTCGTCGCCCATGTCTTCTTCAACCTGCCGCTGGCGACAAGGCTGTTCCTCGAGGCGCTGCAGACTATACCAGCCGACCAATGGCGGCTGGCGAGCCAGCTCGGCATGGTGGCGCGCCCGGCATTCAGGCTGATCGAATGGCCAACGCTGCGTGCCGCATTGCCGGGTGTCGCCGGGCTTATCTTCATGCTCTGCATCACATCCTTCACGATCGTGCTGACGCTCGGCGGCGGGCCGGCCGCGACGACGCTGGAGGTCGGCATCTACCAGGCGCTGCGCTTCGATTTCGATCCCGCGCGGGCGGTGACGCTGACGCTGCTGCAGATCGTCCTGACCTTTATCGTGGTGCTGGCCCTGACGCGGCTTGGCGCCAATGTGGTCGGCGACACCAACCTGCCGGTTGCCCAACGCCGCTATCTCTCCGTCAACAGGAGCGAGAGCTGGCTGAACGCCATGCTCATCGTCTTGGCGCTGCTGTTCGTCGTCGGGCCGATGGCGGCGACGGTGTCGGCCGGGTTGAGTGCCGACCTCGGCCGGCTGGCTGGTGAGGCCACTGTCCGACAGGCGACTCTGACCAGTGCGGTGCTGGCCTTGCTGTCTGCGCTGCTCTCGGTGATGCTGTCGCTGGCGCTGACCATGGCGCGGCGGGCACTGGCGTTGAACCGCCGCGCTGGTCCCCGGACAATGCTAGAGCATGTCACGGATTCAGGCGCCGGCTTTGTCCTGGTCGTGCCGCCGATCGTCGTCGGCGCCGGCTGGTTCCTGTTGTTGCGCCATGTCGGCGATGTCTTCGCCATCGCCCCGGTCATGGTCGTTACCGTCAACGCGGTGATGGCGATGCCGTTCGCCCTGCGCGCCGTCCGTCCCGCCTACGATGCGGCCAGCGAGCGTCACGAACGGCTCTGCGCACAGCTCGGCATAGCGGGCTGGAACCGATTGGTTCTGGTTGACTGGCCGTCGCTGCGGCGGCCGCTCGCCACCGCCTTCGCTTTCGCCATGGCCCTGTCGCTCGGCGATCTCGGCGTCATTGCCTTGTTCGGCAGTGATTCCGTGCAGACATTGCCCTACCTTCTCCTGGCGCGCATGGGGAGCTACCGCACCGCGGATGCCGCCAGCCTGGCACTGCTGCTGGGCCTCGTCTGCCTCGCGCTGATCGTGGCGGCGCACTGGCTGGGAAGGGAGAGGGTCCGGGATGCTTGATGGAAAGGTCAGCCGGCTCGAAAAAGGCGCGCCGGTGCGGCTGGACAGGGTGTCGTTCAGCTACGGAGAGATGCCGCTCGTCTTCGACGTCGAGTTCGCCACGTCGAAGATCACCGCCATCATGGGGCCGAGCGGGTCGGGCAAGTCGACCCTGCTCAATCTGGTCGCCGGCTTCGAGATGCCACAGTCGGGCCGCGTGCTGATCGGGGGCGCCGACGTCAGCGCCGACCCGGCCTCGGCGCGGCCGGTATCGATGGTGTTCCAGGAGAACAACCTCTTCGCCCATCTTTCCGTCGAGCAGAATGTCGGGCTCGGCCGCTCGCCAGCCCTGCGGCTGACCGAGGCGGACCGCGCCGCGATCGCCGAAGCACTTGTGCGCACCGGTCTTGGAGGCAAGGAAAAGCGCCTGCCGCGCGAACTTTCCGGCGGGGAACGCCAGCGCGTCGCATTGGCCCGTGTCCTGGTGCGCAACCGGCCGGTGCTGCTGCTCGATGAACCCTTCGCGTCGCTCGGGCCCGCTTTGCGCGATGATATGCTGGATCTGGTCGCCGCCGTTCATGCCGAGCGTGGCATGACGGTGCTGTTTGTCACCCACCAGCCTGAAGACGCTCGCCGCATCGGCGAGCACATGGTGTTTCTCGACAATGGAATGGTCGCGGCAATCGGCAAGGCAGATGATTTCTTCACTGGGGCTGGTCCCGAAGTGTTCCGGCGCTATATCGGCGAGAGTGGCGGTTTATCACGAGATATTGCCCGGAAGCGGACATAATTTACGGTCAAACCGGCTCCAGGCGATGTGGCGCTTGCTTGCCATGACTGGAGGAGTGTGGCTAGGTCCGACCTGCTGGTCCGGCACAGGACGTGATTTGCCTGCAGCATCCGCCGCCCGCCCGAGGGACGTGCAACGGATGCTGCAGCAGTTTAAGATAGCGCATGACGTGTTCCGAAGATCGCCCCCGGTTTTCGTGGTTATGCGCCGGGACCCGAAAGGAAACCGTTCTGGCGATCGGCGTTGATAGACTACGAATGAATCCGCTGGCGCGTTTTCTTGCGCTGGCCGGTTTTGCCGTGGCGCTGGCGAGCTGCCAGATGTTCATGCCGCCGGAAGTACAGGAGTCCGGCTTCCAGCCTTCCGACAAGCCGATCACGGTCGACAACGTTGGCGCCAACAACAAGCTCGCCGAACTGGCCAAAGCGCAGCACCCGCGCATCCTGGCGACTTATGGCGGCGAATATTCCGACCCCAAGCTCGAGCGCATGGTCGCCAAGGTGGTCGGCAATCTGACGGTGGTGTCTGCCAACCCGACGCAGACCTATCGCATCACCATCCTGAATTCGCCCAACGTCAACGCCTTCGCGCTGCCCGGCGGCTATCTCTACATCACCCGGGGCCTGCTGGCGCTGGCCAATGATTCGGCTGAGCTTGCCGCTGTCATCGCCCATGAAATGGGCCACGTCACCGCCAATCACGGCCTGCAGCGCCAGCAGCTGGAGGCCGAGGAGGGCCTGGCGACGAAAGTGGTTTCCGATGTGCTGGGCGACAGCCCGACCGCCAAGGCGGCGCTGATCCGCGGCAAGCTGAGGCTGGCGCAATTCTCCCGCAACCAAGAGCTGGAAGCCGACGCCATCGGCATCAAATCGATCGGCGAAGCCGGCTACGATCCTTTCGCCGCCGGCCGCTTCCTGCAGTCGATGTCGGCCTATACGGACTTTCGTTCGATCAGCGGCGCCACCGATGCCAGCCTCGACTTCCTGGCCACGCACCCCAACACGCCGCAGCGCATCGATCTGGCGCAGCGCCATGCCCGCCAGTTCGGCGCGCCGGGCGTCGGCTCGCGCGACCGCGATTCCTTCCTCGCCGGCATAGACGGCCTGCTTTATGGCGACACGCCTGAAGAAGGCTATGTGCGCGGCGAAACCTTCCTGCATCCGGGCCTCGGCGTGTCCTTCTCGGTGCCGCAGGGTTTCATCATCGACAATTCGGCGGCCGCGGTGACGGCAACCGGTCCCGGCGATATGGCGATCCGCTTCGACGGCGTCTCGATCGACAAGAACCGCGCGCTGACCGACTATATCCGCAGCGGCTGGGTGGCCGGCCTCGACGACAGCAGCGTCAAGCAGGAGACGATCAACGGCAACGAGGCGGCGACGGCGCATGCCGGCGCCGAAGGATGGCAGTTCGACATTGCCGTGATCCGTGCCGGCGGTCAGGTCTACCGGCTGTTGACTGCGGCACCTTCGGCCAGCACCTCGCTGGATGCGGTCGCGCGTTCGGTCAGCGGATCTTTCCGTATCCTGAGTGCTGCCGAAAAGGCCGCGTTGAAGCCACTGCATATCCGCGTCGTCACCGTCCAGCCAGGGCAGACGATGGGTTCGCTTTCGGCTCAGATGGTTGGCGTCGATCGCAAGCTCGACCTGTTCCGCGTGCTCAATGCGCTGTCGCCGGGCGCCGCGGTTTCTGCCGGCGACAAGGTCAAGATCGTCACCGACAAATAAGAGCTCGCTGCGAATTCATTTGCTGAACGTCTGTTACAGATCAGGCGGCAGTCGCCATGAACTCCGGGTTCTGCTTCACCAACGCCACCTTGAGCTTTTCCATGGCGCGGGCCTCGATCTGGCGGACACGTTCCTTGGAAATGCCGAGCGTCTCGCCGAGCGCTTCGAGTGTCGCGCCCTCGTCATTCAGCCGGCGCTCCTCGATGATCCTCAGCTCCCGTGCGTTGAGCGCGCGCAGCGCCTCCCTCAGCCATAGCGAGCGGCGCGCGACATCGATCTTGTCTCCGACGATCTCGTCGGGCAGCGGATCGTCGGAGACCAGGAAATCCATGCGCTCGGTCGAACCCGCATCATCGGCAACCGGCATGTTGAGCGAGGAATCGGGTGCCGACAGGCGCGAATCCATCATCGCCACATCGGCTTCGGAGACGCCGAGTGTCTCCGACACTTCGCGGTATAGGGTCGCGTTCGACAGCGGCTCGGCGCCATTCGCCAGCCGGGCGCGCAGGCGCCGCAAGTTGAAGAACAGCGCTTTTTGCGCCGAACTGGTGCCGCCGCGCACAATCGACCAGTTGCGCAGGATGTAGTCCTGCATCGAGGCGCGGATCCACCACGTCGCGTAGGTCGAAAACCGCACCTCGCGCTCCGGCTCGAAGCGGGCGGCGGCTTCAAGCAGGCCGACGTGGCCCTCCTGGATCAGATCGCCGAGCGGCAGGCCGTAGTGGCGGAATTTCGAGGCCATGGAAATGACCAGCCGCATATGGGCGACGGTGATGCTGTGCAATGCGTTCTGGTCGTTGTCCTCTTTCCAGAGCAATGCCAGCCGATGCTCTTCGTCACGTTCGAGGTAGGGAGCCTTCATTGCCGCGCGGACCATGATCCGTCCTGCCGTGTCTTCCATCATGAGGCGCTCCCTGGCTCAGGCGATGCGGATGACTTTGCAAACTTGGCTGGCGCCCGGTTGAAATAGCGGCGTCGTGCCCTAGAACTGCCAGAACGTGCGGTACGCCGGAAAGGTTCCCTGGTTGTTGCCAGGCGGATCAGGTTGCTTGAACGATGTCTGCAGGACCGGTGACAGCCTCGATCGCCGCCAAGAAACGCCATTTGGAGAATCCAATTTCAGAAACGTGTGATTTTCGAAATCCGGTTCCTTATTTTCTCACCTCGCATCTGGCAGTTTCCAGCGCTCACACAATGCCGGATATCCGGCCAAGGACGGGATCACAGAAAAATGAAATGGCTGAAGTCGCTCATTATCGCCGGAACGCTGCAGGCTCTGGCTGTCACCGCAGGCAATGCCGGCGCCAATCTCGACCAGATCAAGCAGGCCGGAGTCATCAAGGTCGGCACGGAAGGCACCTATGCGCCATTCACCTATCATGACACTTCCGGCGCCCTGGTCGGCTTCGATGTCGAAATCGCCAAGGCGATCGCCGACAAGCTCGGCGTCAAGGCCGAGTTCCTCGAAGGCAAGTGGGACGGGCTGATCGCCGGCCTCGACGCCAATCGCTATGACGCCGTCATCAATGAAGTCGGCATTACCGATGCCCGCAAGGCCAAGTACGCCTTCTCCGATCCTTACATCGCCTCCAAAGCAGTGCTGATCGTGCGCGGCGACAACACCGACATCAAGACGTTCGCCGATCTCAAGGGCAAGAAGTCGGCGCAGTCGCTGACCTCGAATTTCGGCAAGCTGGCCGAGGCGAACGGCGCCGAATTGGTCGGCACCGATGGCTTCGACCAGTCGATCCAGCTGCTTTTGACCGGCCGTGCCGACGCCACCATCAATGACAGCCTGTCGTTCCTCGACTTCAAGAAGCATAAGCCCGACGCCAATGTGAAGATTGCCGCGCAAGAAGAAAACGCCGACTATTCCGGCGTCATCGTGCGCAAGGGCGATCCGGAACTTGTTGCGGCGATCAACAAAGCGCTGGCCGACATCAAGGCCGATGGCACCTACCAGAAGATCGCCGACACCTATTTCGGCCAGGACGTTTCGAAGTAAGCTGGTGAGGTGGGCCGGTCTCCGGCCCACGAGACATATCAAGCGGCGAGCCGTCTTTGACCGGCCGCCGCTTTTGTCGTGATATGTCTGACGCATTCACGCCTTGATGAACCGCCTCGACCATTGGAGAATCTTACGTGCCGCACTGGCTGCAACTGATGCTGGAGTCACTGCCTTCGCTGTTGTGGGCGGCGCTGATCTTCACCGTTCCGCTGACGCTGTTGTCCTTCGCTCTCGGCTTGACGGTCGGCCTGGGTGCTGCGCTCGCCCGGCTGTTCGGACCGAAGCCCCTGGTCGCGCTAGTGCGCTTCTACGTCTGGATTTTTCGCGGCACGCCGCTCCTGGTTCAGCTGTTCCTGATCTTCTACGGCCTGCCGTCGGTCGGCATTCTGCTCGATGCCTTCACCGCGGCGTTGATCGGCTTCACGCTCAACATAGGCGCCTACACGTCGGAGATCATCCGCGCCGCGATAGGCTCGGTGCCGAAGGGCCAGTGGGAGGCCGGCTATTCGATCGGCATGACCTGGAGCCAGGCGATGCGGCGCACCATCCTGCCGCAGGCCGGCCGGGTCGCGGTGCCGCCGCTCTCCAACACTTTCATCTCGCTGGTCAAGGACACGTCGCTGGCGGCCGCGATCACCGTGCCGGAAATGTTCCAGGCGGCGCAGCGCATCGTCGCCACCACCTATGAGCCGCTTATCCTCTATGTCGAGGCGGCGATGCTCTATCTGGCGATGAGTTCGGTGCTGTCGGCCTTGCAGACGCGACTGGAAACCCGGCTCAACCGCTATGGCGGCTTCCTGGAGGCGCGCTCATGATCGGCCTCACCAACATCGAGAAACGCTTCGGCGACAATCTTGTGCTGAAGGGCGTGACGGTCACCATTGCCGAAGGCAGCGTTACAGCGCTGGTCGGGCCTTCAGGCGGCGGCAAAAGCACCTTGCTGCGCTGCGTTAACCTCCTGGAGATCCCGACTTCGGGCACGGTGCGCATCGGTGACGAGGCGCTGGAATTCCACCCCGGCGTCAGGGTTCCGGCCAGGGATATCCAGCGCCTGCGGCTGCAGACCGGCATGGTGTTCCAGAACTTCCAGCTGTTTCCGCATCGCACCGCGATCGAAAACGTCATGGAAGGGCTGGTGACGGTGCTGAAATGGCCGCCGGAGAGGGCACGCGAGCGGGCACTCGCCCTGCTGGAAAAAGTTGGGATGGTGCACAAGGCGGATGCCTGGCCGGCGACGCTGTCGGGCGGCCAGCAGCAGCGCGTGGCGATCGCGCGTGCCTTGGCGCCGTCGCCGAAGGTTCTGCTCTGCGACGAGCCGACCTCGGCGCTTGACCCGGAACTGGCGCAAGAGGTGGTAGACGTGCTCGGCAAGCTCGCCAGCGAAGGCACGACGATGGTGATGGCGACGCATGATCTGCGCCTCGCCTCCAAGATCGCCCAGGAAGTGGTGTTTCTCGATGCCGGCGTCATCGTCGAGAAAGGGCCGGCCGCGCTGCTGTTCGGCAATCCCGAGAAGCAACGGACGAAGCGGTTTATTGCGACACTGAAGCAGGAGGCGGAGAAGGAAAGTGGCGGCGACGGATCGCTGTAGCTTTATCGTCCCAAAAAAACCCGGCGCGAGGCCGGGTTTTCATGAAATTCAAAGGCGAAAAGCTCAGGCAGCTTCTTCCTGCTCGGCTTCCTCATTGTCAGCCTTGGCGCCACGCTTAGGACCCTTGTTGAGGTTGACCTCGATCAGGCGCACGGCTTCGGTTTCCGACATGCGATTGACGGCCGCGATCTCGCGGGCCATGCGGTCGAGCGCTGCCTCATAGAGCTGGCGTTCGGAATAGGACTGCTCCGGCTGGTTGTCGGCGCGGTAGAGGTCGCGCACAACTTCCGAGATCGAGATCAGGTCGCCGGAATTGATCTTCGCATCATATTCCTGGGCGCGGCGCGACCACATGGTGCGCTTGACCCGGGCGCGACCCTGCACGACCTTCAGCGCGCGCTCGACATAGTCCTCTTCCGACAGCTTGCGCATGCCGATGGAGGTCGCCTTGGCGACCGGCACCTTCAGGCGCATCTTGTCCTTCGAGAAGTCGATGACGAATAGTTCCAGCTTATGTCCAGCAACTTCCTGCTCGTCGATCGACACGATCTGGCCGACGCCGTGCGCCGGGTAGACGATGTACTCGCCGGTCTTAAAACCGTGACGCGCAGCGGTGGACTTTTTCTGCGGGGTGATCGTAGCCATTACGCCCTGAACTCCTTGTTGTGGTACCGGCGTCCTGCCGGCCCGAACTCGCGCGATCGGGGGAGCCGATCGTTTGCCGCACAACAGATGACCCACCGGAAAAGCCGGACCGGCAAACGCAATATTGCGACCGCCTGGCCCAGATCGCTCTGGTCCGGAATGGGATTTTCACCTTTCAGTGATTTGGGGCGTCTGCGCCATAAATCGACGTGTGTCACCGGCATATTTGGCTCATGTAACACAAAAAGTCGGAAGAATCAAGGTTTTGCTGCATAAGCGAACGCCACAGGTCAACGCCGCCTGTCAAGGCGGTTAATGTGACGTGCCCCTTACCCCGCGTAATTCAGGCCTTTGCGGCCGTGTTGTCAATCGCCTTCGCCGGGCTCGGGCGAGAAGTATTTCTCGAACTTGCCGGCCTCGCCGTCGAAGGATTTGGCGTCGGCCGGTGGCTCCTTCTTGGCGGTGATGTTGGGCCATTTATCGGCATATTCGGTGTTGATCTGCAGCCACTTGTCGAGCCCCGGCTCGGTGTCGGGCTTGATCGCGTCGGCCGGGCATTCCGGCTCGCAGACGCCACAGTCGATGCACTCGTCGGGATGGATGACGAGCATGTTCTCGCCTTCGTAGAAACAGTCGACCGGACAGACCTCGATGCAGTCCATATATTTGCATTTGATGCAATTGTCGGTCACGACATAGGTCATCGGTCGGCTCCGGTACGTCCCATTTTTGTTGGGCTTTTTCCGTCAGGTAACGCCTTTATCGGCCGCTTGCAAGGGTAGGGATTGCGGGTGGTGCCGGTGTTTCGGGAATGGAATACCAGACAGCAGGCCCGGCGGAAGTCAGCCATGTCCTGCGAAACGTCTTGATTGCCGGGTTCAGTTCTGCCTCAGGCGTGTCGTCGTCCCATTCCCGCTGCGTGTTCCTGTATGTCAGGTTCAGTCTTCGCCGAGCAAGCGGTCGGTCTGCCGGCGTTCCTTCTTGGTCGGGCGGCCGCTACCGGCCTCGCGCAGCCCCGGAATTGCATCAGGAGGGGCTTCGCCCTTCGGCGCGGGCGGTGGCGAGATATCTTCGTACAGCGTGCGGGCCTCTTCGGCCGGGCCGCGTCGAGCACCGGCGCCAAGCACCTTCCAGACGAAGATGCGCCGCTCGAGCGTGATGGTCAGCACGTCGCCAGGCTTGACCAGATCGGAGGCCTGCGCTGCTTTGTCGCGATTGATGCGCACGCGGCCGGCGACCACCAGTTTCGCTGCCAGCGAGCGTGATTTCACGGCGCGCGAGAAGAATAGCCATTTGTCGATGCGCTGGCGGCCTTCGACGACCATCGAGGCGAGCCAGGTCTACTTCTTCAGCTGGTCGCGCAGAGCGGCGAGCTTGGCAAAAGGCGAGTCAGGATCGAAGCGCACCGGGCGTTCCTCGCGCGGCTTCGGCTGGAAAGCCGGCTTGCTGCCTTGCGCACCCTTGCCGTCCGGCCTGCCGCCCTTCCAGTCGGACCGGCCTTCGCGGCGGTCCGACCGATCGCCTTGCGGGCGGCCGTCACGCCGCTGTTCGCCTTCGGCCTGTGGCTTGGGCTTGAACTTCGAACGGTCGAAGCGCGGCTTGCCGGCGCCTTCGCGCCGTCCTTCATGGGCCGGACGATCGCCAGGTGGAACTGCGGCTGGTGCGCCGGCAGCATCCACAGGCGCATCGCTTCGGCCGCGCCCTTGCGCGTTGCGCGGGCGATTGTTCCTGCGGCTGTCGTCGCGGTTGCGCGGGCGCTGTTCGAAGCGACCCTGGCGCCACAACAGTATGGGCTTTGGCGCTTCGGCTTCTGGGGCGGGTTCGCTGCTGGCGGCCGCTTCAGCCGCCGCTGCAGGTTCGTTTGGCGCGGCGTCCGTTGCGGGCGCGGCATCTGGCGTCAGCTCGGCCGGTGCGGTTTCAATCTCGGCAGCTTCAGCCGCTGCCTTTGGTTCAACCGGCGCAGGTTCGGCGGCCTCTGCAACAATCTCGGCTACCGGCGCTTCGTCCTGCACGGTTTCGACTGGAGTGTCCGCCTGTTCTGCCACATCGGGCACAGTCGGTTCTGCGGCGGTGTCCGCGATGATTTCGGCAGGACTTTCGACCGGCTTTTCCGAAACGGCCACTGCGTCCGATGCCGGCTCCGAACCTTCGATCGCTGCCTCCGCAGCCGCGTCGGTTGCCGCGGCTTCCGCCGCTTTGGCCTGTTCGGCTTTTGCCGCCTCTTCCGCCGCCAGCTTGGCCGCCGCAGCTTCGCGCGCGGCATTGTCCTGTGCTTCGAGCCGTGCCTTGACTTCCACGGCCGGCTTAGGCTCGGCGCGGTAGCCCAAGCCTTTCAGGATTTCTTCCATATCGTCGGCGGTGGCGCCGAGGATCGACATCATCGGCGGCGTCACCATGAAGGACTGGCCGTCATAGGCGCCGTCCGGGCGTTGGCCGAGACCGGGCTTCCAGTTGGTCGCCGGGCGGATCAAGTCGGCCAGCCGTTCCAGGATGTCGATGCGCACGGCGCGGCGGCCGAGATTGCGGTAGCCGGCCAACTTGTAGAAGGTCTTGTCGAAGGCAGGATCGATGACCACCGATGTGCGGCCGGAAGCCAGCGCGTGAACCACGTCGCCAAAGCCGGGCTTGTCCTTGCCGTCGTTCTGCAATGCCCAGAGGAGCGTCACCAGCCCGGCGGGCGCCGGCTTGATCAGCGCCGGCACGAAGACATGGTAGGCGCCGAAGCGCACGCCAAGCCGGCGAAGGGCGGCGCGACCTTCCTGGTCGAGCGACTTCATCTCCTCGGCGATGTCGCGGCGGTTGATGAGGCCGAAATTCTCGACCAGCTGGAAGGCGATGCCACGGCCGATGCCGGAAATCTGGTCGGCATTCTTAAGGTCGACCAGCGGCTTCAGCAGCGATTCGACCTGGAAATTGACGAACCGCTCGGCACGCGCGGCGACCTTGTCGCGTGCCGGGCCAGTCAGCTGTTCGTCGGCCAGCAGCACCAGGCGCGGCTTCAGCGCGTCTTCGCCGGAAACCAGCGTGCCGATCGGCGCGCCGATCCAGCGCAGCGTGCCGTCCGAGCCAAGCGCGATGTCGCCATTGGCTGAAGCGCCGAAGCGCTCGGCGCGCGCCTCGAACTCGGCGGCCAGCGCCTTCTGGGCGGCGGTGCGCACGGCCTTGGCATCTTCGCCGCCGACGGTCTGGTCGGCGGTGAAGCGGAACCCTTGCAACTCGCCGACATGGTGGCCTTCGACAAGGACGGTTCCGGTAGGACTAATTTCGGCTTCAGGCATGGTATTTTCTCTAAGGCGCCGCATGAGGACGGAAGTCCTGCGGTCTACGAAGCGTTTCGTCAACCGCTCATGCAGCGCATCCGACAATCTGTCTTCGATTTCGCGCGTCTTTTCCTGCCAGTGTGCCTGATCGGCCAGCCAACCGGGCCGGTTCGACACGAATGTCCAGGTGCGGATCTGGGCAATGCGATGCGACAGCGTGTCGATGTCGCCCTCGGTGGTGTCGGCGCGGCGCACCTGCTCGGCCATGTAATTCTCGTCGACATGGCCATGCCGTGCAAGGTCCGTGTAGATCGAAGCAATGAGGTCTGCATGCTGGGCCGGCGCGATCCTGCGGTAATCGGGCAGCGCGCAGGCCTCCCACAGCAGCGCCACGCGTTTGGCATTGCTGGCAAGAGCGCGGATGTCTTCGTCGCGGGACAGATATTCAAGCGCCTGCGCGTCGACTGCAGGCAGCGCACGCGTCAGTCCTTCGACCGGGGCATTGGTTTCGATCGAGCGCTTCAGCGCATCGAGGCTGGCGAAGTCGAAACGCGCGGTTCGCCATTGCAGCACCTTCACCGGATCGAAATCATGGCCTTCGATCTTCTTGATCAGTTCCTCGTCCAGCGGGTCGACCTGGCCGGTGACGCCAAAGGTGCCGTCGCGCAGATGCCGACCGGCGCGGCCGGCGATCTGGCCAAGCTCGGCCGCCGTCAGGTTGCGATACTGATAACCATCGAACTTCCGGTTCTGGGCGAAAGCGACGTGATCGAGATCGAGGTTGAGGCCCATGCCGATGGCGTCGGTGGCAATGAGATAGTCGACATCGCCCGACTGGAACAGCGCCACCTGGGCGTTGCGGGTGCGTGGGCTGAGCGCGCCGAGCACGACGGCGGCGCCGCCTTGCTGGCGACGGATCAGTTCGGCGATCGCGTAGACCTCGTCGGCGGAGAAGGCGACGATCGCCGTGCGCCGCGGCAGACGGGTCAGTTTCTTGGAGCCGGCATAGGCAAGATGCGACAGCCTCGGCCGCGTCACCACGGAGACGCCTCTCAGCAGGCGCTGCAAAATGCCGTGCATGGTGGCGGCACCGAGCAGCAACGTTTCCTGACGGCCGCGCAGATGCAGGATGCGGTCGGTGAAGATGTGGCCGCGTTCGAGGTCGCCGGCAAGCTGCACCTCGTCGATGGCGACAAAGGCGGCATCGGTCTCGCGTGGCATGGCCTCAACGGTGCAGACCGAATATTTCGCGCCCGCCGGCTGGATCTTTTCCTCGCCGGTGATCAGCGCGACCTTGTGGGCGCCAACCTTTTCGCAGACGCGGGCATAGACCTCGCGCGCCAGCAGCCTGAGCGGGAGGCCGATGATACCACTCTCGTGTGCCACCATGCGCTCGATGGCGAGATGGGTCTTGCCGGTGTTGGTGGGCCCAAGTACGGCAGTCACGTCGCGACCCGAAAGGATCAGTGGCTCAGTGTGTTTCGGCTGGATGTTCATTGATCTGGAAATAAGGCTTCTGGCCTCTGGTTGTCGGGAGCGTGCCTCAACTGGCGCGTATGACAGGGGACACATAGGGATTTCGGGCGAGAAGCGAAAGCGGAATGTTCCGCCGGCGGCTAGAAGGGTCTTTGTCAAGCTCTCAATCGGCTGCGGATTAACGGATAGAACGAGTCTGGAACGAATCGGCGACGAATCAGTGACTCCTGCAGATTCAGCTTTTGTTCACGGCTACATGTGGGTTTTGCGACCACTGAACGCACCACATGCTGAATCCCCCAACTGGCCCGTTTCATGCTAGGAGAGCTATGACGTTAACCTTTGCCCATGAGCGATCATGAAGGCTTGGCGTCCCTCGCCCAACGGCATGAAATTGTTGATCTTTCCTAACCAACGTTAAGGATTAGGCTGACGATTCAGGTCGCCATCGTTAACTTTCCGGTCAAAGCCAGAACGAATCGGAGACGAATCGGCGATGGTATGATTTTCCTGGTTTGTTCACCCCAATACCTAGTGTTGTAGACAGGTTTTCCACCAATTATCCACAGGCTTGGGAACAGGTTTCGCACAGGGCAGCGGCCGGCCGTTAACCTCTGCGTGCCGGATTGGGTCAGCGACCGACGAGGACATCTCGAAAAGATCAGGCTGGCAACGAAAAACGGGCCGGCGTACCGGCCCGTCGATCTGTCCGCCTGCATCGCCGCGTCGTCAGACGAAATACTGGCCGCCATTGGCTGTGATGGTCGAACCGGTGATGAAGCCGGCATCTTCGGAAGCCAGGAAAACGACACAGCGCGCGATCTCCTCGGGCTCGCCGAGGCGGCCGACGGGGATTTGCGGGAGGATGCGCTCGTTGAGCACCTTCTCGTCGATCGCCTTGACCATCTCGGTGGCGATGTAGCCGGGGCAGATGACATTGACGGTGATGCCCGCGCGCGCGCCCTCTTGAGCCAGAGCTTTGCTGAAACCGATGTCGCCGGCCTTGGCGGCGGAATAGTTGACCTGGCCGGCCTGGCCCTTCTGGCCGTTGATCGAGGAGATGGTGATGACGCGGCCGAACTTGCGGTCGCGCATGCCGCTCCACAGCGGATGCGTCATGTTGAAGACGCCCGACAAATTGGTGTCGATGACCTCTTTCCACTGCTCGCGCGTGATCTTGTGGAACATGGCGTCACGGGTGATGCCGGCATTGTTTACCAGCACCGAGACGGGGCCGAGATCGGCCTCGACTTGGCTGATGCCGGCGGCGCAGGCGTCATAGTCGGCGACCGACCATTTGTAGACCGGAATGCCGGTCTCGGCCTTGAATTTCGCCGCCGCTTCGTCATTGCCGGCATAGTTGGCGGCAACCGAATAGCCGGCGTTCTTCAATGTGATCGAGATCGCTGCGCCGATGCCGCGCGATCCGCCTGTGACGATTGCTACCTTGGTCATGAAGTTCCTCCTCCCTAAAGTTTCTGGTGAATGGTCAATAGTGAATGGTGAATGGTCGAAGACGGACGGCTACCCGCCATTCACCATTTGCCACTCACCATTCACCCTTTTTCTCAGATTGCCTCCACGCACATGGCGACGCCCATGCCGCCGCCGATGCAGAGCGTAGCGAGGCCCTTCTTGGCGCCGCGCCGGCGCATCTCGAAGACCAGCGTGTTGAAGATGCGGGCACCCGAGGCGCCGATCGGGTGGCCGATGGCGATCGCACCGCCATTGACGTTGACGATCGAAGGATCCCAGCCCATGTCCTTGTTGACGGCGCAGGCTTGCGCCGCAAAGGCCTCGTTGGCCTCGATCAGGTCGAGATCGCCGACCGACCAGCCGGCCTTTTCCAATGCCTTGCGCGAGGCGGGAATAGGTCCGGTGCCCATGATCTGCGGATCGACGCCGGCGGTTGCCCAGGATACGATACGCGCCAGCGGGGTGATGCTGCGCCGCACCGCTTCCGCTTCGCTCATCAGCACAGCACCCGCGGCGCCGTCATTGATGCCGGAGGCGTTGGCGGCGGTTACCGTGCCGTCCTTGTCGAAAGCCGGCTTCAGCTTGGTCATGGCGTCGATCGTGGCGCCGTGACGGATGTACTCATCCTGGTCGACAATGGTGTCGCCCTTCTTGCCCTTGATGGTGACGGCGACGATCTCGTCCTTGAATTTGCCGGCCTTCTGCGCGGCCTCGGCCTTGTTCTGCGAGGCCAGTGCGAACTGGTCCTGGTCGTCGCGGGTGATCTGGAACTGGCGCGCGACGTTTTCGGCGGTGTTGCCCATGTGATAGCCGTTGAAGGCATCCCACAGCCCGTCCTTGATCATGGTGTCGATCAGCTTGAAGTCGCCCATCTTGACGCCGGCGCGCAGGTGCTGGGCATGTGTCGAAAGCGACATCGATTCCTGGCCGCCCGCGATGATCACCTTGGCGTCGCCGCTGGCGATCTGCTGCATGCCGAGCGCAATGGCGCGCAGCCCCGAGCCGCAAACCTGATTGAGGCCCCAGGCCGTGGTTTCCTTGGGCAGGCCGGCATTGATCGATGCCTGGCGGGCCGGGTTCTGACCCTGCGCCGCGGTCAGCACCTGACCAAGGATGACCTCGTCGACCTCGCCTGGTTCAACACCGGCGCGCGACAGCAATTCCCTGATGACGACGGCACCGAGCTCATGTGCCGGGGTGGCGGCGAAGGCGCCGTTGAAGGAGCCGACCGGTGTGCGTGCGGCGCTGGCGACGACGATGGAATTGGCAGAGGTCATTTTCTTCTCCGGACTTCGAGCTGTCGTATTTTTGGGCGTTGTTGGCGACTTTTCTTGCCCTTTCCATGATCCAAGTCAAACCGGAAATGGGCATGGCGCCCATGCGTCGCAAGCGGGTCGTGCTTCGCCGGGGCGGCAGTTCCCTCATTGCTGCGCAGCATATTTTGGCCGCTATGCAGCATTTAGTGATCCCGCACTGCACAAACTGCTTGGAATTGTGAGGCTTTTGCGCATATCCTCAAAAAAGGCACAATCGTTATCGGCGGCTTACTCAGAGGCTCGCCGGTGTCCCCGGGAGGATGTAGATGGCCGCGAAAGACGATCCGATCATCATCAAGAAATACGCCAATCGCCGCCTCTACAACACCGGCACCAGCACCTATGTGACGCTCGAGGACCTCGCCGAGATGGTCAAGAAGGGCGAGGAGTTCACCGTCCAGGACGCCAAGACCGGTGACGACATCACGCATCCGGTGCTGACCCAGATCATCTTCGAACTGGAGAACAAGGATGGGCAGAACATGCTGCCGATCCCGTTCCTGCGCCAGCTGATCGCCTATTACGGCGACCAGATGCAGATGATCGTGCCGAGCTTCCTCGAACAGTCGATGCTCGCCTTCTCCAAGGAGCAGGAGCGCTTTCGCGAGCAGATGAAGGGTGCTCTCGGCAAATCGCCGCTGGACATGATGAAAATCACCACGCCAATCAAGGCGCTGGAGGAGCAGACGCGCCGCAATATGGAAATGTTCCAGAATGCGATGCGTCTGTTCACGCCGTTTCCGCCCGCGGGCTCCGCACCAGCCGCTACGCCAGCGTCCGAGCCGGCCAAGAAGGAAACGCCTGACAAGCCCGACGACCTGCAGGAACTGAAGGACCAGATCGCAGCCATGCAGCGCAAGCTCGATACGATGTCTTGAGGCGTTCGGATCGAAAGATCCGATAGCAACGGCACATCGGATCGCTGCCCGTCTCACTTTTCCGAAGACCGGTACCCTTTCGGCCCTATGGCAGCACTCCCACATAACGGCCGCGGGGCCTGATAAGGCCTCCGCTTGTTATCTGTTCGACCGTATGCGCGGCCCAGCCGACGCTGCGTGCGAGTGCGAACAGTCGGAACGGCGCATCGCGCGGCAAGCCAAGGCTACGCGTCAGCGCGGCCAGGGCAAAGTCAATGTTGGGAAGCGCACCGGTCGCGGCATGGGCCGCGTCGTACAGCGACGACAGTGAGCCATCGACCTCGACAACCGACAGCAGCGCTTCCGCCCGCGGATCGCCGTCGGGATAGAGCTGATGACCGAAGCCCGGCAGCGGCCGATCGTGACTGAGCCAGCGCCGGATCGTCGCATCGGCGCCCTGCCGCGCCGCATCCTCGGCCAGTTGCATTACCGCCTCGCCGGCGCCGCCATGGCGAGGGCCTGACAGTGTCGAGAGCCCCGCGAGCAGGCAAGCGGCCAGCGGCGCGCCGGTCGAGGCCGCGACGCGCGCCGCGAAGGTCGACGCGTTCAGTTCATGGTCGGCAAGCAGGACAAGCGCGCGGCGGATCGCTTCCGCGCCGCCGGCATCCACCGACCAGTCGTGCGCCAATCGCCGGTGGACCGGACCTGATCCCGCCAGCGCGCCCAGCGCGCCGGCCAACACGCCGACAGCGTGCGCGGCATCGGCATGCAGCGACGCGGCATTGCGCCCGAGAGATGAGCGTTCCTGGCCGGCAAGCATGGCAAGTTGCGCAAAGGCCGCGGCTCGGCTGTCTTCAAGGGGCGCATCCGGCGACGGCGCTTCGAAAGCCACCGGTCCAGGCAGATTCCATAGCACTGCGGCCGTTTCTTCCAGTGTCGCATTCTCAGAAAGCGCAACGGCGTCCTGGCCACGATAGACAAGGCGACCATGCGAGACGGTCGAGATCGAGGTGACGACCGAAGGCTCGCCCCAGGCAATGGCGCTTTCGGCGATGGCCGAGGGGCTTCTTCCGCGCGCCCTTCGGGTTGCCAGCGCCGCTATGTCGTCGGCGCGATACTGGCTGCGGCGCGGATCGGAGCGGTCAGGCCGCATGCCGATGCGCCCACGGCTGACATAGGCGTACAGCGTCTGCGCCCGCACCTGGAGACGTTCAAGCGCTTCTTCTCGCGACAGCCACTCGGACATATCGAACTCTCATATTGATTCTATTGATCAAGATTGATGACCATGTTGTCCAGCCTTATCTCCGATCCCCAAAAGCTTCAAGGAGACAAGGCTATGGCGAATGGGCTCGATGATGTTGTAGCGGCGGAAACAGTGCTCTCCGACGTGGATGGTCTTGGCGGCCGTCTGACGATCCGGGGTCATTCGCTGCCGGAATTGGCCGGCCGCTGGAGCTATGCCCAGGTGGTTCGGCTGCTGCTGGATGGCTTTTTCGACGAGCTTCCCGATGATGCGGAACTGACGCGGGCTCTGGGCCAGGCGCGTGCGGACGTGTTCGAGCTGCTTTTGCCGTCGCTGCCCTTGCTGGCATCGTTCGATATCTACAGCGCCATGCGTGCCGGCATGGCGCTGCTGCCGGACGACGACACGCTGACGGACGCCTTGCTGCTGATCGCGGCGCCGGCGGTACTGACGCCGGCCTTGCTTCGCCTGCAACGCGGCGAGGAGGCGCTCTCCCCGGACAGTCGGGGCGATCACGCCGCCGACATGTTGCGGATGCTGAGTGGCAGCGTCGCCTCGCCAGGGCTGGCGAAGGCGCTCGACACCTATCTGGTGACCGTCTGCGATCACGGTCTCAATGCATCGACCTTTGCGACTCGCGTGGTCGCGTCCACGCAGGCTGGGCTGACTTCGTCGGTGCTGGCCGGGCTTGGCGCGCTCAAGGGGCCGCTGCATGGCGGCGCGCCTGGCCCTGTCATCGAGATGCTGGATGCAATCCAGGCGCATGGCGATGCGGCCGGCTGGCTGCGCGACGCGGTCGCGCATGGCGAGCGCATCATGGGCTTCGGACATCGCATCTACCGCGTGCGCGATCCGCGTGCCGATGTGCTGAAAGCGGTGGTGCGGCAACTCGGCGGCGAGGGCGAGGCCGGCCGCCGGCTGGCCTTCGCGGAGACGGTGGAGCAAGCGGCGCTCGACGTGCTGCGGGTTGCCAAGCCGTCGCGCTCGCTGCAGACCAATGTCGAGTTCTACACCGCGCTGCTGCTGGAAGCGGCGGGCTTTCCCAGCCAAGCCTTCAGCAATGTCTTTGCTGCCGGGCGTGTTTCCGGCTGGATTGCGCATGCACGCGAGCAGCAGAAAACCGGTCGGCTGATCCGCCCGCAGTCACGTTATGTCGGGCCCGTGCCGGACCTGGTTGCCTGAAGATTGTTTCGCTTGTGGGGAAGGACGGGGCGATTTGGCCTACGTCCTGCTGCAGCGGCTCATGACAAAAATGTCATCGCGCCGGACAAATCTGGCCGCTGTTATTGCGTCACATTGGGCATATATGCTGCACTGCAACATAGACCTGCTCTGCCGCAACCAGAGGATTCCGCCCTTGGCCACCAGGAAAACCGCAGTCATCACCGGCTCGACATCCGGCATTGGCCTGGCCATAGCCCAGGCGCTGGCGGGCGAAGGCCATAATGTCGTCGTCAATTCCTTCTCCGACACGGAAGCCGACCACGCCATCGCCGATGCGATCGCCAAACAACACGGCGTGAAGAGTGCCTACGTCAAGGCCGACATGTCGAAGCCGGCGGAATGCCGGGCACTTGTCGCCAAAGCGGCCGAGGCATTCGGGTCGGTCGATATTCTGATCAACAATGCCGGCATCCAGCATGTAGCGCCGGTGGAAGACTTCCCGATCGAGAAATGGGACGCCATCATAGCCATCAACCTGTCTTCGGCGTTCCACACCATCGCCGCCGCCATTCCGATGATGAAAAAAGCCGGCGGCGGCCGGATCGTCAATATTGCCTCGGCGCATGGTCTGGTCGCGTCGCCGTTCAAATCGGCCTATGTCGCGGCCAAGCACGGCATCTTAGGTCTGACCAAGACGGTGGCCCTCGAACTGGCGCGCGACAAGATCACCTGCAACGCCATCTGCCCCGGCTATGTGCTGACGCCCCTGGTCGAAGCGCAAATCCCCGACCAGATGAAAGCCCACGCCATGGACCGCGAGACCGTCATTCGCGAGGTCATGCTGGATAAGCAGCCGACCAAGGAATTCGTCACCGTCGAGCAGATCGCGGCAGCGGCGCTGTTCCTGTGTTCGGACGCAGCGGCGCAAGTCAACGGCACGCATCTCTCGGTCGATGGCGGCTGGACCGCCGCGTGAGGCCAGAATTTTCTCATCCCCCAAAGCGGGACAGATCAAGGACGACGCCATGACCAAAAACGGCAAGGCGGAGGAGACGAAGAAGATCAACATTGCGCTTCAGGGCGGCGGCTCGCACGGGGCCTTTTCCTGGGGTGTGCTCGACCGGCTGCTGGAGGACGGCAGGCTGGAGATATCAGCGGTGTCAGGCACCAGCGCCGGCGCCATGAACGCGGTTGCGGTGGCCGACGGTTTTGTCCGTGGCGGGGTTGAGGGCGCAAGACAGAAGCTCGACGATTTCTGGCGTGCGGTGGCGGCCAAGGGCCGGTTCAGCCCGGTGCAGCGGATGCCGTGGGATGTCGCCTGGGGCAACTGGTCGATCGAGAACACGCCGGGCTATGTCTTTTTCGACACCATGTCACGGGTGTTCTCGCCCTATGCCGCCAACCCGCTGGGCCTCAATCCGCTGCGTGACGTGGTTGCCAAGGAGATCGATTTTAAGAATGTCCGCGCCTGCAAGTCGATGGAACTGTTCATTTCGGCGACCAATGTCGAAACCGGACAGTTGCGCGTCTTTTCCGACGGCGAGATCGACCTCGATACGGTGATGGCTTCGGCCTGCCTGCCGCAGCTGTTCCGCGCCGTCGAGATCAAGGGCGTCCCCTATTGGGACGGCGGCTATGGCGGCAATCCGGCGCTTTATCCGTTCTTCAAGACGGCGGCGACCGAGGACGTGCTGCTGGTACAGATCAATCCGGTGGTGAGGGAGGGAACACCAAGGAGCGCCAATGAGATCCAGAACCGCATCGACGAGATCACCTTCAACGCCGGGCTGCTGCGCGAATTCCGTTCGATCGCCTTCGTCAAGGAACTGATCGCCGCCGGCCGTCTGCCGCATGGCGAATACCGCGACATCCGCATGCACCGCATCGATGCCGACGAGGCGTTCAAGGACCTGTCGGCATCGTCGAAGGTCAATGCCGAATGGGCGTTCCTGACCTATCTGCGCGATCTCGGCCGCACCGCCGCGACCGACTGGCTGGAAGAGAATTATGACGCTGTCGGCAAGCACCCGACGCTCGATCTCTCAGGCGAACTCGATGACGGTTTCAAGCCGATGCGCGGTCCCGCACCAGGCCGGCGGGTCAAGGAATTCCTCGCCGCGCGGAAGAACCCAGAGGTGGTTCGCCGTCGGGCCTGAACTCAACCTCGACACAACTCGACTTCATCCCGGCTTCAGGGTAGGTCGATCGTCCTGATCAGGGCGGCGGCTGCCCGGAGCTGCCCTGGCGCCTTCACGTGGCCTTCGCATGAAAAGTTCCCTATCATGCTGACGCCTACTGCCATGCTCGCCTTCAGAGCACCGTTCGCGATCGCGCAAGAGAGCCAGACGCCGGCGTTGGCGCCGGTCGACGCGGCAACAGGCCCGTCCGAATGAGGCAAGGTCTACGCCGTGTTTTCGCGTCCGCGCTGCGCCGACCGCCGTGTCGTGGACGACCGGCCGCGCTGGTCCGGTGCGCATCATGGCGGCGCGCGCGTTCACGCCTTCAACGTCCAAAGCGGCGTCGATGGGTCTGGTTTCGGCAATCCGGGCTTGCGTTGCACGACACGACATTTGTCCAGCTATTCCAATATTTTGCATGGGCCACAAGGGACCGAGGCTGGCATCTGGCATCGACCGAGATGGCCTGGCTCGGAAGGTCCTCGCCTGCACCCGGATCAAGGATCCCTCCGCCCGCAATGGCGGGCATAGCCTGCAGGATGTGGCGCTGTATGCGCGCGACGACAAATTGGCTGCCTGGGGCTGGGCCCGGTGGAGATCGCGAGTCAGCGCCAGGCTCGGCGGAAGACACATACGAGACGATCGAAAATGGATAGCGGCGGGCGCATCTTGTCCGGTGGCGCAATGATCTTGCAACTTTCGGACTATATTGCGGGACAACTTTGATGTAGAAGCGCGCTTCGCCGATCACGGCAAATTGAACACGGCTTGGCGCGCACCCATATCGGCGACGCGCCCGCGTTATGAGGACGCCGGCCGAACCCGCAGTGGAAAACAACGACGATGCCAAGAATCAGGTTTCACAAGCTTGCAGCCATTGTTGTGCTCATTGGTTTCGCGGCCTGGATGGCGACAGGCGAGTTTTCGTCCGTCGGCAGCGTAGCCGCCAACAATGCCAAGGCAGCCGGAGTCGAGCAGGCCAAGGCGCCGGACACCAACAAGCCCAAAGCGGCGGAAGCCGAGCCGAAGGCACCGCTGCGCACCGTGGCGGTGGTGACGCCGCCGCGCAAGACCTATGCACGCGCTATACGTGTTTCCGGGCTGACCGAAGCCGACAAGCGGGCGGTGCTGGCGACGCGCGTCGCCGGCGTGATCGACAAGCTGCCGGTCAAGCAAGGCCAGCACGTCAAGACCGGCGATCTGGTGATGATGCTTGCGGCGGAAGAAAAGATCTCGATGGTCGACAACGCCAGGCAATTGGTTGTGCAGCGTCAGGCCGAGTTGGAAGCGTCGCTGCAGCTGATGAAGTCAGGCAATTTGCCGAAGCTGCAGCTCGACACCGCGCGCTCCAATCTGACCCTGGCGCAATCGCAGTTGGATACCGCGCAGGCCGAGCTTGACCGCAACGAAGTCAAGGCGCCGTTTGACGGCGTTATCGACAGGGTGCCGGTGGAGCTTGGCAGTTCCATCATGCAGGGCGGCGAGGTGGCAACCATCCTCAAGCTTGACCCGGTGATTGCCCGCGGCGAAGTCAGCGAGCGCGACCTGGGCTATCTCAAGCTCGGCGACAAGGCCAATATACGACTGGTCAGCGGCCAGACCGTCGAAGGCACCGTGCGCTATATCAGCCGCGACGCATCGTCGGCGACCCGGACCTTCCGCGTCGAGGTGGCGATCCCCAATGGCGACGGCTCCGTGCCGGCTGGCATGACGGCGGAAATCGCGCTCAACGCCCAACCGACCGACGCAGTGCTGCTGCCGCGCTCGGTGGTGACGCTCGGGGACAAGGGCGACCTCGGCATCCGTGCCGTCGCCAAGGACAACAAGGTGGCGTTCTTCCCGATCGACCTTGTCGACGACACGCCGACCGGCCTCGTGCTCGGCGGCATTCCGGCCGATGCGCGCATCATAGTCGCCGGCCAGGAACTGGTGAAGGAAGGCGATCTGGTCAATCCGGTCGAGGCCGACCAGGCGACCATCAAGAAGCTGCTGGGCGAGGCGACTGCCGGCACGCAGTAGTATCGCGATGGACTAGCCCTGGATGGGGACAATCGGCTGCGACGCAGCTCCTGAAATTCAACAACAGGCGTTAGCCATGGATATCGTCAGACTCGCAATCAACAATGCCCGGCTGACCATTTCGGTCCTGGTGTTCCTCATCCTTGCCGGGGCGGTCGCTTATCAGTCGACGCCGAAGGAGGCGGAGCCTGACGTTCCGATTCCGATGATGTATATCAGCCTGATCTATCAGGGCATTTCGCCTGAGGATTCGGAACGGCTTTTGTTGCGGCCGATGGAAAGCAAGCTGAAAAGCTTGAAGGGCCTCAAGGAAATGCGTTCGGCGGCGTTCCAGGGCGGCGGCTACGTGCTGGTCGAATTCCAGCCGCAGACCAATCTGGCCACCGCGCTTCAGGATACGCGCAGCAAGGTGCAGGACGCCAAGGCCGACCTGCCACAGGCCGCCGAGGAACCGACAGTCAACGAAGTCAACATTTCCGAGTTTCCGGTGCTCGTCGTCACGCTGTCGGGCGAATTGCCCGAACGCGTGCTGACCGCCGCAGCACGCGAACTGCGCGACCGTATCGAGGAGGTGCCCGGCGTTCTCGAGGGCTCGCTGCAAGGTGCGCGCGACGACCTCGTCGAGGTCGTCATCGACCCGATGAAGCTGTCGTCCTATGGGCTGCAGCTCGATCAGCTGATCGGTGCGGTCGGCAGCTCCAACAGTCTGGTCGCCGCCGGCAACATCGAAGGCTCGGAAGGCAAGTACGCCGTCAAGGTGCCTTCGCTGATCGAGACGCCGGAGGATGTGGCGGCACTGCCGGTGGTCGCCGGCCCCAACGCCGTGGTGCAGGCCAAGGACATTGCCACGATCCGCTCGACCTTCAAGGATGCCGAAACGGTGACCCGCCTCAACGGCAAGCCGGCCATCGCCATCGAAGTCAAGAAGCGCATCGGCTCCAACCTTATCGACACCATCGCCAAGGTGCGGACGGTGTCCGACGAGTTCGTCAAATCCATGCCTGCGGGCATGAACGTCACCTACACGCAGGACAAGTCCGTCTTCGTCAACCAGCTGCTGGGCGATCTGCAGAACCACGTCATGATCGCCGTTATCCTGGTGTTCATCGTCATTCTCTATGCGCTGTCCGGCCGTGCCTCGCTGCTCATTGGCCTGGCCATTCCGTCGTCCTTCCTGATCGGCATCCTGCTGCTGGCGATGATGGGCTACACGATCAACATGATCGTGCTGTTCAGCCTCATCCTGGCTGTCGGCATGCTGGTCGACGACGCCATCATCGTCACCGAGTTCGCCGAGCGACGGATGAGCGAAGGCATGCCGAAGGAGGAAGCCTTCGCGCTCGCAGCCAAGCGCATGGCCGGTCCGGTCATCGCCGCGACGATGACGCGTATCGCCGCCTTCTCGCCGCTGCTGTTCTGGCCGGGCATCATCGGCGACTTCATGAAGTACATGCCGATCACCCTGATCGTCACGCTTTCGGCTTCGATGCTCTACGCGCTGGTGTTCGCGCCGACGCTGGGAGCGATCTTCGCCAAGGCGCCGCCGCATCACGAGGATGACAATCGCGACGGCTGGTACATGGCGATCGTCAAGCAGGCGGTGCGTTTCCCCATCACCGTGCTGGTGCTGACCGTCGCGCTGCTGTTCGGCGTCGGCTTTGCCTATTCGAAATACGGCGCCGGCGTCGAGTTCTTCCCGAACGTCGAGCCCGACTATGGCCTGCTCTACGTGCATGCGCGCGGCAATCTCTCGCTTGCCGAAATGGACACGGCGACCAAGGTCGCGGAAAACAGGCTGCTCGGCTGGCCCGGCGTCAAGTCGGTCTATACCCGCGTCGGCAAGACGCAAGGCGGCGGCCAGGATGTTCCCGAAGACGTCGTCGGCGTCATCCAGTACGAATTCATCGACTGGCGCGAGCGCAAGTCGGCGAACCACATCCTGGATGATTTGCGCGGCGTCATGGCCGGCATTCCCGGCGTCGATGTCGAGGTGCGCGTGCCGGAGGCCGGCCCTCCGACCGGCAAGCCGATCCAGATCAGGCTTTCGGCCGTCGACCCCAAGGGGCTCGACGACAAGGCCCGTGCGGTCGCGGCGCGCATTGGCAAGGTGCCGGGCGTCATAGACATCTCCGATGGCCTGCCGCCGCCCGGTGTCGACTGGGCGCTCGAGGTCGACCGCGCCAAGGCGGCGCAGTACAGCATCAGCCCGACCTCGGTCGGCACCGTGGTGCAGCTGGTGACCAACGGACTTAAACTCTCGGAATACCGTCCGGCCGGCGCCGATGACGCCGTCGACATCCGGCTTCGCCTGCCCGAGGACCGGCGCACGCTGTCGACGCTGGACGAACTGCGCGTGCAGACCTCGCAAGGCTCGGTGCCGATCTCGAACTTTGTCGTGCGCAAGCCTGAACCGACGGTCGGTATCCTCAACCGGATCGACGGCGCCCGTACGGTGGTCGTCCAGGCCAACGTTGCCGCCGGCGCCCAGGTCGCGGCCGTGCAGGAGCAGGTCACCAAGGCCGTCTCCGACATGGATCTGGGCAGCGGCATTCGCTGGAAGCTGGCTGGCTCGAACGAGGACAGTGCCGAAGCCAGCGCCTTCCTCAGCAAGGCCTTCGGAGCGGCGATCTTCCTGATCTTCCTGGTGCTGTTGGCGCAGTTCAACAAGTTCACCAGCGTCTGGCTGGTGCTGTCCTGCGTGGTCATGGCCACGATCGGCGTTTTCCTTGGGCTGCTGATAACAGGCGAGACGTTCGGCATCGTCATGTCGGGCATCGGCGTCATCGCGCTGGCCGGCGTGGTGGTGAACAACAACATCGTGCTGATCGACACCTATGATCGGCTGCGCGAAGAGGGCTGGGACAAGGTCGAGGCGGTGCTGCAGACCTGCCGCGAACGCGCCCGTCCGGTGGTGCTGACGGCGGTGTCGGCCATTCTCGGCGTGCTGCCGATCGCCTTCGGCCTTGGCCTCGAAATCTTCCATCACGAGACCACGATCAACGCGCCGTCGACGCAATGGTGGATTTCATTGTCGTCAGCGATCGTCTTCGGCCTGTCCTTCGCCACAGTACTGACGCTGGTGGTGACACCGTCGATGCTGATGGTTTTCACCCGCGCCAAAGTCAGGCCTGGCGCGCGGCGCGGCTGGTTCAGCCGGCTGTTCCGGCGCGGCAAGGGCGAGATCTCGTCGGCCGATGCGCCAGGACAGGACGATGCCGGAGCCGAGCCGGAGATCGCCTTTCCAAAAGCCGCCGAATAGACCCGTTACCGATTTGAACGGCAAAGGCCGCCCGGAACAACCGGGCGGCCTTTTGCATTGTTGTCTCCAAGAGCAACGTGAAGCGTTGTCTCCCAGACAAATGCGAAGCATCGCCCCGGAAGCAACGTAAAGTGATGTCCCGGGTGCAACGCAAAGCGTTGTCACCGGAGCAATGCTGGACGGAGAGTTTGCCATGCCGATCACCACCATTATCATCATCGTCCTGGTTCTCGTCCTCATTGGCGCCGTGCCAGCCTGGCCGCATTCGCGTTCCTGGGGTTATGGGCCGTCGGGCATTGTCGGGGTGGTGCTGGTGGTGCTTCTGGTGCTGGTGTTGATGGGAAGGGTTTAGCCCGTCCTTCCCGGAGAGACCTCTCGATGTAAAGAGATCGGGCAGGCAGCATGGCTGCCCGCCGGGCCTGTCAGGCAGCTTTCGCAGCGCCGTTCACGGTGGCGATGCCGATATCCTCAAGAGCTTCAGTGACCGCCTGATCCAGCGGCGTGTGGGGGATCGCACCGATGATGCCTTCCAGCCGCGTCGAAATCAGTTGATGCGGCTCGAAGCGCAGATAAGACATCGACACGATCTCGCGCCACATCGCCAAGAACGGGCTGCCGGCGCGCAGCACCCACCACGGCATCGAGGTCATCTTGAGCGGGCGTCCGAGCGCCTTCTCTGCCGCGGCCTTGAGTTGCCGGTCGGTGATTGCATGGCCGGGAAGGTTCAGGGCTTCATAGGTGCCGAACTTGTCGAGGTTCTGCGCCAGGCCGACGAAGGCCTTGGCGAAGTCCGGCAGGTAGGCCCATTCATGCACGACATCGACTGGACCAGGAGCGGTGTAGATACCCTTGGTCATCTTGGCGGCGACGACCAGGTCGAACCATGAACCGCTGCCGGTGCCGCCGAAGAAGTCGCCGGCGCGCAAGAGAATGGTACGCACCCGGCCGGCGTCGGCCTCGCAGCGGAACAAATCCTCCATGGCGCAGCGGATGCGGCCCTTCTCTGTCGTCGGGTGGAACGGCGTGTCTTCCGTGATCACCGCCGGCATTGGCGAGCCGTAATTGTAGACGGTGCCGGGGAAGAGGTGCAGCGTGTCATTCGCATGGCAAGCGGCCATGACGTTCTCGGCCATCGGCAGGCACTTGCCCCAATCGGTGTAGATCGGGTTGAGGCCGTTGAAGATAATGTCGACGCCTTCCGTGGCGCGGATCAAGCCCTCGCGGTCGAGCGCGTCGCCGGCGACCGCCGTGGCGCCGTTGAGTTCGGCCGGCACCTTGCCGCTGCGGGTGATTGCGCGGACATCATAGCCGGCATCGATGAAGGCCTTGGCGACCACGCGGCCGAGCCGGCCATTGGCACCGAGAATTGCGATCTTGGTCATTTCTGGTCTCCGTGTTTGCGTTTGCAGCCTGAATATGATCGCTCCGCAAGTGAATTGAAATTGACAATGATTGGCGGGCTGATATTCAAAAATGAATGGTCGAATTCGATTGGAACCTGATCAAGAGCTTCGTCACCGTGGCGGAAACCGGCAGCCTGTCGGCTGCCGCGCGAAAACTGTCGGCGAGCCAGCCGACACTTGGCCGCCACGTCGCCGAACTGGAGCAGGCGCTGGGTGTCACGCTGTTCCGGCGCGGGCGGCGCGGTTATGAACTGACGGAAGCCGGCAGCACGCTGTTTGAACGCGGCAAGGCAGTCAGCGAGCAGGCAAGCGCTTTTTTACTGCTGGCGCTGGGATCGGTCGAGGCAATCGAGGGCACCGTGCGTATCGCCGCCAGCGAAGTTGTCGCCGCCTATGTGCTGCCGGAGATGACGGCGCGGCTAGGGATCGAGGAGCCGGGTATCGAGGTTGAGATCGTCGCCTCCAATCAGGTCGAGAACCTGCTGCGCCGCGATGCCGACATCGCTATCCGCATGGTCAAGCCGGCGCAGAATGAACTGGTGGCGCGCAAGGTCTGCGATATTCCGCTCTGCGTCTGCGCGGCAAAATCCTATCTCGACCGCCGTGGCCGCCCGCTGGAGCCATCCGGCCTTGTCGATCACGATCTGGTCGGCTTCGACCGCAGCGACGAGATCATCAGGGGCTTCACCCAGTATGGCATCCCTGTTACGCGGAGCAGTTTCCGCTTCAGGGCCGACAACCAGATCGTCTTTTGGGAGGCGGTGCGGGCGGGAAACGGCATCGGTTTCGGCCAGCAGCCGCTGGTCGATCGTGATCCATCGGTGGAGAAATTGCTGCCTGGGCTGCCACTGCCTGATCTGCCGGTATGGCTGGCCATGCATCGCGACGTGCGCACCAGCGTGCGTATCCGCCGCGTGGCAGATTTCCTCTACGAAGAGCTGAAACTTTATTCGGCCGGTGCGGCCGCGAACTCGGCACGGTGAGCAAGGCCGGCCATCAGCAGCACGACGATCAGCAAACCCGACATGGCGACGAAGATCGGGCCGAAGCTCGAATGCTCGGCAACGAAGCCGATCGCCGACGGCGCCACCAATATGCCGGAATAGCCCATGGTGGTGACGACGCTCATGCCGGTGCCCGACGACATGCCTTCCTGATTGCCGCCGGCAGAAAAGATGATCGGCACCATGTTGGCGATGCCGAAGCCGCACAGGGCAAAGGCGGCGATTGCAAGCCAGGGCGAGGGCGACAGTCCGGCGATCAGCATGCCAGCAGCCGCGACAACCGCCGAGCCGCGTAGCGTCGTGACCGCCCCGAAGCGGTTGCGTACGCCGTCGCCGAAGAACCGCATGATCGCCATGACGCCGGAAAAGGCAGCATAGGCGAGACCGGCGACGGCAAGGTCTGCGCCGAGTTCCTGCCTTAGATACAGCGCCGCCCAGTCAAGCACCGCACCTTCGGAAACCATCGTCAGCAGCGCCATCAGGCCGACGAGGTAGACCAGCGGGTTGGCCGGCAGCGTGAATTTGTGATGCTCGGCCGCCTGCGGCCTGTTCTCGCCGATCAGATAGCCAACCGCCACCGCGATCGCCGCGAAGGCGAGCGCAGTCACCACCGCCGCGTGGGCGAGATGGCCGTAGGTCTGGATGACGAAGCCGCCGAGGCCGCCACCTGCGAAACCGCCGAGGCTCCAGAAGCCATGCGACGACGACATGATGGCGCGGGAGAGCCGCCGTTCGACCACCACGGCATTGGCGTTCATGGCGACGTCCATGCCGCCGATCGAGCCGCCGAAGATGAACATGGCGATGGCCGCCAGCGGCACATTGGGTGCCAGCGCCACGACCAGCAGGCCGAGGCTGCCACAAAGGCCGAACCAGCGCAGCACGGTGCGCGAACCATGTCTGGAGATCAAATGGCCGCACCAGGTCATGGCGGCGACGGCGCCGGCGCCGAACAGCAGGATCAACAAGCCGAGCGTGAATTTCGAGATGTCGAGCCGGGTCAGGAACACTGGAATCTGAGGCGCCCAGCTGCCGGTCAGAAAGCCGTTGGCGAGGAAAATGGCGGCAACGGTCCATCGTCCGCGAATGGCAGTCTGCATGGCTGTTGACGCGTTCATAAGGCGAATCCGGTCAGAAAATGGCTTCGCGCGGCAAATTAGATCGATTCAATTTCCAGTCAAGCGCTGTATGTGGGGAAATGCTTGGACCAAAGGGCTAGATAGGATCGGCATCGTTCGTGGCGGACAACCTGCGTTGGAGATTAGCGGAAACGCTTCTCTCTTCGTCATCCACGGGCGGAGCAAGGAGCGAAGCGACGCGGCGCAGACCCGAGGATCCATGCCGCGACTCCTGTGCGATGCTATGGTGCGGAACTAGTTCTAGCTGGAGCGCCACGACCTGAACCGCCATGCTTGTGCCAACCGTCGCGGCATGGATCCTAGGGTCTCCGCGACGTCGCTTCGCGACTGCTTCGCCCTAGGATGACGAAGCCGCGAGGGCCTAGCCCATACGAGACGCCGGAAGAAGGTGGCCGGGGACCCGTCGCCCCGCAAGGGTTTGTCTAATGGTCCTTAGGGCGCCTTGCCTCGAATTCGGCCTTCTTGGCGTCGGAGGCCTCGATCTGATTGAGTGCCTGCCATTGCGCATAGGGCATGCCATAGACGATCTCGCGCGACTGGTCCTTGCTGAGGTCGACGCCCTCGGCATTGGCCGCGTCTCGATACCAGTTCGACAGGCAGTTGCGGCAGAAGCCGGCGAGGTTCATCAGATCGATGTTCTGCACGTCGCTGCGTTCGCGCAGATGTTGGATCAGCCGGCGAAAGGCGGCGGCCTCGAAGTCGCGCTTCTGCTCGTCGCTGAGTTCGGTCATCGAAACCTCCGTCATAGCGGCCCGGTGCGCGAGCCGAACATCTTCACGACATGTATATCGGGACGGCGATTGATCGCGTCAACGATCAGCGCCAACCGTTCGGCCCAGTCGAGCGCGCCCTTCTGGTCTGCTATCAGATCTTGGCGAATTTCGATCAATGCATGAGCGAAGCCGTTGATGATGGCGTGCTTGTACATGGTGTCGCCGCGCAGCGCGCCGTCATAGGGTTCATTGTCGCCGACGACGAGGTTCTTGTCCTCGGCCAGCATATCGATCAGCGGGCGTGCCACCCGGTCGTCGAGGTCCCACAGGATGCCGACATGCCAGGGACGCTGGACCCCTTGCATGGCCGGCGTGAAGGAATGCACCGACAAGATGAAGGGCGCCTGCGCAGAGGCCCGCGCGACCGAGGCAATCACGGCGCCGACGGCATCGTGATAGGGCCGGTAGAAGCCATCGAGCCGCCTTTCGCGCTCCTCGGGAGCGATGGGGTAATTCCCGGGCACCACAGTGCCGTCATAGAGTTGGCGAATAAGCGTCGGATCGTCCTCGCCGCGGTTGGGATCGATCAGCAGCCGCGAAAAATTGGCGAGCACCGCCGGCACGTCGAGCAAAGCGGCCAGTTCGCGCGTTACCGTTTCGACGCCGATGTCATAGGCGATGTGGCGGTCGAACTCCGCCGCCGGCAGGCCGAGCCTGCCATAATCGTCGGGCAGGTCGCGGCGGGCATGGTCGCACAGGAGCACGATGCCTCGCTTGCGGTCGCCTTCGACAATATCGCAAGGCGCGAAAACTGTGGATCGGGTCATTGTCGGGAAATGGTCTGTTCGCTGGCTTCCGGGGAGGGTGCTATCGTCATTCCACGAAGACGACGCTTGCGCAATGCCGTTGTTTGGCCAAGGTTTCCCTGGAAATCTGGCAGAGGCCGGCGAATTGTGCGCCGGAGCCTTCTAAATCGATTGGAATTGGACAAAACGGTGCGTTGACATGCGCCCGGACTTTTCCGAAAAGGGGCGCAGAGAGATGCTGATGTGGTTCTTGAGGGGTTTTCGGATGAGTTCCGCTGGCAGGCAGCGCATGCGCTCTGCCTTTGCCACGCCGCTCTTGATCCTTGCCGTCGGCCTGTCGGCGATGGTCGTGGCCTCGCCGGCGCGCGCCGATTTTCGCGTCTGCAACGCCACGCAGAATCTGGTCGGCGTCGGTATCGGCTATCGCGCCAAGGCCGGCTGGATCACCGAAGGTTGGTGGCACATCGAGGGATCGAGCTGCAAGACGCTGATAGAAGGGCCGCTGTCATCAAGGTTTTACTATCTTTATGCAGAAGACGCCGAGCGCGGCGGACGCTGGGACGGCCCGATCAACATGTGCGTGGCTGAAAAAGAGTTCAAGATCGCCGGCGTAACCGACTGCGTCGCCCGGGGCTTTCAGCGCGCCGGATTCCAGGAATATGACACGGGCGAACAGGGAAACTGGATGGTCCAGCTGACCGATGAGTCCACAACGGGAGGCGCTCCAGCCGCCCCGGGAACAAACAGTCAATGAGACGTAGCCGCAAGGTCAAGATCCTAGCCACCATCGGTCCGGCCTCCTCGTCGGAGGAGATGCTGAAGAAACTGTTCGAAGCTGGCGCCGATGTGTTCCGCATCAATATGAGCCATACCGATCACGAGCTGATGCGCACGCTGGTCGGGCGCATCCGCACTGTCGAGGAAGCGGTCGGCCGGCCGATCGGCATCCTGGCCGATCTGCAAGGGCCAAAACTGCGCGTCGGCAAGTTCGCCAATGGCAAGGAAGTGCTGACCGTCGGCCAGACCTTCACGCTCGACGACAATCCCGAACCCGGCACCTCGACCAGGGTCTATCTGCCGCATCCCGAAATCCTGACCTCCGTCGAAGCCGGACATCGCCTGCTGATCGATGACGGCAAGCTCGAATTGAAGGCGGTGAGAAGCAACGGCAAGTCGATCGTTTGCACCGTCGTCGCCGGCACCACGATCTCCGACAAGAAGGGCGTCAGCCTGCCCGATACCGACCTGCCGGTCGGGGCGCTGACCGAGAAGGACCGCAAGGACCTCGATGCTGTGCTGGCCACGGGCGTCGATTGGGTCGCGCTGTCCTTCGTCCAGCGGCCGGAGGATCTTGCCGAAGCGCGCAAGATCGCGCGCGGCCGGGCGCTGATCATGGCCAAGATCGAAAAGCCGCAGGCCGTCGCCCGGCTGGCCGAGATCATCGAACTGTCCGATGCGCTGATGGTCGCCCGCGGCGATCTCGGTGTCGAGATGCCGCTCGAGGCGGTACCCGGCATCCAGAAGCAGATCACGCGCGCCGCGCGCCGCGCCGGCAAGCCGGTGGTGGTTGCAACGCAGATGCTGGAATCGATGATCACAGCACCGGTGCCGACCCGCGCCGAGGTGTCGGATGTTTCGACCGCAGTCTTCGAAGGCGCCGATGCCGTCATGCTGTCGGCGGAATCGGCGGCGGGCGCCTATCCCGTCGAAGCCGTGGCGATGATGAACCGTATCGCCACCAAGGTCGAAACCGATCCGACCTATGCCGGCATCATCAACGCACAGCGTTCCGAGCCGGAAGCGACCGGCGCCGACGCCATTTCGCTGGCCGCCCGCGAGATCGCCGAGACGCTGAAACTTTCGGCGATCATCACCTACACGGCGTCCGGCACCACCGGCCTGCGCGCCGCCCGCGAGCGTCCGCAAGTGCCGATCGTCGCACTGTCGCCGATCGTCAACACGGCGCGCCGGCTGTCGCTGCTATGGGGCACGCATTGCGTCGTCTCACCCGACGCAATCGATCTTGACGACATGGTCGACCGCGCCTGCCGCATCGCCTTCGAGGAAGGCTTCGGCAAGCCCGGCGACCGCGTCATCATCACCGCCGGCGTGCCGCTGAGGACGCCGGGCTCGACCAATATGCTGCGCATCGCCTATCTGGGATCGGAAGCGGCCGGCCGGTAAGCCGCTTCAACGGCGGTCGCCCCGGACGCGGCTAATCGCCATCCGTTGGTGTGGTGCAGCAAACCATTCCGCAACGCTTCGGATCATGGCCGGGACATGGTCTGGGTCGTCGGCGAGTTCAGCCAACTCGGACAGACGATGGACGCCGGTCAGGATGGAGATACGTTTGCGGTCCAGCACGCGTCCGGTCGCGATTTCATACGCGGCGACTATTCGCCCTGTAAGGTCCGGCGCGATAAAATTCGAGTAGATGAACTCCTGGTGCAACGCGCCTATGCCTGAATCGGCAAAGTCGTAGAGTCCGTTGAGCCTCATTCGCGCATGATCGAACGCCATGTTCCAGCCATGTCCGTCGAAGAATCCATATGTAGTCCCGTGCGGGTCTGGTGGCAGACTTTCGTATTCCATCAGGGTTGCCTCGGCGTGGACGAGTAGCCGAGGCGCCAGCAAGGGCAGCGCCTTCGCGCGGATTGCGCTCGGTGCCTGCCAGGTGCCTACCGGCTCGGCGCCAGCGGTCGCCATCTGCTTCAGGTCGAGCCGATGAAGCTCGGCGTAAAAGCGGCCCAGATCGTTGCCCAAGCGTTGGCGGGCATGTTCGGGCAATTCTTCATATCGTGCTGCCAGCAGATGTTCCCCTTTCAGTTTCTCATGTCTGGAGAACAGCGGAGGCCCCTCATGGATGCTCATATCGGGGACCGGCATCGACAGGCAAGGGCGGATCAGGGCCAGCAGGGCGGCTTCCCTGAGAAGCGCTCGTTCAGCAACCTTGTGACGCGGGAACTTGAACACCAGCCTGTCGTCGACATCGACCGCCGTCGAGTGCCAACCTGCCGTCATCAGCCGGAAGCTTGAAGTCTTCAATTCCGGGAAGACACGAATTATTGCTCGTGAGAATGTGTCCAGGTTCGGTTCAGGCATGGCCGTGTTGTAGGGGAGCTTCCCAGCCACGTGAAGGGACGGCGGTCAGGTCGGTGCAAGCTCTGCTTCCGGCTGCTTGAGATCGGCGCATTTCCCGACGCCATACAGATCGCCGGCGATCCGGGCTTCGACGCTTTTGGCGATAATCCGCAGATCGACATCCTTGCCGGAGACCTTCTCGATGGCACCAACGACGAGATCGGGCGCAATCCAGTCCGGCTTGTGGCCGAGATTGTGCACCCAGACGAGTTGGGCGCCCGGTATGTCGCGCTGGAGGCCCGTCGAGTGAATCTCCGCATAGACGACCTTGTCGCGATCACCCGAAATGACCACGGTCGGCGCCTTGATCTGGTTGTAGTGCGGTGCGGCGCCAAGGGCATAGCGATAGAGCCCGGCGACATCGGTGGCGTTGGCACGAAAGGCCGATGGTCGCAGGACCAACGGGATGGAGGCCGCGGCGAGATAGTTGTCCGGCACCCTGTTGGGCGAGAAGACGCAGGTCGTGGCGTCTTCCATCCGCAGCGTTCCCGTCGGATAGGTCAGCGTCTCGGAAAACAGCCAGCCGATCACCGGAATGGTCGTCAGATCGTAATACCAGGAGGTTGCGCCGCCCGGCCACGGATGAGTTGCCGGCGCGAGAAAGACCAGGCCAAGCGTCTTGTCGGGATGCTCGCGGCCGAAAGTCGATGTCACCACACCACCGAAAGAATGACCGACGATAACAGCCTTCCTGATGCCCAGACGGTCCATCAACGCGGCGATGGTGTTGGCTTGAGCCGACGGGTTCTCGTTGTTGCCGGGACCACGGCCTGACCAGCCGTGGCCTGGCCGGTCGAAGAACAGCATTTCGGCGCGGCCTTCGAGCAATGGCCGCAGCGGCAGCATCTGATCCCTGAGATTGGCGCTGGCGCCGTGGATGAAGACGATCGGCGGCAGCTCGGCGTTCGCGGGGCCCGGAATGTGGACATAGTGAATGCGGGCGCCATCGATGTCGGCGAATTCACCAATCGACGGATTGCGGCGTTCGATAAGCCATGAACCGGCGCGGGTGATGCCGACAAAGCCGAAGACAAGCGCCATCAGGAAGGCAAGGGCGGCGTAGATCAGGTTCATGGGGGAGATACGGGGGTGGAGGGGGATAAGTTGTGCAGTAGCGAATAGGGAATAGGCAGTAGGCAGTAGGCAGTAGGAATGTGCGTAACGCGATCTGCGCCTACTGCCTAATCCCTACTGCCTATTCCCTTAAATGCCTTCTCCAGCAAGCTCTTCCGAAAGCGTGCCGACCTGGTCCTGGGCGCTGCGCATCATTGGATAGATCGCCAGAACCTTCTGCCAGGCCTCGAGTGCCGATTGCTTGTGGCCGGTCAGTGCCATGATCTGCGCCAGGCCGGAGAGCGCGCCGAAATGGCGCGGCTCGAGCTGCAGCGTATGGTCGATGTCGGACATCGACTTGCCGTAGTTTTTCATCATGAAATGCACGGTGGCGCGCCTATTCCAGCCTTCGGCATAGGTCGGCTGTAAGATCACCACCTGGTCGAGGAAATCGAGGGCGACGTCGAACTTCTGACTTTCGATGGCCTTCTGCGACCACTGCATCATCAGATCGATCGAGGCGCTGCCGGATTGAGACCACTCATTCCAGATGTTGCCGGCAATACGCTCGGCTGCCTTTTCGTTGCGCTCGCGCTTCAGGTCGTTGAACAGCTGATCGAGACGGGCCTGCCTCGTCGTTGCCACCGGCGGCACGTCCTTGCTGGCCGGCGGCACGACAGCGTCATCCGCGCGCGCCAGGCCATAAATGGCGCTGGAAACAAGCAGAGACGTCAAAAATGCAAAAAGAATCCGCATCGCCGGACTCTAATCCCGGGCGGCGGAACGTCAAACTGAATTTGGCGTGAAAGGGCCGGCAGGCGGGCAACAAGCATCACTGGGCGAAGGCAACAGCCTCCAGCCCTAAAACTCAGCCCTGGCGTGCCTTGTAGCGCGGAGCGGTCTTGTTGATGATGTAGATACGGCCTTTGCGGCGAACCAGCTGGTTGTCGCGGTGACGCGCCTTCAGCGCCTTGAGCGAATTCTTGATCTTCATGGTCTTGCCTGTCGGTGTGGACCCGGTTCGGGTCGAAATTTTAAGGCGCGCCAGAAGACGCGCCTTTGAACTGTGGGTGGCTCATAAACGAGGAGCCTTGTCCGTGTCAACCGCAAGCGTGCTCCGTCTCTCCATATCATCAAATATCCGCCATGTCGGCCTTGCGGCATTGCGCGGGCTTCAGTCGGCTGGGATGATGCGCCCGCCATGAAGTGATTTGGGGATGGATATGCGCCGAATTTTCCTGTCCGCCTGCATTCTCGTGCTGGCGGGAGCCTCGGCTGCCCGCGCGCAGGAGTGCGACCGTAGCGACGACAGCCAGCAGATGATGAACATCTGCGCCGGCGAGGATTACCAGGAGGCCGACGCCAGGCTCAACAAGGCCTACCAGGATCTCATCAGCGCGGATGACGCCGACAGCAAGAGACTGCTGCAGGTGGCGCAACGCGCCTGGATCGCTTTTCGCGATGCAGAGTGCGCGCATTCCACCGCAGCCAGCGCGGGCGGTTCGATCCATCCGATGGAAGTTTCGCAATGCCTGGCCAGGCTGACCAATGATCGCATCGAGCAGCTCGCTGCCGCCGCCAATTGCGAGGAAGGCGATGCCAGTTGCGCCAGCCCTGACCAAGACGACAGCGACGACGTGCAGTAGGCCTGTTTCGGGGGTTAGGCGCGACGGCCGATCCTGGTGAAATGGCCCATCTTGCGGCCGGGGCGTGCCTCGGCCTTGCCATAGAGATGCAGCATCAGGTTCGGCTCGGCGAGCAGGGCTGGAACACGCAGCACATCGTCGCCGATCAGGTTCTCCATCACGCAATCGGA
The DNA here is from genome assembly GCF_040321755.1 of Mesorhizobium sp. M0276. Classification (NCBI taxonomy): domain Bacteria; kingdom Pseudomonadati; phylum Pseudomonadota; class Alphaproteobacteria; order Hyphomicrobiales; family Phyllobacteriaceae; genus Mesorhizobium; species Mesorhizobium sp. M0276. The sequence continues at coordinate 114,095 of NZ_JAMYSC010000009.1, read as the reverse complement.
ATGACGCTGGGGATTTCCAAGCGGCAGGCCGGCGACGGCGCGGATGTGCTGCTCGAACTGCGAAACGATGCAGGCCGCTTCCGTCCAGTGGCCGGAATTGTGGACGCGGGGCGCGATCTCGTTGGCCAGCAGGGAGCCGTCGGCGAGCACGAAGAACTCGACGCCGATGACACCGACATAGTTCAGCGCCGACAATATTTTAGACGCCGCTGCTCGTGCTGCTTCCGCCGTTTCGGGCCTTATTCGAGCCGGCAAGGTCGATGTGTGGAGAATGCCGTTGCGGTGGATATTCTCGGCCGGGTCGTAGGCTGCGACAGTGCCGTCGATGCCGCGCGCGGCGATCACGGAAATCTCGCGCTCGAACGACACGAAGCTTTCCAGGATCAGCGGCACATTGCCCATCGCCTCGCAGATGCCGGCGAAGCTGCCGGCTTTCATATTGCGGAAGACGCGCTGGCCCTTGCCGTCATAGCCCATGCGGCGCGTCTTCAGGATGCCGCTGCCATCGAACGCATTCAGCGCCGCCGTCAGCTCGTCATCATTGTCGACCGGGAGGAACCCCGCGGTGGCAATGCCGATGCCGTTGAGGAATGCTTTTTCGCTCACCCGGTCCTGCGCCACTTCCAGTGCGCGCGCCGGCGGATAGACCGGAACCTTGGCGGCCAGCGCGCTGGCGGCCGCAACCGGCACGTTCTCGAACTCGTAGGTGATGACGGAACTCGACGCGGCCAGTTCGGCAAGGGCTGCTCGGTCGTCATAGGGGGCCGCTATCTGCCGGTTGGCGACCTGCGCCGCCGGGCAATCCGCTTGCGGCTCCAGCACCACGGTGCGGTAGCCGAGACGGGCGGCAGCAATTGCCAGCATGCGACCGAGCTGGCCGCCGCCTATGATGCCGATGGTCGATCCGGGGGCCAGGCTCACGGCGTATCCGTCGGCTCGGTTGCGACCTTGGCGGTCTGCGCGGCGCGCCAGGCATCCAGACGGATGGCAAGCTCGTCATCGTTCAGCGCCAGCACGGCAGCGGCCAGAAGGGCTGCGTTGGCGGCACCGGCCTTGCCTATGGCCAGCGTCCCCACGGGAATACCGGCCGGCATCTGGACGATGGACAGCAGTGAATCCTGCCCGGAAAGCGCCTTCGATTCCACCGGCACGCCGAACACCGGCAGCGGCGTCATCGCAGCCGTCATGCCGGGCAGGTGCGCGGCACCGCCGGCGCCGGCGATGATCACCTTGTAGCCGGCCGCCTTGGCGCCCTTGGCGAAATCGTAGAGCCGGTCCGGTGTGCGATGCGCGGAGACGATCAGCCGCTTGTGCGGAATGCCGAGTGCTTCCAGCGTTTCGGCCGCATGGCGCATCGTCGCCCAGTCGGACTGACTGCCCATGATGATGGCGACATCGGCGCGTTGATCGTCCAAGTTCGTGTTTCCCGGCGACAAAGGCGCGCCTTAGCGGAATTCGCGCGAAGCCGCAAGGATCGGCGGCCGCCGCAGCGGTTTGGCAAGACGCAAACCATCCAGTCAGATGCCGTCGCGCTCGGCCTCTGGCGTCGAGACCAGCAAGGCCGACGCCGCATTGGCGGCGGTGACGGCCGCCCGCATGGTCTCCCCACGGGCAAGCGCCGCGGCCAGCGCACCGACGAATTCATCGCCGGCGCCATGCGTGCTGACGACCTTGACCGGGATGGCGGGCAGCGCGAAGGCCTCGCCGGTCCGATCACAGCAGGCGACACCTTCGCCGCCCGCCGTGACAATCGCGACAGGGCAAAGATCGGCCAGCAGCCGCGCGGCTTGCGCGGCACCGTCCAGGGTCTCGACCACCGCCATGCCGGCCAGGAACTCCGCCTCGATGGCGTTGACCACCAATATGTCGACCAGCGCGGTCAACTCGCCGGACAGTTTGCGCGCCGGGGCCCCGTTCAGCACAACACGGCCGCCTTGCGCCTTCGCCGCGCGTGCGGCAGCAATGTTGGCGCCTTCGGGTACCTCATTCTGCAACAGGAGCACTGCCGTTTGGGACACCATTTCGGAAGCAGCGGCAATATCGGCATCGCCCAGAGTGAGATTGCTGCCCGAGACGATCACCGCGCCATAATCGCCGCCCTGGTCGAAGATCGCCACGCTCATTCCGGAGCCGGCACCAGCGGCCACCCGCACGAAGCGGCGGTCGACCCTGGCGCGATCGAGATTGGCCAGCAACGCCCGCCCGAAATCATCGTTGCCAACCGCGCCAATCATCGCCGCGCGCACGCCGGCCCTTGCCGCCGAAACGGCCTGGTTGCCGCCCTTGCCGCCGCATTTCGGGTGCCAGGCATGGCCGGTCACCGTCTCGCCCTTGCGTGGGCGGTCGGGCGCGTCGACCATGATGTCGTAGTGCAGGCTGCCGAAGACGGTGACCAGCGGCGGTGTCGTCATGATCCCCGGTCTTTTCGCTTCGATGTCACCGCCGACATGGTGCGGCCGAGGTTGCGCTCCGCCGCCTGATAGTCGCGCTGCGCCACCGCGACGAACAGCGCATCGAGGATGTTGAGCTGGGCGATGCGCGCCGCCGCGTTCTCGCCCATTAATGGCGATCCCTGTGCGGTCGAGCACAGCACAATGTCGGCCACCGCAGCCAACGGCGAATTGTCGTAATTGGTGATGGCCAGCGTCCTTGCGCCGTTCTTGCGGGCCAGCTGGATGGCGTCGATGACGGCAGAGGTATTGCCCGAATGCGAGAAGCCGACGGCGATATCATCGCCGCCGAGCAGCGAGGCCGACATCAGCATCATGTGCGAATCGTCGTAGACGGATGCGCGAATGCCGATGCGCAGGAACTTGTGCGAGACGTCGCGCGCAATCTGCGCTGAGCCGCCGACGCCATAGAAATCCCGGTTCTTCGCACGGTAGAGAAGCTCGGCGGCGCGGTCGAAATCCTCGATGTCGAGGATCGCCAGTGTCTCCTCCAGTGCCTGGATGGAGGTGCGGAACACTTTTTGCACGATCTCGGCCGAACTGTCGTCGGATGACAGTTCCTGATGCATCTCGGCAGTCGGCAGGCGGCTGTATTCATAGACGGCGGTGCGAAAGTCGCGATAGCCGGAAAAACCGAGCTTCTTGGCGATCTTGACCACCATTGCCTCGGACACGCCGGCCTCCTCGGCGATCTGCTTCAGCGGGATGCTCTCGTCAAAGCCGCGCCGGCCAAAGACGGTTTCCACCACCTTCGCCTCCAGCGGGGTGAGATGCGGCATCATCATGCGGATCCGCGGTCCTACCGCTTTCAGGTCCAGCCCGCTCAAGGTCATCCACGCCCCCTCGTCACGCGATCGATAAGCATCGCGGCGAGGATTATAAGACCAGTTGCCAGAAGCTGATAGAAGGACTGCACGTTCATCAGCGTCAAACCGTTGCGCATGGCGCCGAGGATGACGGCGCCCAGGATGGTGCCGACGACACTGCCCTTGCCGCCCATCAGCGAGGCGCCGCCGATGGCGGCAGCGGCGATGGCGTCCAGTTCCCAGAGATTGCCGAGGATGGGTTCGGCGGCACCGAGCCGGCCGATCAGGATCTGCGCGGCAAGGGCTGCCAGCAGGCCGGAGATCATGTAGGCGGCGATCTTGGTGCGGGCGATCGGCACGCCGGCGATGTAAGCGGCCTCCTCATTGCCGCCGACGGCGAGCAGATATTCGCCGAAGGGCGTCTTCTTCAAAACCACCCAGGCGACGATCGCCATACCGGCCACGATGACGACAGCCAGCGGCAGCCCGAATAGCGAGCCGTTGAAGACAGCGCGAAAGCCTGCCGGCAGGCCGAGCACCGGATTGCCGCCGGTATAGATCAGCGCCAGTGCCCGGTACGTGCTAAGCGTTCCCAGTGTGACGATGAAGGGCTGCAGCCCGACAAAAGCGACGAGAAGGCCGTTGACGAGGCCGCAGGCAAGGCCAATGGCGAAGCCGGCGGCGATGGCGAGCGGAAACGGTACGCCGGCGACCATCATCGAGGCCGAGATGACGGCCGAAAGGGCTGCCGTCGGCCCGACAGACAGGTCGATGCCGCCGGAGATGATGACCAGCGTCATGCCCAGCGCCAGGCAGGCATTGATGCTCGACTGTTGCAGGATGTTGATCAGGTTGCGCTCGGCGAAGAAGCCTGGCACCAGTGCCCCGAACACGGCCAAGATCACGACAAGGCCGATCAATGTGCCGGCGTCGCGCATGGAGACCCCGCGCATGAATTCGGCCCGTGGCTGCACCAGAATGGTATCCGACATATCCGTCACCTACTGTCTTGAGTCTGCGGGATGGCGTGCGCCGCGATCGCCTGTTCGCTGATGTCGTCCCTGTGGAGTTCGGCCGCGATCGAGCCGTCGCGCATCACCAGCACGCGGTCGGCGAGCCGGATCACCTCGGGCAGTTCGGAGGAGACGACGATGACACCGTGGCCTTCCCGGGCGAGCTCCTCGATCAGATGATAGATCTCCGCCTTGGCGCCGACATCGATGCCGCGCGTCGGTTCGTCGAACAAAAGGATCCGTGTTCCGGCCGCAAGCCAGCGGCCGATGATCGCCTTCTGCTGGTTGCCACCGCTGAACAGGCGGATCGGCCGATCGAGCAGGAATGGGCGCAGGTTGACGCGGCCCATCTTGTCGATTGCCACCCGTTTCAACCTGGCGTGATCGATGACGCCGCGCGGCGCGAATACGCCCATCGAGGCCAACGCCATGTTGCTGGTGATCGAGCGCAGCGGCACGATGCCCTCGCGCTTGCGCTCCTCCGGCACCAGGCCGATGCCGGCGGCAATCGCATCGCGCGGGCTGGAGAATCGCGTCGCCTTGCCATCAATTGCGATCGTACCGGCGGTGGCGCGGTCGGCGCCGGCCAGCAACCGCAGTAATTCGGTGCGGCCTGAGCCGACAAGGCCGGCAATGCCGAGCACCTCGCCACGATGCAGTTCGAACGACACATCGCGCACCTTCGTTGTCGAGGAGAGCCCGCGCGCGCTCAGCATCACCTCATTCGAGGCGTGAGAGGTATGCCGTTCCTGCGCCAGTTCGCGGCCGACCATCATCGCCACGACCGCCTTTTCCGACAGGCCTTTCAGGTCGACGGAATCGATGACCACGCCGTCACGCATGATGGTGGCGCGCCGGCAGATGCCGAACACCTCGTCCAGCTTGTGCGAGACATAGACGACGGCGACGCCGTCGCGAGCGAGACCGGTGATGACTTGTGCCAGCCGTTCGAACTCGCTCGGCGTCAGGCTCGATGTCGGCTCGTCCATGGCGACGATGCGGGCACGGTCAAGCAGCGCGCGGGCGATCTCGACGATCTGCCGTTGCGCCACCTTCAGGGTTCCGAGGGGAGCGGCCGGGTCGATGGACGGGTCAATGGCTGCAAGAGCCTCGGCAGCGCGGCGCTCCTGTTCCCGCCGGGCGACGAAGATACCGCCGCGCGTCAGCGGTTGGCCGAGGAACATGTTCTGGGCGACGCTGAGGCGCGGCACCTGCTGCAATTCCTGGTGGATCATGGCGACGCCCGCGGCACGCGCGGCGACCGGATTGGCAAGCGTCACCGGCTTTCCGTCGATGAGGACGCTTCCCGCCGTCGGTCTGTAGACGCCCGACAATATGCGGAGCAGCGTCGACTTGCCGGCACCGTTTTCGCCGAGCAGACCGTGGATTTCACCGGCACTGATCGAGAACGACACGTCGTTGAGCGCCCGCACGGCCGGAAACAGCTTGGAAATGCCTTGGAATTGCAGCCGGGGTGACATTGGGTTCAATCTCCGGGCAACGGTGCCGGCCGGGAGCGAACTGCTCTGGCCGGCACCCGCCGATCGGCCTTACTGGCCCGCAGCGGCATCTTCGAGCAGGGCCTTGCGCGCGCCGGGTCCGGAATAGCGGTCGGCATTGTCCTTGGTGATCAGTGCCTGCGGCGTGGCGACGACGCGCGGCAGCTTTTGTCCGGCCACCAGCCGCAGCGCCGTTTCCAGTGCAACCTCACCGGTCAGCACCGGGAAGCTGTCGACCGTGCCGGTCAGTTCGCCGGCGCGGATCGAGGCATAGGCGTCGGAGATGCCGTCAGTGCCGAACACGGCAACCTTGTCCTGCAGGCCGGCAGCCTTGACCGCCTCGACAATGCCCAGCGCCATACCGTCATTGTTGGCATAGAAGCCGATCAGGTCGGGGTGCTGCTGCAGGATGTTGGTGGCCGCATCATAGGAGGTCTGGCGGTCCCAGTTGCCGGGAACACTGGCGACGACCTCGAACTTGCCCCCTTCGGTGATGGTGGACTTGAAGCCATCGGTGCGCTGCACGGCTGCGTAGACGCCGGCCTGGCCTTCGATGATGGCGACCTTGCCGCCATTCGGACGGTTCTTGATGAACCATTTGGCGACACGCACGCCATTGTCGCGCTGGACATTGCCGACATAGTGCTCGGCCTGCGGGATGACCGCATCGTTGACGTTGACCACCGGCACATTGGCGGCCTTGGCCTGCTCCATGATCGGCTGCAGATTGGCGTCGGTCTGCGGCGAGACGAGCAGAACGTTGTAGCCCTGCGTGACCAGGCCTTCGGCAATGGTCAGCTGGCCGAGCTGGTCGCCTTCGCTCTGCGCCGCCTGATAGACGACGGGAATGCCGACCTTGTCGCCGAACGCCTTGTAGCCCTCGCCCAGCGAGCGCCAGTATTCATTGGTCAGCGTCTTGGAGACCGCGCCCGCCTTGGTGCCTTCTGGCAGCTTGGGGAACGCGCCGAACTTGGCCTCGACCTGCGACCAATCGATACGGTCCTTTTCCGTATCGGAATTGAGCGGCGCGAGATCTGTGGAAAACGCCGAGCCGATGGACAGCGCCATCAGCGCGGCGGTAGCGGTGGCAAGCAGAAGTTTCATTGTATTCCTCCCTTGTTGAAAACGGTGGTGGCTCGGATGCCTCAGCGGTCCGGCCCGAGCATGATTTCCTGGATGATGGCCTGCGACGTCACCGCGTCCTGGCTGTCCATGGCGGCGGACAGGCGATTGTCCTGCTCCAGCCGGTCGATGACGCGCAGCATGCGCTTGACGGTGGCGATGTTGACTTCGCATTCGCGCACCGGATCGAGCCCCGTCATGTCGGGGAACGTGTCGAAATAGATGGCACCGGCGTAACCGTCGCGGCGGATCTGCCTGAGCAACTCGATGGTCTGCAGTGTATGCACGGCGCCGACCATCAGGCCGTCATCGCGCTTGGCGTAGCCGTCGTTGAGGTGCACGCCGAGCAGCTTGCTGTGGCGCGCCACCAGAGCTGCGGCAAAGGCCGGCTGCTCGTCGGCATAGAGCACATGGGCGAAATCGAGGGTGACGCCGAGATTGGGCAGGCCGACATCGCGGATTGCCAGCAAGGTCGTCGCAGCGTCCGGCATCAGGCTGTAGGAGCGCGGTTCGTTGGGCTTGTACTCAAGGCTGATCTGGCAGTCGGGGTCATGCGCGGCCACTTCACGAATCCCATCGATTTCGTGTTGCCAGAGCGAGGCATAGTCAGCCTGGAAGGCGTAATCGAAGCCATCCTGGCCGAGCCACAGCGTCATCAGCTTGGCGCCCGCCTCGCGCACGGCGTCGATGCCGGCCTTGGTCAGGTCGATGGCCTCGCGGCGTACCGCCGGGTCCGGATTGGTGAAGGCGCCGAGCTTGAAGGCCGGGTTGGAGTAGTAACGCATGGCGAAGCCATTAATGGAAAGGCCGAGATCGCCGAGTTTTCGGGCGATTTCGGCAGGCTTTGCGCCTACATGGTCGGGGTAATTCAAATCGAGGTCGGTCAGTCCGGCAACCCTGGCGGCGCGCGCCGCCATCTGAAGCAGCGAGGGTCTGCCGACGAGGTCAGGCCATTCGGCCTGCGGTCGCGAGGCAAAGGAATTCAGGCGCGTGGCGAAGCGATTGGCTGTCATGATCGACCCTTCAATAGCTATAACTTCACATAAACTCGAATAGTTGTAAAGTTATTGTTTGCAGGGCGATGAACAAGCCGCAAGGCCGCCGTTGCGGCCGGCTGGGTCACGTAGGCGCAGGGCGTTTCCTGGTCGGCGTCTCAGGCTGGGGAATCGGTCGGGCAGGGGAGTCTTCAACCGGGCAGGGCCGTCCTCACACCGCCGCCTTGCGGAAGCGGGCGACGAAGTCATCGAGTTCGGGCCGTTCCATGTCCGAGATCGCCCAGTAGGAGAAGGCGCCGTCTCTCCAATGCACCAGCGAAAAGCCCCCCCGACGAAAGATCGGTGGGCTTGGCGATGCCGCCACCCTGCTGCGGTTCGGCGACCAGCGTGATCAGATGCTCGCGGTGGCGGTAGACGAGGGCCGGCACCGTGCGGCCTGCTATCACTTCGACCCGGCCGCCGATGAGTGCGTAGCCATCCTGCGCGAGGTCTGGCGCAGGCGGCGATACGCCGATCCGGGCGTCGAGCCATGGCTTGACCGTATGGCGGTCGGACGAAACGATGTCGATCGGACTGGCCGCGAGCAGGCTGCGGCGATGGCCGCTGGCGACCGCCGCGGCGAAACCGTCGGACGCATTGTTGACCATCACCCATTGCGTCGCCCCGCTGGCCAGCACCGCGCTGATCATGATCGACGCGGCTAGTGCGCGCCAGTCGAACGGGCCGAAGGTCCGCGATGGACCTGTCCTGGCGTCCCGTCTCCGGCCGCCCCCGACTGACGCCGCGATCAATCCTGGTTGCGCCGGCAGCGTGTCCCGCTGCGGTTCGGCTTCGTCTTGCACCGGTCGTGCCATGCCTGTCGCACCAAGTGCGGCAATGCGCGCGCGAAAGGCATCGCTGACATCGGGGCGCGGCAAGCGGCCGAGCGCGCCCTGCAAGGCAATGATGCGGGCGTGTTCGGCGGCCAGCGCCGGATCGGCGGCGATGCGCCGCTCCACCGCCAGTGCGGCCGCTGCGTCGAGTTCGCCATCAATGAGGGCGTGGATCATCAGCCGCATGCCCTCGGGATCGTTGGGCAGCCCGTCGTCATGATTGGTCATGGCGCTCTCCCCAGTTCGGACACAAGCAGGCCGCGGGCGCGGGCCAGTCGCGACATCACGGTGCCCATCGGTACCTCCAGCATGGCCGCCACCTCGCGGTAGCTGAGACCGTTGATATCGCGCAGCACCAGCGTCTCGCGAAATGGCTGCGGCAGTGCTGCGATCGCCGCCTCAAGTGCCGCCGTATCGGCCCTGGCGATCAGGCTCGCTTCGGGGCCGTCCTGGTTGGGCAGGCTGGTGCCGTGTGCCGCCGCCATCTCGTCGAGGTCGCCGAGGTCGCCGACGGCCAGCATGCCGCGCGGCCGGTTGCGCGACATCCAGGTGTAGGCGGTGTTGCGCACGATTGTCAGCAGCCATGCGCGGGCATTGCCGCCGGCTGGCGAGGATCCTGCCGTTCACGGTCGCGTGATGGCGTGCACTGACCGCGACCGGCGCATTTTCAGGTGGTGGTCTACCTTGCGTTTCAATCCGGCCAGCGCAAGACACCAGACGAATCCTTGCGGGCAGGCTTCATGGCATTGGCGGGCCGCTCGGCCGCGGTCAAGATGGCGCGCAGCCGTTCGGCGACGATCTCCGCCTCGCCGGGATGAAGATTGCAAGGGTCGAGGAAGAAGTGGCCGCGCTCCACCTCATGGTTGCGCACGATGATCGGCGGCGAGCCCATAGCCAATGCGGAGGCCAGACCGGTCGCCGTGAACCGGCTTTCGGGCAATACAAAGATCTGCAACCGATCCAGCGGGTTGGCGGTGGGGTCGGGGATGATCTGCGCGACGATGCCCGGCAGCCCCTGCAACGCATCCTTCCACAGGTTCAGTGCCGCTTCTTCGCGCCGTCGGATGCCGGCATGGTCGCGCTTTTCCCAGGCTTCCAGTGCGGCCATGGTGCCGGCGATGCTTTCCTTGCCGACCTTCATGGCGCGCGCGACGCCGCGGTTCTGCAGAAAGGCGGCTCGAACCAGATCCTTGCGCCCGGTGACGATGCCACTGGTCGGTCCGCTCAGGAATTTATGTCCGCTGTAGATGACGATGTCGGCGCCGCGCGCAAGAAAGCCGCGCAGATCATATTCGGAGGCCGCATCGACGATCACCGGGACGCCTCTGGCGTGGCAGATCTCGCAGAATTCCTCTAGGGATAACATGCCGTACTGCACGGTGTGGTGGGCGACGACATAGAGTCCTGCCGCCGTGCGATCGTTGATCGCCTCACGCACATGGTAATCCTGCGTAACGCTGACGGTGCCAGCCGGCACGACCTTTGCGCCGGCCAGCCGGACCGACTGATCGATTGGCGCGCCGTAGTTGACGATGTGGCCGAGCTGGACGATGACCTCCGACTTCAGCCCTTCGGTGTCGTCCGGCAGCCGCTCGATGGCGAGCAGGTTGGTTCCCGTCATCGCGCCGGCAATCGCCATGGTGATGCCGCTGGCGCAGCAGGCGGTGATGAAACCGGCCTCGCCGCCGGTGAGGCGCGCAACGATCGTGCCTGCGGCACGCTGCAGATCGTCCATCTCCACCCATTGCGAGGCCATCTCCGCCATGGCGCTGATCGCTTCAGGCACGATGATCGATGCGCCAAGCGCTGTCATCGTGCCGGAGACGTTGATGATCGGGCGAAGGCCGAGCCGTTCGCGGATGGTGGTGTTGGAGCCGTCGGTGGAAGTGGTTTTCATCTCTAAGATTCCATTTCTAACGGGTCAGGCGGCGATCTCGACGACCGCCTCGATCTCGACGGTGATGTTCCCAGGCAAGGAGCCGACGCCGATCGCCGAGCGGGCATGGCCGCCGATGGTGTCGAACACATCGGCGAACAGATCGGAACAGCCATTGACCACCTTCGGGTGGTCGCTGAAGGTTGGTATCGCGTTGACGAAGCCGAGCAGCTTGACGATGCGCACGATCCGGCCAAGATCGCCAGTGGCTGCGTGCATGACGGCCAGCAGGTTAAGGCCGGTGAGACGGGCATGGCCATAGGCCTCTTCGACGGTGACATCATCGCCCACCTTGCCGGTGAACAGCGTGCCGTCGGTCCGCAGCGGCCCCTGGCCGGACAGGAAGATCAGCCGGCCGCTTTCGGCATGGGTGACGAAATTGGCGATCGGGGTCGGCGGCTCCGGCAGCGTCAGGCCCAGCGCGGCGAGCCGGATATAAGGCGTCATGAAAGAAGGCTCCTTGCGACAGCGCTCGCTGTCCCGTTTAGAAATGCGAGGCGCGGAAACGTGCCAGGAAGGTGCGCAGGCGCTCATTGTCAGTGTCCGCCGCCAGGATTTCGGCGGGCGGACCCGCCGCGCTAACGCCGCCGTCAGCCATGAAGACGATGCGGCTCGAGGCATCGCGGGCAAAGGCCATTTCGTGCGTGACCATCACCATTGTCATGCCGTCCTCGGCCAGGCTGCGCACGACCTCGAGCACTTCGCCGACCAGCTCCGGGTCGAGCGCGGAGGTTATCTCGTCGAGAAGCAGGATCTTCGGCCCCATGGCTACGGCGCGAGCGATGCCGACACGCTGCTGCTGGCCGCCGGACAGTTCGGCGGGCAGACTGTCGGCCTTGTGGGCGAGGCCGACCCGGCCGAGCCAGTGTTCGGCGATCGTGCGGGCCTCCGCACTGCTCTTGCCGCGCACCTTGGTTAGACCAAGCATGATGTTGCCGGCGGCTGTCAGATGCGGAAAGAGGTTGAAGCTCTGGAACACCATGCCGGTCTCGGCCCGCATGGCGGCCAGATCGCGTTCGCTGCGGCGCTGGCGGGCTCCGGCTTCGCGAAAGCCGACCTCTTTGCCATCGATGCGAATCGAGCCGCTGTCGTAGCTTTCGAGGAAGTTGACGCAGCGCAGCAGTGTGGTCTTGCCGCTGCCCGAGGGGCCGATGACCGTCACCACTTCGCCGCGCGCCACCTGCAGGCTGACCGAACGCAGAACCTGGACGGTTCCAAAGGCTTTGGAAACGTCGCGGATGTCGAGAAGCGCCGGGGTGTCGTTCGAGCCTGTGGACATTGCTAATCCCGAATGAAGGAGAAACGCCGCTCGAGCCGGCGGCTGGCCAGCGAGAGGGCATAATTGACCGCGAAATAGATGAGCGCGCCGAGGAGGTAGAGCGGCATCGCCTCATAGGTGCGGCCGATGACCTGGTTTATGGCCTGCATCAGATCGGTGATGCCGAGCAGCGACACCAGCGCGCTGCCCTTGACCGCGTCGGTGACGCCATTGATCCAGGGCGGCAGGAAACGCCTGAACGCCTGCGGGAAGATGACGTAGGTGAGGCGCTGGCGAAAGGTCAGTCCAATCGCCATTGCCGCCTCGGACTGTCCCTTCGGAATGGATCCGACCGCACCCCTGAGATATTCGACGACCTGCGCGGTCTTGAACAAGGTCAGCGCGAGCACGGCGGCCCAGAAGGACGGCAGATGAAGCCCGACGGCCGGCAGGCCATAATAGACAAAGAAGATGAGCACCAGGATTGGTATGCCGCGAATGGTATCGCTGAAGATGCGCACCGCCCATTGCAGTGGCATGGGGCCATAGACGAGACCGACGCCCATGATCACGCCAGCGATCAGGGAGAACACCACGACAAGCAAGGATACCCATACTGTCAGGGCAAAGCCCTGGGCGAGGAAAGGCAAGGCATAGGCGATCTGGGTCAGCATGTCAGCGCGCCGCCCTGAACCGGCGTTCGACAAGCCGAAGCGCAAAAAGCAGTATGTAGCCGGTAAGCAGGTACATCGCAGTCACGACGAGATAGACCTCGACGATCCGGAACGTGTTGAAGTTGATCCACTGGGCGCCGTAGGTCAGTTCCGGCACCGAAATGACCGAGGCGACTGAGGTGTCCTTAAACAGCGATATGAAGGTGTTGGACAATGCCGGCAGCGTGATGCGCAGCATCGTCGGAAGGCGGACGTTGAGCAGCCTTTGCCAGGGCGTCAGGCCGATCGCCTTGCCGGCGTCGAGCTGTCCGCGCGGAACCGCCTCGAGCCCGGAACGGAACACCTCGACCAGATATGCGCCGCTGTAGAGCGAGAGCGTGACGACAAATGAGGTCGGCGCGCTGTAGGCGATATCGACCACTGTCGGCAAGCCGTAGAAGACGAGATAGACGAGCAGGATCAGCGGCACGTTGCGGATGAATTCGACATAGGCGGCGATGATGGTGCGCACCACCCGCCCGGCCGAAACGTACCAGACCGCCAGGACTAGGCCGATGACGATGCCGATGGCGATCGAGATGACGGCGAGTTCGAGACTGAGCAGCAGGCCGCTCCACAGCTTGTCGAAATGCCGCCAGATCAGATTGAAGTTGAGGGCGTAGCCCATGCGTCCGCCTCGGTTGCCGCAGGCCTTAGAGCAGTTCACCGTTTCACGGAAACGGCAAACCGCTCTAACTCTTTGTTTTGACGCAATTCCGGACGGAAAACCGTTTCACACTTTTCCTGGAATTGCTCTAGGGAGGCGGAAGGGCGCTGGATACGCCCTTCCGCCCGATGCAGGTCAAATGGCCGGGAAGCCCGGATGGCGCGCAGGCGGCTCCTGTCCGAAATAGTCCTTGAACGCAGCGTCGTAGAGGGCGTTTTCGTGGCCGAACATGGCGATGGTGAAGGTTGAGTTGACGAAGGTCAGCCAGTCAAGGTCGCCTTGCCGCAGTGCGGCGCCATAAAGCATGCTCAGCCAGCTCTTGCCCGCGTCGAAGTATTTGTCCGGATTGCGCGAAGCGAGCCAGCGCACCGTGGACAGATCGACAGCTGCGGCGTCGACGCGTTTCGATTCCAGCGCCTGCAGCACGTTGGCCTGGGTGTCGATCTGCATGACCTGACACTGGGGCAGCACCGAATGCACCTGCGCCTCGGCATCGACATTCTGCAGGATGGAGATGCGCGTTGCGGCGCCGCCGGCAAGCAGCTTGTCGAAAGTCCTGTTCTCGGCGGTCGGCAGGCTCAGCAGGGCAACGCCCTCGACATAGTAAGGCCGGGAAAAATTGACCAGCTGCGAGCGTTGGGCGCTCATCGTCATGAACTGGATGGTGATGTCGACCTTGTTGGTGGTCACGTTGGGGATGCGCTGTGCCGGATCCTGCATGACGAACTCGACCTTGGTCGGATCGTCGAAAAGGCCCTTGGCGAGAATGCGCCCCATGGTGATGTCCATGCCGACCAGTTCGCCGGCATCGTTCTCGAAGTGCCACGGTGCGTTGGTGCTGCCAGTGCCGACGATCAGCTTGCCGCGATCGAGCACGGTGCGCAGCAGGCTGTCGGATGCTGCCTGGGCCGCGGCCTTCTGGGCATCGACGGTTGCCAGCACGCCAGCCGTGGCCAGCCCAGCCATTCCAAGTTTCAGAAAATCACGTCTTCCGGATGTGTCGTTCACGGCGACCTCCTTTCGTGTTGTGTTCCCCTTGTGCACAGGCAAGACACGCGTCCGGTGATTTTGTCTCTTACAAGAGACGAGTGTATCCTGTACAAGACAGATATTAACACCGGGAAGCGACAATGCAAGACGGCAATGCCACCGCGATTTCAGCCGACGAGAAAATTTCGGGCTCCCGTGAAAAGGGACTTAACCGGGTGCTCGAGATTCTGGAGTTTCTTCACACGACCCAGCGGGCGATCGGCATTGGCGACCTTGCCAAAGGGGTGAATGCACCCCGTTCGACGACCTACACGCTGGTGCGGTCGCTGGTCGATGCGGGCCTGCTGGAATTGGAAAGCGACGGCAATCGCGTCTATTTCGGCAAGAAGCTCTATCTCTATGGAATGGACTATGTGCGGGGCAACGACCTCCTCAGACGAGGGCGTCAGGAGGTCGACAATCTATCGCGCGAGACCGGCGAGACGTCCGAACTGTGCATGCTGCAGAGCGGTCGCTACACGATCGTCCACGCGAGCCCAGGCACCAGGCCTTTTCGCATCAGCTCTGCCACCGGCCTGCAGATACCACTGCCCTGGACGGCCTCGGGGCGACTGCTTCTGGCGGGGTTGGACAGGGCTGAAATCGAAGCCATGGTGTCGGACGACGATCTCGTGCTGCCCGACGGTCGCAAACTGCGGCTTGATGATTTTGTCACCGACATCGCAAAGGCGCGAGTCGCCGGCTATTGCGTCACCTCGGGCCTGGTCGATGCCTATACGAAATGCCTTGCCGCGCCGGTCTTTTTGGCGCCGGGCAAGGTCGAGGCGACGATGTGCCTGGTGGTCCCCATCGATACGTCCGAGGAGCGGACCGGCGAGCTCATCGGCCTGCTGCGTGATCGTGCTGCGAGACTTTCGACCGCCGCATAGGCGCTCGAAAGCGTACGCGCCCTTCAGGCAATGATGTCGGGAATGATCTTGTCTTCCAGCGCCATCAGCCGGTCCTTGAGGAACAGCTTCTTCTTCTTCATGCGCTGGATCTGCAGTGGATCGCAGGCCATGGCGATCATCGCGTTGATGGCCGCATCGAAATCGGCATGCTCCTGCTTCAGCCGGGAATATTCGAGCCGGATATCAGCCTGTTCCTGATCGGACATTATCTACCGTCTGCACGTCTGCGGCGCCCAAAAATGGGCCTGATTGGGCGGGGCCGGTGGGATTTTGCAACCGGCGCGCAGCCCATATCACATTTCACATTGTCGTGGAATGCTACCACGGATCATTCGACATCGCTGCCGGAAGGTGACACACTGTCATCATGCCGTCACAGAAGCGAACCTGCGGTGGACGCGCCATGACGGCTGCAATCGAGGAAACCATGAAAGGGAGAACCAATCATGTCTCTTGCATCCCATCTTGATGAGTTGCAGCGGAAACACGGCGACATCGAACGTGAAATCGATGACGCGATGAACCATCCATCGGTCGATGACCTCGAAATCGTGAATCTCAAGCGACGCAAGTTGGCACTCAAGGACGAGATTGAAAAACTCAGAGGGAAACCGACCACGCATTGATGCCCTCCTGACATAGCCGCTCACCGTCCGCGGCTTCTTTTCCCGGCGGGTGCCATCCGCCGGCCTGGGAGGTTTTGATTTCCGGCACTGGGCCATCAGCCTGAGCCGGATTCCCACCCGGCTTAATTTCCGCTTCGGCCGTCGCCGGATTTCGCCAGATCATCGATTGTTTCTGGTCCTTGGCGGCGGGTCGATTCCGGCCAGTGGCGACCTGTCGCCATTGACAAGCCATCTTTGCTCATCCACCTCATGCCCGGACTTTAGCGCATCGCCCGGGGCGCCCTCTGTCGTCCAAGGGGACGTTCGGCGCTCCAGAGACAAAAGGCTGGCCGGCATGACCGGATATTTTTCCTCTCCTTTCCCTCGCCGCACCTCGGTCGGCGTCGATGTCGGCGGCGTGGTCGTCGGCGGCGGAGCGCCCATTGTCGTGCAGTCGATGACCAATACCGATACGGCCGATATCGACCGGACAGTTGCGCAAGTTGCAGCACTTCACCGGGCGGGCTCCGAGATCGTGCGCATCACCGTCGATCGCGACGAGAGCGCCGCCGCGGTGCCGCGCATTCATGAGCGGCTTCAGCGGCTTGGCATCGACGTGCCGATGGTCGGCGATTTCCACTATATCGGCCACAAGCTTTTGGCAGACCATCCGGCCTGCGCCGAAGCGCTGGCCAAATATCGCATCAACCCGGGCAATGTCGGATTCAAGGACAAGAAGGACCGGCAATTCGGGGCGATCGTCGAGATGGCGATCAGACACGACAAGCCGGTGCGCATCGGCGTCAACTGGGGGTCGCTCGATCAGGAACTGCTGACCCGGCTGATGGATGACAACCAGGCCAAGGGGTTTCCGCTGACGGCGCAGGAAGTGACGCGCGAGGCGATCGTGCAATCGGCGATCCTGTCGGCCGAGTTGGCGGAAGAGATCGGGCTTGGCCGCGAGAAAATCATCCTGTCGGCCAAGGTCAGCGGCGTGCAGGACCTGATCGCCGTCTATACCGAGCTAGCCACCCGCTCCAACCATGCGCTGCACCTCGGCCTCACCGAGGCAGGCATGGGCTCGAAAGGCATCGTGGCTTCGTCGGCTGCCATGGGCATCCTGCTCCAGCAAGGCATCGGGGATACCATCCGCATCTCGCTGACGCCGGAGCCGAACGGCGACCGCACACGCGAGGTGCAAGTGTCGCAGGAATTGCTGCAGACCATGGGGTTCAGGCAGTTCGTGCCGATCGTCGCCGCTTGCCCCGGCTGCGGCCGCACGACCTCCACCGTGTTCCAGGAACTCGCCCAGAACATACAGGCGGATCTGCGGAAAAACATGCCGGTGTGGCGCGAAAAATATCCCGGCGTCGAGAACCTCAAGGTCGCCGTGATGGGTTGTATCGTCAACGGCCCGGGCGAATCCAAGCATGCCGACATTGGCATTTCGCTGCCCGGCACCGGCGAGACGCCGACAGCGCCTGTCTTCGTCGACGGCAAGAAGGCGGCGACGTTGCGCGGGCCTTCGATCGCGGCGGATTTCGAGAAAATGGTCGCCGACTATATCGAGCAACGGTTTGGCCGCGGCAAGGCCGCAGCCGAGTGAGCCCATGCCGAAACTCTACTCCGGCGGCCACCTGAAGGCGTCTTCTGCGCTTCCGGTGCTCACGGACCAAATGTCCGCTGCGCGCGTCGCCGGGGCGACCACGAAGCCACCATCACCTGGCTCGCCGGAGCGACTTTCGGCACGGGCTCAGCGCTCGATGCAGCGTTTTCTCGGGGCTACGCTGGTTCTGCTTTGCGCCTTGGGTTGGGCGACGCTGGTTCAGGCGGATCCGCCGCAATCCGCCAAGCAACGGCTGATAGGCAAGGTCTGTAACCTGATCCAGGCGCATGCCGACCAGAATGGTCTGCCCAGGGATTTCTTCGCCCGGCTGATCTGGAAGGAAAGCCGTTTCGATCCCAACGCCGTCAGCCCGGTCGGCGCCGAAGGCATCGCCCAGTTCATGCCGGGCACCGCCAAGATGCGCGGGCTGGCCAATTCCTTCGACATCAACCAGGCGATCCCGGCATCGGCGAAATATCTCGCCGAAATGAAAACCGGCTACGGCAATCTCGGGCTGGCGGCGGCCGCCTACAATGCCGGCGAAAGTCGGGTGTCGCGCTGGCTCAGTTCCGGCGGCTTCCTGCCAATGGAGACCGAGAGCTATGTCTTCGACATCATGGGCGAGCCGGCCGACAAGTTCACCGACCGGGCCTATGCCGGAACGATCGAGCCGCTCGACGCAAAGGCGGACTTTGCCTACGCCTGCCGCAGGCTACCGGTGATCATGTCGCAGACGGTGGCGATGGCGTCGATCAACATAAAACCGTGGGGCATCCAGGTGGCCGGCAACTTCCGCCGCAGTGCAGCGATCAACCAGTGGCTGCGGGTAAGAAGCCGGTTCCCGGCCCTGCTCAGCGGGCATGATCCGGTGGTCAGCCGGGTGCGCACGCCGATCGGCCGGCGCGGCATCTACGCGGTCAGGATCGGTGTCGATGACCGTGCGGCCGCCAATGTCATCTGCCAGAAATTGCAAAGCATCGGCGGGGCGTGCGTGGTGGTGCGCAACAGGTAGCGACAAATGCGACGAATTTATTTCGAGCTCTCGTCGCGCGCCCATTCGACTGAGCAACGGCTCGGCAGTTGGCAGGGAGATCCTTATGTTGCGACATCGCCGGAAATCATCCCAGTCGGCCGGCTGCGTTGATCCTGCAAGCCAGCACCAAGGCCTGCCTCAAGCAATCTTTGCTGCCACCGTCTCGCTGAGCCAGGTGCCGATCTTGGTGCCGAGGCGGTCGGGTGAAACCGGCTTCGGCAGATAGTCGTCCATTCCGGCTTCGATGCACTTGTCGCGATCGCCCTTCAGCGCATGCGCGGTGACGCCGATGATCGGTATGTGGGTGCCCGTCGACATCTCTATCGTCCGGATGGCGCGGGTTGCTTCGTAGCCGTTCATTTCCGGCATCGAGACGTCCATCAGGATCAGCTTGGGGCGCAGCGCCCTGTACATCTCGACCGCCGTGCGGCCGTTGCCGGCGATGCGGTAGCTGAGCCCAAGGCCGTTGAGGATCTGGCCGAATACCAACTGGTTCACGTCGTTGTCCTCGGCAATGAGGATGTCGATCGGTCCATTCGGCGTGGCCGATTCCGGCACCACCGCGACCGGCATCGCCGGGCCGCGGATGACAGTGAAGGCAGGTGGTGCCGCCGAGGGAGCCGGCACGATCGGTTCGCGGACGAACTGCGCCTTGCCGACCTGCGAGCGGGCCCTCTGGACGACCGAGATAACGGTGCCGAGCAGGACCGCGGAGCGGGCCGGCTTGGTCAGGTGCGCGGCGATGCCGAAGTCGATGATCATCTTGCCGAAATCGACTTGGTCGACCGAGGTCAGCAACACCACCGGGATGGAGGACAGCCTGCTGTCCAAGGCGATGGCTCTGGCGACGTCGGCGCCGTTCATGCCCGGCATCTGGTAGTCGAGGATGATGCAGTCGACGGCGGCGCCCAACTGAAAGGCGCGATCGAGGAAGGCCAGGCCTACGGCGCCGCTTTCGGCGGCGGCACAATCGAAGCTCCAGCTTCTGAGCTGCTCGAGCAAGATTTCGCGGTTGACCGGATTGTCGTCGATGACCAGCACGCGCGCGCCGGTGACGTCGACCGGCACGATCTCGTCGCGAGCCCCGGCCTGATGCGCCGGCAGTGGCACCGCGAACCAGAACACCGAGCCGCGGCCGATCTCGCTCTCGACGCCGATCTTGCCTGCCATCAGGTCGACGAGGCGGGCGGCGATGGCGAGGCCAAGGCCGGTCCCCTCGTGGCGGCGGGTCGACGAACCGTCGACCTGGGCGAATTTTTCGAACACGTTCTGCAGTTTCTCGGCTGGTATGCCGATGCCGGTGTCCTCGACACGAACCTTGAGCTGGACCACGTCGTTGACGATCTCGCCGCCGACATCGATCAGCACGTGACCCTTTTCGGTGAACTTCACCGCGTTGCCGAGCAGGTTTGTGACGATCTGCCGAAACCGGCCGGCGTCGCCGACGACATGGGCCGGCAGCCGCGGGTCGACACGCACGATCAATTCGAGGTTCTTTTCGGCGACGCGCGCCGATACCAGCGTCGCCACATCCTCGACCGCCTCGGAGAGACGGAAGGGAGCGGGGTCGAGGGTGAGTTGCCCGGCATTGATCTTCGAGAAATCGAGGATATCGTTGATGATGGTGAGCAGTGCATTGCCGGATTTGACGATGACGTCGGTGAAGGTCTTTTGGCGCGCCGTCAGATCGGTCTTGGCCAGCAGTTCAGCCATACCGAGCACACCGTTCATCGGCGTACGGATTTCATGGCTCATATTGGCCAGGAATTCCGACTTGGCGCGGTCGGCGGCCTCGGCCTTGAACAGGGATTCTGCGGATTCGGCGAAGGCGCGGCGGATTGCCACTTCCATCGGGCGGAAAATCCAGAAGGCGACGATGGCAAGGGCCGCGAACAGGATGGCGCTTGCCCACAGCAGCAGCCTGTCGCTGGAGGCGTCTGCCAGATGGCGTTCATCATCCATTGCGGTGCGGACGCGGACCAGCATGGGCTGGGCGAACAGGTCGTTCTGGTTGCGGATTTCGCGATAGCTCCACTCATCGACTTTCTGCGCCACCGACATCAGGTTGAAGTTGCGCACCATGTCGCGCGGCGACCAGAACAGATCGCCATTGACGGAAGCCGATTGGAGCTCGTTGGCAGTCTTGGTCGACAGCCGCGGCTTGATCGCCGCAAGCTGCGCGGTCAGCGACTCGATCTCGCCGGTCAGGCGTTCCGAATGGCCGCGCGCCGATGAGGTCAGCGCATCGCGTGTCTCCGCCCGCCAGGCGGTGCCGGTCGTCTCGGCAAAGCTGGTCGCGTTGCGCAGGTCGCGGGTGAAGACGACGAGGTTGCTGCTCAGCGCATCGATGTCACGGCGAAAGGAATTGACACGATCAAGCGCAACCACGATTGCCACGGAAGCCAGCGCGAAGATCAGCAACCCTGAAATATAGCGAATCCGGACTGACCGGATGAAGGACGAATATTCCGGCATGCGCAACCCCAACACATACGCACCATTTTAATGGTCGGGATTACGCTTCATTTACATTAAAATTTCGTGTGGATAGCCGAGCCACGCGAACAGCCGGATGGATGACAGCTTTTGACCTGACAATCCTTGCGCAACGAAAGCCTGTTGCGTCTGGACGGATTCAGACGATCCGCTTCAGGTCTTCGTTTTGATGCATGTCGTTCTCGCAAAACCGAGCAGACTTTTGAGCGACATGCATCAGGCTGCCGTCACGACGAGGGCGTGGATGCGGCCACTCACCGGACCTTCCCCGAACCGTTTCCCCATGGCATTTGCAACGTGTCGCGTCGCCTCCTCCAGCGAGCCGCCGCGCGCCTCGATCTCGGCACGCAGAAGTGTGCCCTGGCAATAGGCCGCGGCCGCGTCATGCGGCGACGGAGCGGCACTCACGGCACCCAGAGCCTCGATGCTGACATCGTGGAAGCCTGCCGCATGCACGTCGGCACGGATGGCGTCCGCATTGTGATAGCCGTGCGGCGTCCTGGCCAAGAAGCGAGGCGGATCGGCGGGGAAGAGTGTGCCGAGCGCTCGCGTCACTTCTTCGGCGAACTCGTTCTCTTCGATGGCGCTCCAGACGTTGAACACGAAATGCCCGCCCGGCCGCATCACCCGCCGGGCTTGTCCATAGGCGGCCACCCGATCGGGGAAGAACATCGCGCCAAATTGGCAGACCACGGCGTCGAACCATGCGTTCTCGAAGGGCAGCTCCTGGGCGTCGGCCTGTTGCCAGGTGATACGAGGATCGTCCGCCATGCGTGTGCGCGCGTGGTCGAGCATGGGCTGGTTAAGGTCGGTGGCCACGATGCGTGTCGGCGCCGGCAGCTTTGCTGCGAGCGCGCGTGTCACCACACCGGTGCCCGCCGCCACTTCGAGCACCGATTGAGGTCCGAGCTTCGCCACCCGCTCCGCCAGATCCCGCGCATAGGGCTCGAAGATCAGCGGCACCATTGCCCGGTCGTAGACCTCGGGAATGGAACCTGCGAACAGCGTGTCGGTGGTCGACATGGCATCCCTCCAACTGTATCCGCACCGCGTCGTTGCCGTGTGGATGGCAAAGCCGTACCGATCCTCTGCTTCCGCAGGCTTCCGCTCAAGTTCTATTTCTGGATGGGGGGCGGAGGACGAGCGGCTTTAATCGGCCCGATGTCCTGGTTTGCCCCAAACCTCAGCTGTTCCGAGCCGCCACGAACGTCGCCGCTTCCCTTAGAAGTTGGGCACCGTCGCCATAGGGCTCAAGCAGTGCATGGGCCTGTTCGACGAGGCCGTGAAGCTGGCTGCGTGCCCAATTCGCACCGTGCAGCGCCACCAGCGTCGCCTTGCCGGCGGCGGCGTCCTTGCCGGTCGCCTTGCCCATCTGGCTGGCATCGGCGGTCAGGTCGAGCAAGTCGTCGGCGAGCTGGAAGGCAAGTCCGATCGCGGAGCCGAATTCGGCCAGCCGCTCACAGTCCTCGGCGGGAGCGCCGGCAATGAGTGCGCCGGCCTCGCAGGCAAAGCGGATCAGCGCGCCGGTCTTCATCGCCTGCAGCCGGATGATGCCGGCCTCGTCCGGCGGCGTCTGTTCAGCTTCGAGGTCGAGCTTCTGGCCACCGACCATGCCGCCAGCCCCGGCCCCGCGGGCCAGCGCGAGCACCAGTGCTATCCGCCGCTCCGCCGGCAGAGCGGTCGCCTCGCCGGCGATGATGTCGAAGGCAAGCGTCAGCAAGGCGTCGCCAGCCAGGATAGCGGTGGCCTCGTCGAAGGCCTTGTGCACCGTCGGCTGGCCACGCCGCAGATCATCGTCGTCCATGGCCGGCAGATCGTCGTGGATCAGCGAATAGCAATGCACGCATTCAAGCGCTGCAGCGACGCGCAGTGCCGCCTCGCCGTCAGCGGAAAAAAGTGCCGCACTTTCCATCACCAGGAAAGGGCGCAAGCGCTTGCCACCATTCAGCACGCCGTGGCGCATCGCCGCCATCAAGCGCTCAGGCCGGGCGATCTCGCCCGAAAGCGCGCGGTCGTCGAGCAACCGCCGCAGCAGCACCTCGACGGCGGCTGCCCGTCTGATGAGCGCCATTTCGAACGCCATTTCGTCGTCACTCGTCATGATCGGGACCGGTAGCCGACACTCAGACGTTGCGCAAGAAGCCAAGCGCCATTATGCCGGGGGCAGGGAGAGCACGGGTTGGGCGGCTTGGCGGAACCGATCGTCGATCATGAAACCGAAAAGCTGGACATGGCGACGAGATCGCGAGGCGTGAACCGCCGCAGTCTCAAACGCTGGGTCCGGCGCGGTATCACCGTGGCCGCGGTGCTGGCGCTTATTCCAACGCTGCTGACGGTCCTGTACCTGCCGTCGTTCGTGCATCCGGTCTCGATGCTGATGTTTAAGGACCTGGCGACATTCTCGGGCTATGAGCGCCGCTGGGCGTCGATCGACGACGTGGCGCCGGTGCTGGCCAATTCCGTCATCATGTCGGAGGATGGGCAGTTCTGCTTCCATCGCGGTGTCGATCTCGGCGAATTGCGGGGCGTCGTCGACGACGCGCTGGCTGGCGAAGCAACGCGCGGCGCTTCGACCATCACCATGCAGACGGTGAAGAACCTCTTCCTCTGGTCGCGGCCGCTGGGTTCGGTGCGCAAAGTGTTCGAGCTGCCGCTGGCCGTCTATTTCGACGCAGTGATGTCGAAACGGCGCATCATGGAAATCTATCTCAACATCGCCGAATGGGGGCCGGGCATCTACGGGATCGAGGCCGCGGCACAGCATCATTTTGGCGTTTCGGCAAAACAGCTGTCGCGGCGGCAGGCCGCACTGCTCGCCGTCTCCTTGCCCAATCCGATTGCCCGCAACCCGGCCAAACCCGGACCGGGCCTGAGAAGGCTTGCCAATTTGATCGAGCGGCGCGCCGGCCGCTCCGGCGCCTATGTCGGTTGCCTCCGCTAGCCAACTCAAAAAAATTCGCTCCAGTGCTGGCCAAAACGGCACAGGGCGTGTATAGGCACCCGACTTTCTCAGATTCCGGCCCCGACATGGCCCTTTCACGAGGGCAGGCGGGGCTTTTTGACCATGTAGTGGAGCATATCCATGGCCGTTCCGAAACGAAAAACCTCTCCGTCCAAGCGCGGCATGCGCCGCTCGGCTGACGCACTCAAGGCCCCGACCTATGTCGAGGACAAGAATTCCGGCGAAATGCGCCGTCCGCACCACATCGACCTGAAGACCGGCATGTATCGCGGTCGCCAGGTGTTGACGCCCAAGGAAAGCTGAGACCAGCTTTTTCGAAGTTTTGAATTAAAAAAGGACCGGCCAGTGGCCGGTCCTTTTTTGCGTTTGGCGGCCGGGGAGCGCGCATTGCGAAGCGTGGACGGCAATCGCCGAGATATTCCAGCCGGGGAACCGGCTGACATGCTAATTGCGTGCCGTCTTCGACCGTGTTCGGCGCTGCCACCGAAACATCTTGACGGCGTGCCTGTGGCGCATTCTACAAGGGATTGCCCCCACATGGAGACGCCAGATGTTCGGTGCCATTCCGCTGCTGATCGTGCCTTTCGTGCTCTACAACCTCGGACTTCTGGGAATATTCGGCAGCGGCGACGATCCGTGGGCGAGCGAGGTCTTTTCCTTCAGCATGATGTCGGGCGGAGTGTTCTCGATGACGCTAGGCGACCTGATGGTGCTGCTCGGGCTGATCTTCCTTTTCCTAGAAATGGCGAAGTCGGCGCGCACGACCAATGCCTCGATCATGGACCACCTTCTGTCGACGCTGGTCTTCGTGGCCTTCCTGGTCGAATTCCTGCTGGTGAAGGGCGCCGCCCATTCCGTCTTCTTCACGCTGATGGTCATCGCGCTGTTCGATGTGCTGGCCGGATTCGCGGTGTCGATGCGGTCGGCGAGCCGGGATATCAATTTGAATTAGGCCGCATTGACATTCGGGTAATGCCGGCCTGACCTGAATCTCAACGCAGCCTCGCTTCAATGTCGAAGGATGCTCAGCCCGGATCGGCGGTGAAACCGGCTGTCTCGATGCCGGCGATCGCCGCGGCCTCGTCATTGTCCGACGTGTCGCCGGAAATGCCGACGGCGCCTATGATGGCACCGGCCTCGTCGCGGATCAGTACGCCGCCCACCACCGGCAGCACGCGCCCGCCCGAGACGTCCGAGATGCCGGCGACGAGATGCGGGCGCTCCTTGGCGAAGGCCTCGACTTTGCGCGAGCCCATGCCGATGGCGATCGCGCCATAGGCCTTGCCGGCCGACATTTGCGGGCGCAGAAACGAGGCGCCGTCCTGGCGTTGGAAGGCGACCAGATGTCCGCCGGCATCAAGCACCGAGACGCCGAGCGGCTTGAGCTTGAGATCGGCGCCTTTGGCAAAGGCGGCGTCGATGATTTGCCTGGCTTTTTCGAGCGGCAGTGCGGTCATGGCAGTCTCCAGTTTGAAACGCGTCGATCATTGAACGTCAGCGGGCGAGATAACATCCCCTTTTCGGTTGAAATTGCTTCGCGCAAAAAAGGCGGGAGGGAAGCGGCTTTCACCGACACCATCCGGACAGGCGTAGCGTTTGGGGTTCCGGGTGCGGCTGCTATTTTTTCTTGGCGCGGGCCGGTTTCTTGACGGGCGCCGCAGGCGCATTGGCAAGATCTTCCGCCTCCTTGGCAAGGCGGAGCGCCCGCAGCTTATTGGTCTTGGCCTGGCGGGCGTCGCTCTCGGCGACGTATTCGGCCATCGCCTTCTGGCGCACGGTTACCGCCTCTTCCTGCTTCTTGAAACGCAGGTCGGCGCGCGCGCGGGCAGCATCCCGAGGGTTCTCAACCAAGAGCTTTATCCAATCCCGTGACTGTTAATTTTCCGCCTATTGTAGCAGAGCCGGCTCGAAAACGGGAAAATAAGTTGGTCAAGCGGCCGGGCTGGTGGCGAGCGCCTTGCTTGTAACCGCCGCCTCATAGGCGGCCTGCAAGGTCGCGCGGACAGAAGGACCAGAAGCTGTATCGAGCGGCATGCCGAGATGTTCGTGGCGCAACTCGTCCATGAACTTGTCCCACATCGCCGGTCCGCCCTTTTCCAGCAGTTCGGCACGGATCGAGAGTTCTTCACTGACCGGCAGCCAGACGCGGCCCCAGGCACCGAGATGGGCAAGGATCGGCACCAGCGTGATCGCCATCTCGGTCAGGCTGTAGATCGCCTTCTGCTTGTGCGAGGGGTCGTCGGCCTTGGTCAGCATGCCCAATTCCATCAGGCGCTTCAGCCGGTCGGCGAGTATGTTGGAAGCGATGCCTTCCATCGATCCGTTGAGCAGTTCGCGAAAGTGGCGTCTGCCGCCGAAGATCATGTCGCGAAGGATGATCAAGCTCCAGCGGTCGCCGAACACTTCCAGCGACAGGTTGATCGGGCATCCGGACCGGCGATCCATGCTCATGAGATTTCTTCTCCAAAACCGGTTGCATTATCGTATCAGTTTTATTATCGTGCAACCGATTGCAAAATGCAATCAGTATTGCGAAGAGGGAGACTGCGCCATGACGACGATCGAACGTCCCATAATCATGTCCGAGTCTTTTGGCGATCCGGCAAACCCACCGCTGCTGCTGATCATGGGAGCGATGGCCTCCATGCTCTGGTGGCCGGAAGCATTGTGCCGGAAACTGGCCGATGCCAGCCTGTTCGTGATCCGCTATGACAATCGCGATACCGGCCGTTCGACCAAATACAAGCCGGGCGAGCCGCCCTACACATTCGACGACATGGCGGACGATGCGATGCATGTCCTCGACCAGCACGGCATTGGCAAGGCGCATGTCGCCGGCATGTCGATGGGCGGCATGATCGCACAGCTTGTGGCGCTCAAGCACCCATCCCTCGTCGCGTCGCTGACCGTGATCAGCAGTTCGCCGGTGGGGACAGACACTTCGCATCTGCCGCAGACGAGCGATGCCTATATCAAACATTCGACCGAGGGCGCCAAGGTCGATTGGTCGGATCGTGGCCAGGTCATCGATTTCATCGTCAGGGATGCGAGGGCGATCGCCAGCATCGCGCACCCATTCGATGAGGCCCGGATGCGTGCCTTCGTTGAGCGGGACTACGATCATTCCGGCGGCTTCCTGAGCGCGACCAACCATTTCATGCTTCGGGGCGGTGACGCATGGAAGGGCCGGCTGCACGAGATGACGGCGCCGCTGCTGGTCATCCATGGCACGGCGGATCCGATCTTTCCGATCGAGCATGGCGAGGCGCTGGCCAAGGCTGTGCCCGGCGCGAAAATCATTCGAATCGAAGGCGGCGGCCATGAGCTGCATCCGGACGACTGGACGGAGATATCCGCAGCCATCGTCGCTCACATCCAGGCCAATTAATCGGCGAGTCTTGACGGATGAGTAAATGCTTCATTGTTTACCCTTGGCAAACAGAACAGCGCCAGCCATCGACAAACCACGAGACAGACGAGCAAAAGATGTCCCTCACGCTTCATTTCCATCCGCTGGCCTCCTTCTGCTGGAAACCGTTGATCGCGCTCTATGAGAACGCCACGCCGTTTACGCCTGATATCGTCGATCTTGGCGATGCCGAGTCGCGCGCGGCCTTCCTGAGGATTTCGCCGACCGGCAAGATGCCGGCGCTGCGCGACGATGCGCGCGACCGCACGGTGCTGGAATCGACCATCGTCATCGAATATCTGGCCGCGCACTATCCGGGGCCGGTTGCCCTCGTTCCAGCCGACGTCGACCTGGCGCTGGCAGTCCGCCAGGCCGACCGCTTTTATGATTTTTATGTGCAGGAGCCTATGCAGAAGATCGTCGGCGACCGGTTGCGGCCGCAGGACAAGACCGATCCGTTCGGCGTCGAGCAGGCCCGCGCTCAGCTGCGCAACTCCTACGCCATCATCGAAGAGGACATGCGCTCGAAGAGCTGGGCGATGGGCGACGCCTTCACCATGGCCGATTGCGCGGCCTCCCCCGCGCTGTTCTATGCAAACAAGGTCGAGCCGTTCGGCGACAACTACCCGGCCGTGAAGCGCTATCACGACCGGCTGCTGCAGCGGCCATCGTTCGCCCGGGTGATCGAGGAGGCCCAGCCCTACTTCAAGTTCTTCCCCTATAACAACGGCTGATCGCGATGCTGCACGATCCCGCCCAGCTCGGCTGGATGGTCCAGGCACTCGCCGACCCGGCGCGGCGGAAGATGGTCGATCGGCTGTCGCGCGGGCCTGCTTCGGTCAGCCACCTGCCGCGAGCTGGTCAGTTTTCCCAGAATTGATCGAGCCAGATGTTGAGTTTGAGGAAGCCGGTATTGCTCACGGCATAGACGCGTCTTGTCCCTTCCGGCTTGGCATTGACCAGGCCGGCATCGAGCAGCACTTTCAGATGTTGCGACACGGCTGGACGTGAGACCGGCAAGCCGGCAGCCAGTTCGGTGACGGTTTTGGGGCCGCGGCGAAGTTCTTCCAGAAGATGGCGCCGGTTGGGATCGGCAATCGCCATGAAGGCGTCGGAAAACATCATGCCTTATTTGTGGGGCAAAGCCTTTCGAATCTCAACCGTCTGCTTCTGCTTTTCTTCTGGGATCAAGCCGCAATGCTTCCGGCGTCACCGAACGGTCGGCCGGCTGCGTCTTGAAGGCATCACGATCGCCGATCGGCACCGGGGCGCGGCGGCTGATGCGCAGCAGCGTATAGCCAGCCAGGCAGAGATGCGCGAAGGCGGTCGCCAGGAACAGGCCTTCCGGGCGCATCCAGCCCATCAGGGCCGCTGCCAGCAAGGGCCCGATCATCGTGCCGAAGCCGTAGAGCAGCAACAGGCCGCCCGACACCTTGACGAAATCCTCCGAGCGCGCGTGATCGTTGGCATGCGCCACGGCGATCGAATAGAGCGTATAGGCGAAGGCACCGTAGGCTGCGGTGAAGACGATGACGAAGACGCCGGAGCGTGGCTCGAACAGGAAGATCATGAGCGCGAACAAGGCCGCGCCGAAAGCCGCCCCCGCCAGCACGAAACGCCTGTCGGTCTGGTCGGACAGGCGCCCGGCCGGAAGCTGCATGGCGGCACCGGCAACGACCACAAGGCTCATCATCAGGGCGATCTCGGCGGTGGAAATGCCGATGCGGGCGCCATAGACCGCGCCTAGCGTGCCCCAGGCACCGTTGGCGATGCCGATCAACACGCATGCGACCGCCGAAACCGGCGAGTTGACATAAAGGCCTTTGACGTCGAGCGAGACATCCTGCAGCGGCTTGGGGTGGGAGGCGCTCGAAACCGCGGTCGGAATGAGCGACAGGCAAAACAGGATGCCCGTGATCATGAACAGCGACGCCGATTTCACGTCGCCGCCGGCGACGATCATCTGCCCGCCCATGATCGAGGCATAGGTGACCATCATGTAAAGGCCGAAGACGGTGCCGCGATTCTCGTTGCTGGCCTTCTCGTTCAGCCAGCTTTCGATGACCATGAAGGCGCCGGCCATGGTGAAGCCGGTGAAGGCGCGCAGCAGGATCCAGACATATTCGTCGATGATCAGACCGGTGAGCAGCGCCACGATGGCGCCCGACGCGGCAAAGGCGCCGAAGGCGCGCACGTGGCCCGCGCGGCGCACGATGCGCGGCGCAAAGAAGCAACCGGTGACGAAGCCGCCGGCCCAGGCCGTGCCCATCAGACCGAGCGATGCTGTCGAGAAGCCTTCCAGCTGACCGCGCAGGGGCAGCAACAGCCCATGCAATCCGGACGCCGCCAGCAGGAAGGCGGTGCCGCGAAGCAGTGAGAGGATCGGGCGGTAGGTTGCGAACATTGTTTGATCCGGCTCGTGTTTGACAGGGCGCAGGGTCTGGAGACAGCCGCTTTCGGGCTTTTCGGCGGCGGACTTTCGCCGGCGCTTCTATCCGCGGCGGAACAGCGCCTCGGCAGCCGATTTGGTGGTGTCCTTGGCCTTGAGCTCAGCTTCCAGCCTGGCGATCTCGTCTCGCAGGATGCCGATGCGCTCCGACAATTCACCGACGGAAAGCAGTGACAGGTCCTGCCCGATCTCGTGCGGGCGCGCCTTCTTGGGTTCGTCGTCGAAGATCGCCATCGTCGCTCCTCCCTGATTTGGCCATTTGCCTGATTTGGCAATCAGCATACATAGGGCAGGGGCGTCGATGCAAACAGCCGATCGGATAACGGCGAGGAAAGACGGGAGATCTCATGGCGAGCGGACAGAAAATTCCCGCAAGAATGACGGCCATTGCGATCTCGGAGCCGGGTGGCCCAAGGGTGCTGAAGCCGGAAACGCGCGACGTGCCGCAGCCCGGTCCCGGCGAGATACTGATCAAGGTGCATGCCGCCGGCGTCAACCGGCCCGATATCCAGCAGCGCAAGGGCGCCTATCCGCCGCCGCCCGGCGCGTCGGACCTGCCGGGCCTCGAGGCGTCGGGCGAAGTGGCGGCCGTTGGCGACGACACATCGCGCTGGCGCATTGGTGACCGCGTCTGCGCGCTCACACCTGGTGGCGCCTATGCCGAATATGTCAAGGTTCATGCCGGCAGCGTGCTGCCGCTGCCGGCCGGCTTCACCCACACCGAAGCGGCGGCAGTGCCAGAAAATTATTTTACCGTCTGGCACAATGTGTTCGAGCGTGGCGGTCTGAAGCGCGGCGAGACGCTGCTCGTCCATGGCGGCTCCTCCGGCATAGGCACCACGGCAATCCAGCTTGCCTCGGCCTTCGGCGCCTATGTCATCACCACCGCCGGCAGCAAGGAGAAATGCGATGCCTGCATGAAGCTCGGCGCCGATCGCGCGATCAACTATCGCGAGGAGGACTTCGTCGCCGCGGTGAAAGAGGCGACGGACGGCAAGGGCGCCAATGTCATCCTCGACATGGTCGGCGGCGACTATGTGGCGCGCAACTACGAAGCCGCGGCGGTCGAAGGTCGTATCGTCCAGATTGCCGTGCAGGCCGGCGCGGTGGCGAGCGCCGATTTCTCGAAGATCATGGTCAAACGGCTCGTCCACACCGGCTC
This sequence comes from Mesorhizobium sp. M0276, assembly GCF_040321755.1. NCBI lineage: Bacteria > Pseudomonadati > Pseudomonadota > Alphaproteobacteria > Hyphomicrobiales > Phyllobacteriaceae > Mesorhizobium > Mesorhizobium sp. M0276. The sequence continues at coordinate 83,102 of NZ_JAMYSC010000009.1, read as the reverse complement.
GACGCTGAGGCCTCGCACCGTCGAGTTCAAGGCGGCGATCGCGGCGGCACTGGAAGCGCAGGTGTGGCCACTGCTCGGTACGCGCAAGATCGCTCCCGTGATGGACATGATCTTCCCGCTCAGCGAAGCCTGGCGGGCTCATGAGCGCATGGAAGACGGCGAGAATATCGGCAAGATCGTGCTCGACGTCGGCTAGGCCGGGATCACTTGAATCCGGATTTGTCCTGGGCGTGCGCCTCACTGCCTACAAGATGAACAGTTGTTTAATGCTGCAATGCACCATTTGCATCATTGCTATGCAAAATCGGCCATTCAAGTCCTCATCGATGATGCCTATTTGAGCATTATCAAAACGAACACTGATTTGGAGGACTACCATGAACCCGATCCGCGCTTACCGTAACTGGCGTATGTACACCGAGACCGTCCGCGAACTGGATCGCCTCAACGCACGTCAGCTCAGCGACCTCGGCATCAACCGAGGCGACATCGAAAAGATCGCCCGCAGGGCCATCTAACGTCGAGCGTGACCTGCGAAGGTCACGCCTGGCAAGCCAGAGCCGCATCAGACGGGTTTTCCGTCGCGGTTCCGAGCCCGCTGGACGCAGTCCGGCGGGTTTTGTCGTTTTGGGCGCAGTTTCGCTCGCGGCAATGGCGGGAGCGCCATCCAGTCATTGCTTCCAAAAACATTGCGAAACAACAATGGAACGGTTATACAGGCCGCGAATTTCCCATTTTGGTGGCTCTAAACCACCGCCCGCGCGGGAACGCGGGCGAACGAGAAGGATTTTTTAAATGGCCAATACGCTGCTTATGCCCAAGGCGACCGCCGTCTGGCTGGTCGACAACACCGCGCTTTCCTTCGAGCAGATCGCGCAGTTCTGCGGGCTGCATCCGCTCGAGGTCAAGGCGATCGCCGACGGCGAATCGGCGCAAGGCATCAAGGGCATGGACCCGATCATGACCGGCCAGCTGACCCGCGACGAGATCGCGCGCGCCGAGAAAGACCCGAACCAGCGCCTCAAGCTTTCGGACCCCAAGGTGCGGGTGCCCGAATCCAAGCGCAAGGGTCCGCGCTACACGCCGCTTTCGAAGCGCCAGGACCGGCCGAATGCAATTCTCTGGCTGGTGCGCAACCATCCCGAGCTCAAGGACGCGCAGATCTCGCGCCTCGTCGGCACCACCAAGTCGACGATCGAGCAGATCCGCGAGCGCAAGCACTGGAATTCGGCCAATCTGCAGCCGATGGACCCGGTGACGCTGGGCCTTGCGTCGCAGATCGACCTCGACATGGAAGTCAATCGCGCCTCGCGCGGTCGCGAACAGGCGCAGCCGGTCGGTGACACGCTGTTGCCGGCGGCCTTGACCGAGCGGCTGGTGCCGGCTCCCGAGAAACCGAAGGACGAGGATGCCGAACTCGATGCCAACGCCGTGTTCGCCAAGCTCTCGGCGCTGAAGTCGAAGAACACGGACAATGACGACGACGAGTGAGACGTCGCACGCCCAATGGAAAAAGCCCGCTTCGAGCGGGCTTTTTTGTGCCGTTTTCTCAGCTGCGCGCGGCGCGGTCCGGCGCCATGCCGTAATCTTCGCTGCGCTCCACAGCCCGATAGAAGTCGGCAAGCTGCTTGCCGCGCTCCGGTTTGAAGATACGGCCGGCGATGACCACCGAGGCGATGCGGTCGATGCGGAAGGCGCGAAAATCATCGCGCATCTCGCACCAGGCGACCAGCGTCCACACCTTGCCCCAGAACCACAGGCCAAGCGGGCGGATATCGCGGGCGGTTCCGCGGCCGGCCTCGTCCGAATAGTCGATGGTCAGCACCTGGCGCTTTTCGACCGCGCGCTCGATCAGGTCGATCGCTTCGCGCGCGGCATCGCTGACCACCCACATCGGTGTGTGGATCTCGGTGCGGGCGATACGGTCCTTTTCGGCGTCGGGCAGCACGGCGCCGATCTTGACCAGCGCCTCGTCGGCGGCGCGCGCCATGGCAGCGCCGCCAAAGGCGCGCACCATGCGGGCGCCGGCAACCAGCGCGACGATCTCGTCACGCGTGAACATCAGCGGCGGAAGGTCGAAACCCTCCCTCATCATGTAGCCAACGCCGGCCTCGCCGTCGATCGGCACGCCGGTCGACTGCAGGTCGGCAATGTCGCGGTAGATGGTTCGCTCGGAAACCTCGAGCCACGTGCCGAGCTTCTGAGCGGTGACCAGACGGCCACCACGCAGATGCTGCACGATCTGAAAGAGCCTGTCGGCGCGGCGCATCGTTTGCTTCCCCAGCGTTGTTCCCATGCATGGCGTGGCTCCGGGACCGGATCCACTTCCAGATGACATGCATTACGGCTTCAGCCCTTCGCGCTTGCGCTGCGTGGCGACGAATTCCGCGCCGAAGGACAGTTTACTCGTTGTCTACGTCTACGCATCAAGCACGCGCCAGAAAGGGATGCGCAGATGATAGCCTATGGTGACCGGACATGTCACTTCGACGCCATGCTCGATGGCGAGCGGCATGCGCAACGCACGCAGCATCGGCTGACCTTCGACTGCGCCGGCCATCGTGCGCGGCGTCGGTTTCGCGCCGCTGATGCCTGGTGTGTTCAATCTGCCGTTCCAACTCTTCATCGATCGTCCTTTCGACCGCCGATGCGCAGTGTCTGATAGTCGCACCATCGCACGCCCCTCCTGACAGCATACTGTCAGGAGGCTTCAGCATACTCCTTGGCGAACAGCGTTCGCATCTGGGCGAGGTCGCTGCCTCTTTCTGGATAGAGTGCGTTGAGAAAAGCGAGCGCGAAGGTGCCTGGCGCCGAACCGGGCGCGGAAACAATTTTGCCGTCAGCCACGGCATACGGCACATCCTGATAATTGCTGTCGCCGGCATAGCCGGCCTCATGACCGTTGATCCAGTCGCGGCCATTGCTGGTGTGCCTGGCTTTCTCGAACAGGCCGGCACGGGCCAGTGCCAGCGTGCCGGCGCAGATACCGCCGACCACGCCGCCGCGCGACGCAATGGCGGTAAGCAGTTCCGCCGCATCCGGGGGCGCCTTGCCGAACCACAGATCGGAGCCGATGACGGCGATGGCATCGAGATCGGTATTCTCGTCCGCCTCGGCCGAACGGTCAGGCGTCAGCCGAAAGCCGCTGATGCCGGTCACCGGCTTGCCGTCAGGCGCTAGCGATACGGCGCGGGCGCCGAACCATTCGACCGCCGAAGCCGCCAGCAGCCCGTACTCCCAGTCGGCAAAACCTTCGATGAAAAGAAAGCCGATTGTCTTCTGTTCGGGCATAAGCTCGCTCCATCCCTCGCGCGCCAAACCTGCTATTTGGTTTCTTATCTGGGCGTCGCAGCGCCCACATCCAACCGCAGGGTCGAAAAATTCGTCTCAATTGCCGCGAAAGCCACGGTCGGCATACATGTCCGGCCAGCCGATATCCTTGCGAATGTCCGCTGGCAGCGAGTTCATGAGCCGCCGGGTGCGGATCTCGTTGCGCATCGTCCGGATCTTGCCGACATAGTGCTGCATACCGCGCAAAATGGTAAAACCGTTCATGGCTGGTCTCCTCTCTTCTGATGGAGACACTATCGCATACCCCTCCTGACAGCAGTCTGTCAGGAGGATGGCAGGGCATGCGATGATAGTTCGGGCCGCCGCGCTCGCCCGAGGAAAGCATAGCTTTCGCTGCATCGCATTCTGCCCGCGGCAGGGCCACAGCTATCCAATTGTTCACCGAGGCAATTAAATCAAGACGCTATTGTTCATTCTGCGGCGACGGACCGTCCGGATAGGCAGGCCTTCAGCAACGTGGCCGCAGTTCTGATATGAAGCGAGAAAATTCTTCCCCAAAACAGGGAGACGACCATGAGCTTGCAACTGACAGGTATCCACCATCTGACCGCCATCACCGCCAACGCGCCGGGCAATGTTCACTTCTACACGAAGGTGCTGGGTCTGCGGCTGGTCAAGAAGACCGTAAACCAGGACGACACTTCGGCCTACCATCTCTTCTATGCCGATGGCGAAGCCACACCGGGTACCGATCTCACCTTCTTCGACTGGCCGGTTGGACGGGAGCGGCGCGGTACCCACAGCATTGCGCGGACCAGCCTCAGGGTCCGTAGCCAGGAGAGCCTTGCCTGGTGGAAGCAGCACTTGGCAGACGAAGGCATCGTAACAGGAGAGATCGCCGACATCGGTGGCTACCCCAGTCTGGATTTCGAGGACCCGGAGGGCCAGCGCCTGCGGCTCATTAGCGACGGCGGCAAGGGCGACAGCCATCCCTGGGCGCAGAGCCCGGTGCCGGCCGAACACCAGATCCGCGGGCTCGGGCCGATCGTCATCAGCGTTCCTGATGTCACCAACACCGAGGCGGTGGTGACCAGGGTAATGAACATGCGCAAGGCACGCGAGTATGCCTCGCCGGAGGGCCAGGTTCACGTCTTCGAAATGGGCAACGGCGGGCCTGCGGCGGAATTGCATGTTCTGGTGCAGCCGGGCCTAGCGCCGGCACGGCAAGGCGCCGGTGCGGTTCACCATGTCGCCTTCAGGGCGCCGGACCAGGAGACGCTGCATCAATGGACGGCGCGGCTGGCCGAATTCCGGCTGCCTTCGAGCGGCGAGGTCGAACGCTATTACTTCCGCTCGCTCTATTTCCGCGAGCCGAACGGCATCCTGTTCGAGATCGCCACCGACGGGCCGGGCTTCACCGCTGACGAGCCGCTGGAAGCGCTGGGTGAAAGCCTCGCCCTGCCGCCGTTCCTCGAACCGAAGCGCGCCTCGATCGAGGCCGGCCTCAAGCCGCTGAAATAGGCCGCCTCCCGGCCAAGGGCGGGCGCCGCGTTCCGGTTCGGGATCGCGACGCCCATTCTTTCTCAGGCAACGAACGAGGTGCTTTGACAGCCGGCCGCGTTGCTGGTCAAAGGCGGCATGTCGAAACTGCTCGCGCTCGTCATTGTTGGCATCATGGTCATTCAGCTGATCAAGCCGCTCGGCTGGCCGGGACTGAAACGGCGCAGCGACTTCTGGAAGCTGGCGCTGCTGGCAATGGCCGCGATTTCGATAACGGCCGTGCTTGGGCACTGGGCATAGCCCTCGCCTGCCGGGCGGCCGCGTCAACCTTCAGCCGCCAAGCACCGGGTCGACGAGATGCTCGGCCCAGGCGCGGTAGCCTGCTTCCGAGGCGTGAAAGCCGTCTGAGGCAAAGCCGGCCTCGGGATTGGCGATGGGCAGGCGCGACGCCGGCACCGCGCCGCGCTCCAGGCAGAGGCGTTCGCCCATCCGGTTCATGTCGATGGCGCGGATCTCAAGGATCTTGCCGAGCAACGGCGGCATTGCCGGCGCCCGCGTGAACTCCAGCACCGGCGACCATACCACCCGCGCCTCCGGCCATTTGGCACGGAGCGCATAGAGCAGGCCGCCGAATTCCTTCTTGAAGCGCGGCACGGAATGAAAATTCTTGGTGTCGTTGGTGCCGATGGCGAGCACGATGTGCGTCCATGGATCGGCCGACAGGTTGGGCAGGACATGGTCGCGGATCTGGCCCGATGTTGCCGAATTGAACCCGGCGGCTCGCCAGCGCACGGCGCGGCCGGTGTTTTGCGCAATCAGCACGGCGAGTTGTGCGGCAAGCCCGTTTTCCGAATTGCCGATGCCGACCGAAGCGGCGGAGGAATCGCCCAGCACCAGAAGCGAGATCGCCGGCGCTATGCCGGCGATTTCGTGCATGACCGGCCCCTGCGCCGGCAGCATGCGCGTCGTGCGGCGGCGCACGCCGAGGCCTTGCCAGACATATACCGGGTAAGCAAGCCAGGTGAGAAGGGCCGGGAAGCGCATGGCAATACCGTTAACGATCGGGGCAGACTTAGCGCAAGTCTGTGCTCGGTTGAAAGCCTTCAGTCGCAGCAGTTCGGCTTTGCCGCCCGTCCCTCCTGGTATTCGTCATGCAGCCGTACCCAGTCCATCAAACTGTGATACGGGCCGTTTTCGTTGCGGCCCTTCGGCGTCATATCGAGATAGTCATACGTGCCGATCAGTGACTCGCCGCCGCGAGCGCGCGACATGAAGGTGAGGAAGATGTCGCCGGTCTCGTCCCTGTAGAAAACACTGGTGCCGGGAAGCTCCTTCGATGTCCTGGGACGGGTCTCGAAATTGTAGGTGGTATTGCCGGCGGCGATCTGCTTGTCAGTGAAAGAGACCTGCATGTCGAAATTGAAATCCGAGGCATAGGACGACACCCAGTCGAATTTCCAGCCCATGCGCTGCTTGTAGGGCAGAAGTTCCGCCAGCGGCGCGCGGGAGATCACGACCAGAGACACGTCGTGATGTCTCAGATGCTGATTGGCGCCGTCGATATGGTCGGCAAGGAACGAGCAGCCCAGGCAATGATGGCCGCAACCCGGCCCGAACATGAAGTGGTAGACGATCAGCTGGCTGTTGCCGGCAAACAGGTCGGTCAGTTTCTTCGGCCCTTGCTCGGTCTCGAAGACATAGTCCTTCCTGATCTTCAGCCAGGGCAGTTCACGCCGCTCAGCCGCGATCCGCTCGCGAAGCCGCGTCAGTTCCTTCTCGCGCGCCAGATGAGCCTTGTGCGCTTGAAACCAGTCTTCGCGCGAAACAACCTTGCTGCGATGCATGAATCTCTCCCTGTCTGTCATCCCAAGGACGTTCGGGATGGGCGAAAGCCGACATGTCGACTGTTTGGTTGAGCCTTTTTCCGAAACCGGATTCCACTTTTCCGGATCATGCTCCAGCGCGGAAGGGAAATAAGGACGCAGACACTCCACCCCAAGTCGGCACACAAACAAAAACCCGGGCGCATGGCCCGGGCTCGACGGAAGACAGAAGGACTGCAATCAGGCTGCTTGTTCCAGGCTCGCCTTCCATTTTCCAAGCGCCGCCAGATGGTTCATATGGGCGCGATGGGTGAAGGCGGCCTGGCCGGCGGCTACGTTCGACGCTTTGCCGCTCCAGGCTTTCTGGGGCGCGGCTTGCAGCGCGCGACCGTAGGAGAAAGTCAGCTTCCATGGGTGCGGGCCGATGGCGTTGATGGCGTTGAGGTTGGCGGTCGCTTCCTCGTCCGCCTGGCCGCCGGAGAGGAAGGCGATGCCCGGCACGGCTGCCGGCACGGTCTCGCGAAACAGTTTTATGGTTTTTTCCGCGACTTCTTCCGGGCTGCTCACTTTGCCCGATCTCTTGCCGGCCAGCACCATGTTGGGCTTCAGGATGGTGCCTTCGAGGACGACTCGCGCCGCATGGAGCTCGTCATAGAGCTTGATTAGCGTCGCCTTCGAAATGTCATAGCAGGTGTGGATGTCGTGGGCGCCGTCCATCAGCACTTCCGGTTCGACGATCGGCACGATGCCGGCTTCCTGGCAAAGAGCAGCATAGCGCGCGAGTGCGTGGGCGTTAGAGCTGATCGAATTGGCCGAGGGCACGCCCTTGGCCTGGTCGATGTCGATCACCGCGCGCCATTTGGCGAAGCGGGCGCCGAGCTTGTAGTACTCGGCAAGGCGCTCGCGCAGGCCGTCGAGGCCCTCGGTGATGGTGTCGCCGGGAAAGCCGGCCAGAGGCTTGGCGCCGGCGTCGACCTTGATGCCGGGTATGGCGCCAGCAGCCTTGATGATGTCGACCAGCGGCGTGCCGTCGGCGGCTTTCTGGCGGATCGTCTCGTCGTAGAGGATGACGCCGGAAATGTAGCGGGTCATCGCGTCCCGGGCGCGAAACATCATCTCGCGATAGTCGCGGCGGCTATCGGCGGTCGATTCGACGCCGATGACGTCGAAGCGCTTCTTGATGGTGCCGGAACTTTCATCGGCTGCCAGCAGGCCCTTGCCATCGGCGACGATCGCGGCGGCAATGTCTTCGAGACGTTCGCTCATTTTGCTTCTCCTGAAGGGGTTCGTTCCGCGCTTAAGGGAAGTCTACCGCCAAAGGAAGAGCCTCGGAAAGCTCGAATCGATTGAAAGTCTCGGGCGACCTTGCCCGTTCTCTCCATGTGTTGATCGGCTTATCCGTTTCCCGCGTTCCGCGACGCCAAGAGCGTCTAGCGTTTCAGCACATCGACGCCGGGCAGCGGCTTGCCTTCCATCCATTCCAAGAAGGCGCCGCCGGCTGTCGAGACATAGGTGAAGTCGTCGGCGACACCGGCATGGTTGAGGGCCGCCACCGTATCGCCGCCGCCGGCAACGGAGACCAGCTTGCCGGCCCTGGTGCGCTGAGCCGCGTGCTTGGCCGCCGCCACCGTCGCATGGTCGAAGGGTGCGATCTCGAAGGCGCCGAGCGGGCCGTTCCACACCAGCGTCGCGGCGCGGTCGATCCATTCGCCGATGGTCGTTACGGTTTTGGCGCCGACATCGAGGATCATGCCGTCGGCCGGCACGTCCGAAATGGCGACGGTCTCGCAGGCCGCGCCCGCCTTGAATTCCTTGGCCACGACGCCGTCGACCGGCAGGATGATGGCGCAGCTGGCCTCTGCCGCTTCGATCATGATCTGCTTGGCGGTCGTGGCGAGATCATGCTCGCACAGTGATTTGCCGACATCGGTGCCGCGCGAGGCCAGGAAGGTGTTGGCCATGCCGCCACCGATGACCAGTGCGTCGACCTTCTTTACCAGGTTCATCAGCAGGTCGATCTTGGTCGAGACCTTGGCGCCGCCGACGATGGCAACGACGGGACGGACCGGATTGCCCAGGCCCTTCTCCAGCGCTTCGAGCTCGGCCTGCATGGTGCGGCCGGCGAAGGCCGGCAGCAGATGTGCCAGCCCCTCGGTCGACGAATGGGCGCGGTGCGCGGCGGAAAAGGCGTCGTTGACGAAGATGTCGCCATTGGCGGCAAGCTTTTCGGTGAAAGCCGGATCGTTCTTTTCCTCGGCCTTGTAGAAGCGGGTGTTTTCAAGCAGCAGCACATCGCCCTCGCTCATGGCGGCGACGGCGCTTGCCGCGGTACCGCCGACGCAGTCGCTGGCGAAGCCTACGGGGCGGCCGAGCAAGTCGGCCGTCGCCTTGGCGATCGGCTCCAGCGAAAATTCAGGCGAAGGACCATCCTTGGGCCGGCCGAAATGGGCAAGCAGGATGACCTTGGCGCCCTTGCCGGACAGTTCGGCGATGGTCGGTGCAATGCGTTCGATGCGGGTAGCGTCGGTGACCTTGCCTTCGGCGACAGGCACGTTGAGGTCGACGCGCACCAGCACGCGCTTGCCGCTGATGTTGCCGATATCGTCGAGTGTCTTGAAGGCGGCCATGCGGGTTCCTTTCGCGAAAAATCGGGCGACCATACCCCGCGCCAACGATGATGCAAGGCTTAGCCCGGGTTCGAAACGAATTTTTGAAGCCGGCACGATTTCGTGCCGCAGGCGGATGAACGGCAGTGCCGGCAATCGAAGCTGTCAGTTTCCGGGCGCCGCCTTTTCGGGCGCGGGTTCCGGGGTCGGTATCTCGTCCGCCCGCGCCTCGGCCGCTCGCGTCTCGGTAGGCTTGCGCCAGTTGCGGATGAAGGTGGAGAGACGGTCGGCGATTTCGCCGGCGCTGAGGAAAACCGGCACCCGGGCCACCGGCGCGGTCGGTTCGAAGGAAAGGCCGAGGCCAGTGATCTTGCCCTTGTCGTCGACGTCGCGAACGATCAGTTCGATCGGGCCGATCAGCACCCGGTCGGCATATTCGGCATGGCCGCCGAGCCGCGCCGTGACCAGCGCGCCAACGGTCATTTGCTGCTCCACGTCGGTGAGGCCGGGCGCATAGGCTATTTCCAGTTCGGCGGCAGAACGTGCAGGATCGACGGCGAAAGCGCCGAAGAAATCGGCGTCCTCGGGATCGACCACGGCGCGACTGGCGAACAGCTTGTCCAGCAGGCGCGGATAGCGGTCCGGCACGAAGATGTAGACCTGGTCGCCGGCGGCGAGCCGGCCCATGTCCTGGAAGCGCATCGAGCGGCCGTCACGCAGCACCAGCGAAGGCCGTGCCCAGCGCGGGATGCGCTCGCCTCGCGCTACCGGGCTGCCGGGTGCGACGCGATAGGCAAGAAGCTCGTGGTGGGCCGAGCCCGGCAGTTCCAGCTCGACCTTGTCCAGCGGGCCAAGGCGGGCCGGGACGATCAAGCCGAGGCGGCGGGCCAGCGGTCCGACCGTCCAGCCCTGGATGACCAGCGACACCAGCACGATGATGAAGGCGGTATTGAAGATGACGCGGCCGTTTTCCAGGCCGCCGAGCAGCGGGGTGATGGCGAGCAGGATCGACACCGCGCCGCGCAGGCCAACCCAGGAAACGAAGGCGACCTCGGGACGCGGCAGGCGGAACGGGACTAGGCACAGCCAGACCGCGATCGGCCGCGCCACGAACATCAGGAATAGGCCGAGCAGCACTGCCGGCACCATGATGGCCGGGAACTGCGACGGCGTCGCGAACAAACCAAGGATCAGGAACATGATGATCTGCGCCAGCCAGGACATGCCGTCCTGGAAACGCTTGAGGATGGTGACGGCGCGGATGTCGGAATTGCCGGCGATGAGGCCGGCGAGATAGACCGCCAGGAAGCCGGAGCCGCCAATGGCGCCGGCCGCGGCAAAGACCATCAGCGACAAGGTCAGCACGAAGATCGGCAGCAGGCCGTGGTCGAGATTGAGCCGGTCGACGAGGCGCACGATCGCGAGGCCGCCGAGCACGCCGACGACGGCGCCGAGGCCCATGTTGAGAAGGAAGCCGAGGAACAGGCTGGTGACCAGGACATTGGTCTCGGGGTTGGCGTTAGCGGCGATGACCTCGACCAGAGTGATGGTCAGGAAGATGGCAATCGGGTCGTTGGTGCCGGATTCCACCTCGAGCGTCGAACGCACGCGTTCGCGCAGATTGATCTCGCCGGCGCGCAACAGGAAGAACACGGCCGCGGCATCGGTGGAGGCGACGGCGGCGCCGAGCAGGAAGGATTCCAGCCAGGTGAGGTGGAGTAGATAGTGGGCGGCGGCGCCGAACAGGCCGGTGGTGACAAGCACGCCGAAGGTTGCCAGCGACAGCGCTGGACCGGCGGCCTGCCGCAAGGCGTTGAGTGGAGTGCCGAAGCCGGAATCGAACAGGATGACGGCCAGCGCCAGTGAGCCGGCAAAATAAGCGATGCGGGCATTGTCGAACTGGATGCCGAGACCGTCGGTGCCGGTGGCCAGGCCAATGCAGAGAAACAGGAGCAGAAGTGGGGCGCCGAAGCGGAAGGCGATCAGGCTCGAAAAGGCGGCGGCGACGACAAGCGCTGTACCCACCAGCGTGACGAGATAGATCGCGTGCTCCATCCGTGATTTGCCCCTCGAATTCCTCTTTCTCTCGCTTCACGGCAGAGTGGGGCGAAGACATGACCAGTGCAAGGCAGCGGGGTGGTTTTTTGCCTATGCCGCTGATTTTCGGATGTTTTGGTGCCCAGGACAGCAATTGTGAAGGCGCAAGGCGCACTCGTGAAAAACGCCCGGACGAAGCCGGGCGTTTCAAGTCTCGAGAAGATGGGTCCGCTATCAGGCGATGGTCTTGCCGAAGGCGACTGCTGTATCGCCCATGCGGTTGGAGAAACCCCATTCGTTGTCGTACCAGGACAGCACCGAAACGAAGTTGCCGTCCATCACCTTGGTCTGGTCGAGCGCCACGATCGAGGAGCGCGGATCGTGATTGAAGTCGATCGAGACGTTCGGGTGATGGGTGACGCCGAGGATGCCCTTCAGCTTGCCGTTGGAAGCGGCGATCACCGCGTCGTTGATCTCCTGGACGGTGGTCGCACGCTTGGCGATGAACTTGAAGTCGACGACAGAGACGTTCGGGGTCGGCACGCGGATCGAGATGCCGTCAAGCTTGCCCTTGAGGTCGGGCAGCACGAGGCCGATCGCCTTGGCGGCACCGGTCGAGGTCGGTATCTGCGACAAGGCGGCGGCGCGGGCGCGGTAGAGATCCTTGTGCATGGTGTCCAGTGTCGGCTGGTCGCCTGTGTAGGAATGGATGGTCGTCATCATGCCCTTTTCGATGCCGACCGTCTCGTGCAGCACGGCTGCCAGCGGCGCCAGGCAGTTGGTGGTGCAGGACGCATTCGAGATGATGATGTGGTCCTTGGTCAGCTGGTCGTGGTTGATGCCATAGACCACAGTGAGGTCGGCGCCTTCGGCCGGGGCCGAAACGATGACGCGCTTGGCGCCGGCGGTCAGATGCGCGGCTGCCTTGTCGCGGGCGGTGAAAATGCCGGTGCATTCGAGCGCGATGTCGATGCCGAGTTCCTTCCACGGCAACTGCGTCGGATCCTTGATTGCGGTGACCTTGAACGTCTCCTTGCCGACGGTGATCTGGTCGCCGGACACCGAGACTTCATGCGGAAAGCGGCCATGCACGCTGTCGTAGCGCAAGAGGTGCGCGTTGGTCTCGACCGGGCCGAGGTCGTTGACGGCGACGACGTCGATGTCCCTGCGGCCGGATTCATGGATGGCGCGCAGGATGTTGCGGCCGATGCGGCCGAATCCGTTGATGGCAACTCTGACGGTCATTATTCTCTCCCTGGGAGCTGGACGGCAGACGATGGGTCCGCAGTTTCATAGCGGCGGAAGCGGAAAGAATCCAGCCGCAGCGACGTGGATTTAAATCGATTAGGTTGGGCCAGCCCGGCGAAACCGCCTTGCGCGATTTCGCCGGCTTTGAACCAACCTACTTGGCATGCAGGCGGGCTTCCGCCGCGTTGGCCGCAGCTTCGGCGGTGATGCCGAAATGCGGATAAAGCTGTTCGATGCTGCCCGAAGCCCCGAAACCGGTCATGCCGATGAAGATGCCGTCGGAGCCGATCAGATGATCCCAGCCCTGGCGGATGCTGGCTTCAATCGCCATCTTGACCGGCGCGTTGCCGATCGTCGCCTTGCGATAGTCGGCGCTCTGCTGGTCAAACAGCTCGAAGCAAGGCACCGAGACGACGCGTGTGGGATGACCATGCTTTTCAAGCAGGTCGCGGGCACCGAGCGCGATCTCGACCTCGGAGCCGGTGGCGAAGATCGTCACCGCCGCCTCGCCGCTGGCTGCGGCCAGTTCATAGGCGCCCTGGCTGCTCAGGTTCTTGGCAACGAATTCGTTGCGCACCGTCGGCAGGTTCTGGCGGGTCAGCGCCAGCGTCGACGGCGTCTTTTCCGATGCGAGCGCGATCTGCCAGCACTCGGCGGTTTCCACCGCGTCGGCCGGGCGGAAGACATTGTGGTTGGGGATGGCGCGCAATGCGGCCAGATGCTCGACCGGCTGGTGGGTCGGGCCGTCTTCGCCCAGACCGATGGAATCATGGGTCATGACGAAGATCGAGCGGATGCCCATCAGCGACGCCAGCCGCATAGACGGACGGGCATAGTCGGAGAAGCACAGGAAAGTGCCGCCATAGGCGATGAGGCCGCCATGCAGCGTCAGGCCGTTGATCGCGGCCGCCATGCCGTGCTCACGGATGCCGAAGTGGACATAGCGCTGGCCATAATCGTCTGATGTGATGTTCTTGGTCTGGCTGGTTTTGGTGTTGTTGGAGCCGGTCAGGTCGGCGGAACCGCCGATGGTCTCGGGCACGGCGCCGTTGATAATTTCCAGTGCCATCTCGGACGACTTGCGGGTGGCGACCTTCGGCTTGTCGGCCGAGAGCTTCTTCTTGTAATCGGCAATGACGGCGTCGAAATCAGACGGCAGCTTGCCGCTGATGCGGCGCTCGAACTCGGCCTGCAGCTTCGCGTCGGCCTTGGCGAGGCGGCCTTCCCAGTCGGTGCGCGCCTTGACGCCGGCCTTGCCGGCGGTGCGCCAGGCGTCGAGGATGTCGGCCGGGATCTCGAAGGGCGGCGAATCCCAGTTGAAGAACTTGCGCGCGCCGGCGATCTCGTCGGCGCCGAGCGGTGAGCCGTGCGCCTTGTTGGTGCCGGCCTTGGTCGGTGCGCCGAAGCCGATGGTCGTCTTGCAGGCGATCATCGTCGGCTTGTCGGAATGACGGGCGGCTTCGATCGCATAGGCGATGGCTTCGGGGTCGGTGCCGTCGATGTGGCTGGCGTTCCAGCCGGAGGCCTGGAAGCGGGCGACCTGATCGGTGTTGTCGGACAGCGACACCGGACCGTCGATCGAGATGTTATTGTTGTCCCAGAAGACGATCAGCTTGTTGAGCTTGAGGTGCCCGGCAAGCGCGATGGCTTCCTGGGACACGCCTTCCATCAGGCAGCCGTCGCCAGCCAGCACATAGGTGTAGTGATCGACGAGATCGTTGCCGAAGGCGGCGTTCATGATGCGCTCGCCGAGAGCGAAGCCGACCGAATTGGCGAGGCCCTGGCCAAGCGGGCCGGTCGTCGTCTCGATGCCGGTGGCATGGCCGTATTCCGGGTGCCCGGCGGTCTTCGAGCCCAACTGGCGGAAGTGCTTTATCTGGTCGATGGTCATGTCTTCGTAGCCAGTCAGATGCAGCAGCGAATAGAGCAGCATCGAGCCATGGCCGGCCGACAGGATGAAACGATCGCGGTCGGCCCAGTGCGGGGCCTTGGGATCATATTTCAGGAAGCGCGTGAACAGCACCGTGGCGATGTCGGCGCAACCCATCGGCAGGCCGGGATGGCCGGAATTTGCCTTCTCGACTGCATCCATGGAGAGAAAGCGGATCGCATTGGCCATCCGGTCATGTTGTTCACGCGACGTCATGATTCCTCCAGAAGTGGGGGTTTGGGGGCTTGGGAGAGCCCTTGAAAAGGGTGCGCGACACATAGCAGGCGCGCGCTTTTAGTCAACAAATCGGTGCACATTTGCCGGCCTTGTGATGCCGGCGGCGGGTCTACATTAGCGTTAGCAGGGGACAGTCGCGAGAGCTTTGTTGACGTTGCCTTCACCCGGTGCCTAATGTTTCCTGAATAACGCGTTCTGAACGCGAACGATTCGGTGATGGGCAGGGCACAGGAAGAAGGCCATGACCGGGGAAGCCACACTCAAGGAAGTTATCGCCAGGCTGGGAAAGGCCATCGAGGGGCTGGAAAACGCTGTCGCAGCCAAGCTCGAGCATGAGCGCGATTACTCGGAAGCCGAGGCCGAGGTGCAGCGGATGAATGCCGACCGCTCCCGGCTGGCACAGGAACTCGACAATTCCGAAGCGCGTGCCGAACGGCTGGAAGACGCCAACAAGGAAGTCTCGCGACGGCTGGTGACCGCCATGGAAACCATCCGCGCTGTGTTGGACAGGTAGGGGGCTGGACAGGTAGGCTCATGGCTCAAGTCACAGTTTCCATCGACGGCAAACAGTATCGGATGGCCTGCGACGAAGGCCAGGAAGATCATCTGATCGACCTTGCCGAACGTTTCGACCGCTATGTCTCGCATCTGAAGGACTCCTTTGGCGAGATCGGCGACCAGCGGCTGACGGTCATGGCCGGCATCATGGTGATGGACGAACTCTCGGAGCTGCAGAAGCGCGTCAAGGGCATGGAAAGCGAAGTGCTGACCTTGCGCAAGACCCGCGACGACGCCCTGACCAAGGCCGACAAGAACGACAGCGTGCTGACCAATGCGCTTGGCGCGCTGGCGCAGCGGATGGAAGACCTGACGGCGACCTTGGCGGTCAACAAGACCTGAGGCAGCGCGCACTTCGAGTTCAAACCAAAGCTCTCATCCGCTGGCGGTGCCCCCGGCAGCATGAAAATTCTCGCACTTCCGCCGACAAGAGTTTGATATTATCTCGCGGCCGCAATTTTTGCGCTAAGATGGCGATTGCCGGAGCGTGGACATGTGATGGCGGCCATGGTTTGCCGCCTCTTGCTTCTGGCGGAATCTGTTTACAGGGGAGATGTTCCATGAGCCTTCGTATCAACGATATCGCGCCGGATTTCACCGCCGAGACCACGCAAGGGACGATCAAATTCCATGAATGGATCGGTGACGGCTGGGCGATCCTGTTCAGCCACCCGAAGAATTTCACGCCGGTCTGCACGACCGAGCTTGGCACGATGGCCGGGCTTGAGGGTGAGTTCAAGAAGCGCAACGTCAAGATCATCGGCATTTCGGTCGATCCGGTTGCGAGCCACGACAAGTGGCAGGCCGACATCAAGACGGCGACCGGCCAAACGGTGCACTATCCGCTGATCGGCGACAAGGATCTCAAGGTCGCCAAGCTCTATGACATGCTGCCCGCCGGTGCCGGCGAAACGTCGGAGGGCCGCACGCCCGCCGACAACGCCACGGTGCGCTCGGTCTACGTCATCGGACCGGACAAGAAGATCAAGCTGGTGCTGACCTACCCGATGACCACGGGCCGCAACTTCGACGAGATCCTGCGCGCGGTCGATTCCATGCAGCTGACCGCCAAGCATCAGGTGGCGACGCCGGCGAACTGGAAGCAGGGCGAGGACGTCATCATCACCGCCGCCGTTTCCAACGAGGATGCGATCAAGCGTTTCGGCGCTTACGAGACCATCCTGCCCTATCTCAGGAAGACCAAGCAGCCATCCGCCTGATTGCTTCGGAACAGTTTTTGGCGTTCTCGCCGCTGCGAGCGAATTGATACTTGACTGGGTCACCCGAGCGGACAACCATGCTCCTCTCGGGTGCCATCAGAGAAAATCGTTCCTGCTGGCCAAGCGTGGGGAAGCCGAAATTGGACGTAGCTTTGGCCAGGCCGCAGGTCAGCGGCTTCTATGACAAGCCGACAGGGGCCATCCAGTATGTCGTCGCCGACCAGGCGACGAAGCGCTGCGCCATCATCGATCCGATCCTCGATTTCGACGAGAGATCCGGCGCCACGGCAACGACGAATGCCGACGCCCTGCTCGACTTCATCAGCGAGCAGGGGCTGAGCGTCGAATGGATCCTCGACACCCATCCGCATGCCGACCATTTCTCGGCGGCGCACTATCTGAAAGAGAAGACCGGTGCACCGACGGCGATCGGGGACAGGGTTGTCGACGTCCAGAAACTGTGGAAGGCGATCTACAACTGGCCGGATTTTCCCGCCGACGGTTCGCAGTGGGGCAGGCTGTTTGCGGAGGGCGAGACCTTTCAGGTCGGCACGCTTCCGGTCAAGGTGCTGTTCTCACCCGGGCACACGCTGGCCTCGATCACCTATGTGATCGGCGATGCCGCTTTTATCCATGACACGCTGTTCATGCCCGACAGCGGCACGGCGAGAACGGACTTTCCCGGCGGCAGTGCCGCTCGGCTCTGGCGCTCGATCCAGGACATCCTGGCAATGCCGGATGAGACGCGCGTCTTCGTCGGCCATGACTATCAGGCCGGCGGCCGCGAGCCCTTGTGGGAAAGCACGGTGGCGGCGCAGAAGGCGACCAACACCCATCTCGTCGCCGCCCGCAGCGAGGCTGAGTTCGTCGCCCTGCGCGAGGCTCGGGACAGGACGCTGCCGATGCCGAGGCTGATCCTGCATGCGCTGCAGGTCAACATGAATGGCGGACGGCTGCCGGAGCCCGAGGCGAATGGCCGGCGGTACCTGAAGTTTCCGCTGGATGGGCTGTGAGAAGTATTTTTTTGTGCCGGGCGCGGCCGGTGAAACTGCCGATCTCCCCCGCAAGGGGGATCGGATGTCGCCCTGGTTTTCGCCAATCGCCGGCGCAAACGTTAGACACAAAAAAGGCGGCGCCAGTTTCCTGACGCCGCCGTTGTTTCATTGCCGATATCGGCTTTACGCCGCCGGTTGGGCTTCGATGGTGCGCAGCGCCTGGGTCTGACGCTTGGCGGCGGCCTTGACCGCATCCTGCACCTTCTCAAAGGCGCGCACCTCGATCTGGCGCACGCGCTCGCGGCTGATGTCGAACTCGGACGACAGCTCTTCCAGCGTCAGCGGCTCCTCGGCGAGGCGACGGGCCTCGAAGATGCGCCGCTCGCGCTCGTTGAGCACGGCAAGGGCGCCCGACAGCATGCCGCGCCGGTTCTCCAACTCGTCCTGCTCGATCAGCATCTCTTCCTGGCTTTCGTGGTCGTCGACCAGCCAGTCCTGCCATTCGCCGGACTCACCTTCGCTCGCCCGGATCGGGGCATTGAGCGAGGCGTCGCCCGACAGGCGGCGGTTCATCGACACCACTTCGGCTTCGGAAACGTTCAGCCTGGTGGCGATCTCGGCAATCTGGTCGGGCTTCAAGTCGCCGTCGTCGAGCGCCTGGATCTTGCCCTTCACCTTGCGCAGGTTGAAGAACAGGCGCTTCTGGTTGGCGGTCGTGCCCATCTTGACCAGGCTCCACGAGCGCAGGATGTACTCCTGGATCGAGGCCTTGATCCACCACATGGCATAGGTCGCGAGGCGGAAGCCACGCTCCGGTTCGAATTTCTTGACGGCCTGCATCAGGCCGACATTGCCTTCCGAAATCACTTCGCCGATCGGCAGACCGTAGCCGCGATAGCCCATGGCGATCTTGGCGACGAGCCTGAGGTGACTGGTGACGAGCTTGTGCGCAGCGGTGGTGTCCTCATGCTCGGCGTAACGCTTGGCGAGCATGTACTCTTCCTGCGGCTGCAGCATGGGAAAGCGACGGATTTCTTCCAGGTAGCGGCTGAGGCCGCCTTCGCCGGAAACGATACTGGGTAATGATTGGGCCATGATAGCGCCCCCTCTCTATTGGAGTGATGCCCCCGAAACGCGGCGGGCATATGGCGCGAGCACCAAACGGCTCGCTCGCGACGTCAGTGGTTATACAGGAACAAAACCAGAAAAGACAGGCATTTGTTCAACGCGAAACAGTGTGTCACGTTAAAGTGAACAATGTCACTCAAGTTTTCTGGAGCAGGTTCAGAGCGTGCGAAAGCCGCATACGAGTTCCTCCATGTCCCTCGGTATAGGCGCTTCGAACCTCATCGACAGATGGGTACTCGGGTGGCGAAATGCAAGGAGCCAGGCGTGCAAAGCTTGCCGGGGAAAAGCCTTGACCTGACTTTTCAGAGGTTCGGGCAGCCGGTTGGCCTTGGTGCGGAAGGCCTGGCCATAGTCTGGATCGCCGATCACGGGATGGCCGATATGCGCCATGTGGACGCGGATCTGGTGGGTGCGGCCGGTTTCGAGCCGACACTCGACCAGACTTGCCGTGGCGAATTCCTGCTGTGTCTCGCCGAAGCGCTCCTGCACGGCAAAGTGAGTAACCGCATGGCGGGCGTCGTCGCGTCCTTCCGGCACCACGGCACGGCGCACGCGATCGGCGGCGCGGCCGAGCGGCGCATCGACCTTTCCGGTCGGCCTCTGCGGTATGCCCCAAACCAGTGCCAGATAGGCACGTTCGAGATCGCCGGTCAGGCCGTGATCGGCGAAGGCTTCGGACAGCGACTTATGGGCGCGGTCGGTCTTGGCGATCACCATGACGCCGCTGGTCTCCTTGTCGAGGCGGTGCACGATGCCCGGCCGGCGCACACCGCCGATGCCGGAAAGACTGTCGCCACAGTGATGGATCAGCGCATTGACCAGCGTGCCGGTCCAGTTGCCGGCGCCGGGATGCACGACAAGCCCCGCCGGCTTGTTGATGACGATCAGTTCGTCGTCCTCATAGAGCACATCAAGCGCGATGTTTTCGCCTTGCGGCTCCGCCGGTTCCGGCTCTGGCATGACGACCGACACGCTTTCACCCGGCGTCATCTTGCGCTTGGTTTCGTCGACCGGTTTGCCGTCGACGCTGACCGCGCCCTGCCTGATCAGCATCTGCACGCGGCTGCGCGACATGTCCCGGCCGAGGCTTGCCGCCAGCCACTGGTCGAGGCGTTGACCCGCCGCGTCCGCGCCCGCCACCAGCACGGTGGGTGCCGCCTCTATCAATTCAGGGGCCTCTTCGCTATGAGCGCTCATCGAAAACCGTTCCGGAATGTTCTGCTATGGCCATCGCCGAGGAAGACCAGGAAAAGCCGCTCGACCCCGAGGTCGAAAAGGTGCGCAGGAAACTCGTCCGCTTCGTCGGGATCAATCTCGGCCTGCTGTTCCTCGCCCTTATGGTGGTGATCGGCGCCCTTGTCTACAAAGCGCGCAACGCACCGCCGGCGAACCCGCCGCTGGCTGGCGATATCCAGACCCCCGCCGGCGAACCGATCAACGGCGATATCGTGCTGCCGGTTGGTGCCAAGGTGATCAGCCAGTCGCTGTCCGGCAATCGAGTCTCCATCGATGCCGAGCTAGCCGACGGCAGCCGCACGATCTTCGTCTACGACATCACCGAGCGCCGCCTGATCGGGCGCTTTGCGATCCGAAACAAATGAGCGGCAGTAACGATCAGCAAGCCTCAGGCATGACCGGGTTCGCTGAACACCGCCGCGTCGCGACCGTTGCCCTGGTCGTCGCCGATTATGACGCGGCGATTGACTGGTATGTCGAGCGGCTGGGCTTTCTGCTCATCGAGGACATCGATCTCGGCGGCGGCAAGCGCTGGGTCACGGTGGCGCCGGCCAACGGACAAGGTGCCAAGCTGCTGCTGGCCGAGGCTTCCGACGAGGCACAGAGTAGAAGCATCGGCAACCAGACCGGCGGGCGGGTCTTCCTATTCCTCGAAACCGACGATTTTGCCCGCGACCATGCAGCGATGCTGGAGAAGGGCGTCGAATTCCGCGAAGCGCCGCGCGTTGAGGCCTACGGCACGGTGGCCGTTTTCGCCGATCTACACGGCAATCTCTGGGACCTGATCGAGCCGAAACGATAGCGCTGGGACCGGTTTTTCTGCAATGCGCTAAAGCGGCCGAACCCCAGTTGCTTTTTCCAAGCCGTCAGCCTATATCGCCGGTTCTTGAACGCGCCCATCGTCTAGCGGTCAGGACACCGCCCTCTCACGGCGGGAACAGGGGTTCGATTCCCCTTGGGCGTACCAAGGATTTCAATAAATTTTGCAGCATACCGTCGCTCCATCCCGAGCGCCCCACCATGTGGCGGCAACCTTGAAGAGCTCGATGGCATCCGCGGCTCCAGTCTTCATTTCATTTCTCTGGCAAATATTAACGGACTCGCAACCGAGAACCTTAACTGCCCCGCAACTCAAGGGGGGTATATTAGTGCTGCCTTTAGTAGCGCAGGAGATTGAAATGCGGAAAATAATCTACCGTTTCGCCGGGGACGAGTCTGGCGCGACCGCGATCGAGTATGGCCTAATCGCGGCTCTTATCGCGCTGGCGATCATCACCGGCGCCGGCGCGCTGGGCAATTCGCTCAACGGCATGTTCACGAATATCGGCACGACGGTTAACAGCAGCGGTTCGTAAGTCGGGTACACCTTTCCGTTCGACCGCACCGGCTGGATATCCCGATTTCGACCTCCAAATGCGTAGCGTGTAGCGCCAATATCCGGTCGCAGCACGCTACTTTCTGTGCTGGCGACGCCGGGCAAGTCCCGCAGCGGGGCCTGCAAATCTTCCTCACCGCGCAAGTGCTGACGGCTAGCCGGCCCGCATTACCCTTTGCGTCGCCACTTTCGTCGCTTCTGGCGCAGCAGGGCCGATTGCTTTAGCATCGCATCATGGATCCTGGGGCACGGCTCCGCCGACGCCGAGAACGCCGGGTGCCGGGCAGATCCGGACGGGCGGTCGATGCCACGGGGAGAAGGCCAATGCAGAAACTGCAATCGCAGGGCGTTCATCACATCACGCTGGTCGGCGCAGGGCGCCAGACCTCGATTGATTTCTGGGAAGGCGTGCTCGGCATGCCGTTCATCTTCGAGCAGCCCAACCTCGACAAGGCGAGCGAAAGCCATCTCTATTTCGATCCGGGCGACGGCCGGCTGATCACTATCTTCACCGATGAGAGCCGCGTGCCGGAGAAACGGCGCACGCCGACCGATCCGGGTTGCGTCCACCACATCGCCTTTTCGGTGTCGCGCGTCACTTTCCTGCAGGCGGTCGCCCGGCTCGACGCGCGCGCCATCAAGCACAGCGGCGTCAAGGACCGCGGCTTCATGGATTCGATCTATTTCGAGGATCCGCTCGGCCTGCTGATCGAACTGGCCTCCTACCGCTTTGAGCCGCCGGCGGGCTTCACCCATGCCGACGTGCTGATGGAAGCGCACAGACTGCGTGTCGCGCGCGGCGACTACAACATCGCGGAAGTGCACCTCGCCGATGCGATCCAGTCGCTCGTCGAGCGTTCCCGCGCAACCTTGTCGGAAGACCGGGCACCGAAGAACCCATACTGAACAGACCAGAGGGAGGAACATATGGCCAAGACAGCGACGAACAATGCCGGAAAACCCGCGGCCAAAGCAGCCGCCAAGCCGACTGCAAAAGCTGCGGCGAAGCCGGCGGCCAAGACAACTGCCAAGCCCGCCGTCAAGGCGACGGCAAAAGCCGCCCCTAGAGCCAAAGCGAAGCTAGCGAAGAGGCCTGGCGTGAAGCTCAGCATGCTGAAGCCCAGCGTCAACAACATGACGGTTCGGGTATTTGCGCGCGCGGCCGGGCTGGATGCCGCCGAGACCGATGCCTGGGGTCAGACCCGCTCACCGGAATTCATGGCACGAAACCCCGCCCATTTAACGCCGATGATCGAGGACAAGGGCCTCCCCAGGGGCGTGTTGTGGGAAAGCTGCGCGATCATGCAATATCTCTCCAACAAGCACGGGCTGGAGAAATTCTATCCGAAGGCGCCGGCCAAGCGGGCGATGATCGATAGCGCCATGTTCTACCTGGTTGGTACGCTCTACCCGTATGTGGCGCGCGCCACCTATCCGTTTCTCGGTTTTCCGCAATATGCCGGCGAGGTCGGTCACAGCGACGCCCACCCGGACAAGAAATCCGAAGCTCAGAAGGCGGCGATGGCGGCGATCGCCGAGCCGCTGGAAGTCTTTCACAGCTTCTTCAGGGACGGCAAGCCGTTCATCGGCGGCAAGAATCCATCCATCGCCGACATCCGCCTGGCGGCGACACTCGAATTCCTGGCCGTCATCGACTACGTCCTGCCTAAATGGGCGAAGGACTACGTGGCGGCGATCGAGAAGAAGCTCGGCAATGCCTATAGCGAGCCGGCCGGCGACGTGCGCGGTTACATCGCTTATGTGAAGTCGCAGGCCAAGGTCCAAGGTTAGGGATTCGTTAACCAAAGCCCTGTCTACTGCCAGCAATTCACCCCGCGACCACGGATGTACTGGCGCGCCGAGTGGAAGGAAAGGTCGGCGCAACGCCGGCCTTTTTGCTTTCGTGCGCCATCGCGGCGTGATCTAGCCGCGATCAGGCCACACGAGCCTTGTCCGGTGTCGCATTTTTGGCGTCAACTTTTTGCCGACAGATATTGTCATCGCTTGCCTTGGCCCTACCATCCATTTTGGCAGTCCGGCATGGATTGTCGGTCAGGCGTGAGATGAGGGCTGGCGATGAAAAGCGTTGCGAGGTGGGTTGCGGTTGCGGGCGTGATGCTGGCGAGCGCCGTTCATTCGTCAAATGCGGCTGAACTCAACACCATGAACGATGTCGGGACCGCGATCCAGGCATGCTGGACACCACCGGCGGACGCCGGAACCGCCAGCGTGACCTTGAGCTTCAGCTTCAAGCGGGACGGCACGCTGATCGGCCCACCGAGGCCGACGGCCGTCAAGGTGGAAGGCGATGCCAAGGCGAAAAACTCGTTTGTCGACGCCGCAACAACGGCCTTGCAGAACTGTCTGCCGCTGACGCTTTCGCCGAAGCTGGCGCAAGGAATTGCCGGCAAAGTGTTCACGTTGCAGTTCTCTTCTCCCAAGTGAGCCTGCAATCAGCGCACGCCGCTGTGCCGTAGCGGTGCGCACAGTTAATCCCATGCCGGCTTAGTGGTGGCTGCGCCTTGCTTCGGCATGCCGGGCAAGGTCAGGCGTTTCGAAGACATAGTCGTTCCAAGCCGACTCCGGAACCCGGCCGGCCAGATAGCATTCCAGCAACAGGCTTTGCTCGGGGTTGAGAGGCCTTGGCTCCAGCCCCAGCGAGTGAAACAGATTTCTTGTCAGGTCCGAGACCGTGAAGTGGATCGACATCTGCGTTCTCCTTAGGCCATTCAACTCCGAAGACGGGGCAAAGGTTTCAAGACCAACCGGCGGCAACGGCGGTTTATCACGGGCTCCTCGCGCCGCAGGCCTTCGACGATCGTTGCCACCCCTACGCGCTGAGCGAACGCCAGCCTTGAAACCGACCAGATGGCCCCACTCGACACGCGCGAGCCCTACACCGAGGTGCCGGCGGCCATCAGATACCGCGTGAATTTCAAGGCTTGCGACTGTCAAACGCTATTGCAGCGAACCCTGTTGCGATCCGGAACAGAGAGGCGTTCACAGCGTTGTGATCGACATCAGCCAGGAGAAACGCCATGGCCACGTTCAGGGAAATGCGGGTGCTGGAGATCGTCGAAGACGACTCCCTGACCACCGAACAGAAAATCGCTGAACTGCGCGAGATCGAATCCGAGGCGCGCGGGCTGCAGCGGGCGGCCACGGAGAGCCCGATGGACGACGATGATGGCTGGCAGGACGATTTGCGTCAGGTTCGTCTTGCACTCGACAAGCTCGGTGCGAAACAGCCGAAAAAGGGTGCAGCCTCGCTGTGAGGCAGTTCGCCTAAGCTATTTGCCGATCGCTTGTTGTTTGAAAGCGATCTAAAGCGCGTCGCGGTTGAACGGATTCAGGCGACGCGCTTTAGGGCTTGTTTTTATGCATGTCGTTTTCCCAAAACCGAGGTCACTTTTGGGCGACATGCATTAGTCGCAGACCATGCGAGCTCTCTTGCCGGGTTCGCTGACGTTCCTGCATACCAGCGGCTTCGCCGGGGTAGACAGGGAGGCTGACGCGGGCAGGCTCGTCTGGTGCCGTCTCGGCGCGGCATGCGTCATCACTTTGCGGTCGGAAAATCGCCTCGACGGTTGTGGCGCCACCGGAAAGGCACTGTTCTCGACCTCGGAAGGCCCGTAGTCGACATTCGGGGGTGGCCGGTCCCAGAATCGCCGGACATCGAGCGGCCTCGGGATGACGACGGTGCCATCATAACTGCGCGAGCAGCCGCTGCCCAAAAGCAGCGCCAGCCCCATGAAAAAAGGCACGATCCATCCAGACATCAGCATTACCCCTGCTAGCGCTTATATAACGGCTTCAGTCCCGCCGACAACCGGATGGAACAACGCACTCGCGTCGACCAATTTGTCCGACGAATCCGTTATGGTTAGCGGATCGTTAATGCTTATCGGGCACATTCCGCCGACGAACCGCGGAGGAGGGTTCGGCCTTGGGTTGTCGGGGTGGGATTGCATGGCGGAAGCGGACGAAACAACCGGCGCGCGCGGCATGCGTGGACCTCGCAAACCCACAGCGCGTGGCGACGATGCATCATCGCCCGCCACTGGTATGGATTCGGTCGACGTGCTTCGCCAACTGGTCGAAGCCGGTTCGGACTGGGTCTGGGAGATCGATGCCGAACTGCGCTTCTCCTGGCTCTCGCAAAACTACCAGGCAGCCACCGGCCTCGATCCGGCAAACGTGCTTGGCCGCTTTCGCTTCGACTTCCTCAACCAGGTTCTGAACGGCGACCGCAGCGGCGCCGCCCATCTGGAGGATCTGCAGGCGCACCGGCCGTTTCGCGACTTCGTCTATGAACTGAAAGGTGGCAGCGCCGACTGCCGCTGGGTTTTGACATCAGGCTTTCCAAGGTTCGACGGCGAGGGTAAATTCATCGGTTATCGCGGCATCGGCCGCAATGTCACGGCACTGGCCGGTGCCTTCCAAACCCCGTGGCAGGGACCATCGGCGAGCGGCGAACTCGAGCAGCATCTGGTCGATCTCGAGCGGACGATGGACGCCATGCACGTGGGCGTCGTGCTTCTCGACGCCAGGCTCGACACGTTGATCGTCAACAAGGCCTATCGCGACCTTTCCGGGATTCCCGACGGTGCCTTGACCGTTGGCGCTCCGTTCAGCCTGTTGATGGAACTCAACCGCCGCAACGGCATCTACGGCGACATCGACGAACCGCAATGGCGGCGCTACCTCGCCACCCGCATCGAGGAGATTCACGCCGGTTCCGTAGCGCCTCGCGAGTTTTCCCATGCCGACGGCAGGACGATGATGTTCTCGGTGACAGCGCTGTCCGGGGGCAAGCGCCTGTTGACCTACTATGAGGTCACCGAAATCAACCACCGCGATGCCGAGATCGAGAGCGCCAACGCCAAGGTCGCCGAGACCTTCGCCAATCTCCGCACCATGGTCGATCAGATGCCGATCGGCATCCTCGTCCTCGATACCGATATGCGCGCCGAAGTCATCAACCGTGCCTTCTACGATTTCTGGCAGATCGACGCGCGGCGTGCCGAGATCGGCTGCAGCTTCCGCGACCTGATGGATGCCAGCCGTGACATTGACCCGTTTGGTTCCGAAGACGCGGCATGGCAGCGGCATATCGCCGAGCGCGAGGCGGAAATCAGGGCGGGCACCGCCGGATCGCGGCAGTTCCCGCGCAATGACGGCCGCACGCTGATATCATCGATGGCGCCGCTGGCCGGCGGCAAGCGGCTGATCTCCTATGTCGACGTCACCGACATGAAGAATCGCGAGGCCGAGGTTGCCGACGCTCTGGAGAAAGCGCGACTGGCCGAAGCAGTGATCAATGCCGTCAAGGATCCGATCTTCGTCAAGGACGACCATCTGCGCTTCGTTTTCGTCAACGAGGCGTTCGCCGCTTTGTTTGGCCAGACGCCGCAAGCCATGCTCGGCAGGCCCGGCGGCGATTTCCTGCCGGCGAATGCTGTGGCGCTTTTCGAGCAGAGCGAACGGGACGTGCTTGCCAGCGGACGCCCGTACGAAGTGGAAGAAAATTTCGAGGCCGATGGCGCCAGCCGTTCGCGCATCGTCAGGAAAAGCCGCGTCGGCATGGCCAGCGGCCGCAATTACGTTGCCGGTTTCCTGTTCGACATTTCCGACATGAAGCGCCGCGAGACCGAAGCCGAGGATGCGCGCAAGCATCTCGCCAGCGTGCTGGAATCCTTGCCGGCGGCCGTCATCATCTATGATCGTGACGACAGGTTCGTGTTCGCCAACCGCAAGATTCACGATACGCTTCCGGCCTTGAGGCCGGCATGGCAGCCCGGCTGCACATTGCGCGAGGCGCTCGTCCTCGGCCATGCCAACGGCTATTTCCGCAGCAGCGGCGATCCGCAAGTCGACAAGCTCTACGACGACGATCCCGATCGCTGGCTGGATGCGATCCTCGCCCGCTACCGCTTGCCCAATTCCTCGTTCGAGCGCCACAACCCCGATGGCCGCTGGTATCAGGTCTATGACATGCGGACCGTCGATGGCACATTCATCGGTGTTCGCGTCGACATCTCCGAGATCAAGAGCCGCGAGGCGGCGTTGCGCGATTCGATGCGCCAGATCGATCTGTTCCGGCATGTGCTGGACGAGCTCCCGGTCGCCGCCTTCATCAAGGCGCAGGACCTGAGCATCGAGTTCGTCAACAAGGCCTGGTGCGCGATCACCGGTTTTGCCAAGGAGGATGTCATTGGCCGCACCGACCGCCAGCTGTTCGGAGTGCAGGACGCCGATGGCTACAGCGATGACGACACGCAAGTCGCCGTGACAGGCACCGTCAAGGAGGTCGAGGAACCCGTCACCCATCGCGACGGCACGGTTCGACAATTGATGACGCGCAAGAGCCGGCTGGTGGCGCTGGACGGATCGGTGCATCTGGTCGGTTCCAGCACCGACATCACCGACGTCAAGGCGCGCGAGCGCGCGCTGGAAGAGAGCATGCGCGAGAACGAGGTGTTCCGCAGCCTGATCGACAACGTGCCGGTATCGATCTACGCCAAGCGCTCCGATCTCAGGCAGTTCTACGTCAACAAGGGTTGGAGCGATCTCACCGGCTTCGGCAAGGACGAGGCGATCGGCAAGACCGATATCGAGATATTCGGGTCGGACGGCGAAGCGTTCGTCGATAGCGACCTTGCGGTGCTGCGCACCGGTGAGACCCAGGAGGCCGAGGAGACGGTGACGCTGGCCGACGGCAGCGTCCGGCATCAGTTCGCGCGCAAGGGGGCGATGATCGCGTCCGATGGCTCGCTCTACCTGATCGGCTCGACCACCGATATCACCGAGTTGAAGACGCGCGAGGTCGAACTGCGCGAAGCGCGGCAGCGCGCCGTTCTCGCCGACCGCGCCAAGTCGGAATTTCTCGCCAATATGAGCCACGAGATCCGTACGCCGATGAATGGCGTGCTCGGCATGGCCGAACTCTTGGCCAAATCGGATCTCGACCCGAAGCAGAAGACGTTTACCGACATCATCGTGAAATCGGGCAACGCGCTGCTCACCATCATCAACGACATCCTGGACTTCTCCAAGATCGACGCCGGTCAGTTGGTGCTCGATCCGGCGCCCTTCAATCTTGCCGAGGCGATCGAGGATGTGGCGACACTGGTGTCGACACGCGCCAAGGAGAAGGATCTCGAGCTCATCGTGCGCGTCGAGCCTCGCCTCGAGAGCCTGTTTG
Source organism: Mesorhizobium sp. M0276 (assembly GCF_040321755.1). NCBI lineage: Bacteria > Pseudomonadati > Pseudomonadota > Alphaproteobacteria > Hyphomicrobiales > Phyllobacteriaceae > Mesorhizobium > Mesorhizobium sp. M0276. The sequence goes on along the minus strand of NZ_JAMYSC010000009.1, from coordinate 54,714 downwards.
TCGGCGATGTCGGCCGCATCAGGCAGATTGTCACCAATTTGCTCGGCAATGCAGTGAAATTCACCGACGAAGGTCATGTGCTGGTCGACGTCACAGGCGAGAGGGTTGCAACCGGAACGAAGCTCACCATCTCGGTCACCGATACGGGCATCGGCATCCCCGAGGAAAAACTGAAACTGGTGTTCGAGAAATTCAGCCAGGTCGACACCTCGTCGACGAGGCGGCACGAGGGAACCGGCCTCGGCCTTGCCATCACTTCGCGGCTCGTCGAGCTGATGGGCGGCGACATCGGTGTCGAGAGCGCCGAAGGCAAGGGCTCGACCTTCTGGTTCACGGTCACGCTGCCGAGTGCCGGACAGCAGAACGGGCAACGCATCATGCCGATCGACGTGACCGGCGCGCGCGTACTGATCGTCGACGACAACGCGGTCAACAGAGCCATCCTGACCGAACAAATGACATCGTGGACGTTCGATTCCTGCGCGGCCGAGAGCGGCGCCGAGGGCCTCAAGGTGCTGATCGCCGCCGCTGCCTATGGCGTGCCGGTCGATTGCGTCGTGCTCGACTACCAGATGCCTGAGATGAGCGGCGCCGAAATGGCGCGGATCGTGCGCAACACCGCCGGCCTTGCCGGCACGCCGATCATCATGCTGACCTCGGTCGACCAGTCGCTCGCCAACACCGGCTATCGCGATCTCGGCATCGATGCCCAACTGATCAAGCCGGCGCGCTCATCGGTGCTGCTGGAAACGCTGGTCGCAACCATCCAGCGGCATCGCCACAACACGACCGGCAGCGACGCCCTGCCGCTCGCAGGCACCGTCCCTTCGGGCGATATGGTGCCACCACAGCCGTCCGCGCCGGCAGAACAGCGGGCGCTGCTGCAGCCTCCCTCGCTACGCCCTCGGCTGCTCGCGACGGGTCGAGACGACAGGCTGGATATCCTGGTGGCAGAAGACAATGAGGTGAACCAGATGGTGTTCACCCAGATTCTCGGCGAGACCGGTTTCGGTTTCGAGATCGTCGGCAATGGCCGCAAGGCGCTCGACGCCTTCGGCCGGCTCAATCCGTGCATGATCCTGATGGATGTCTCGATGCCGGAGATGAACGGGTTGGAGGCGACCGCCGCCATTCGCCGGCTGGAGGAAGAAACCGGCACTCATGTGCCGATCGTCGGCGTCACCGCGCATGCGCTGAAAGGCGATCGCGAACGCTGCCTGGAGGCAGGCATGGACGACTACCTGTCCAAGCCGATCAGCCCCAGGGCCCTGCTCGAGAAGGTCGAGCGCTGGATCGGCGCCAGCCGCCAAGTTCAGCGTAACGCCGGGTAAGGGGTTCTCGCCGTGCCGGTTCGCGAGAACCAGGCAAAGATTCGCGACGCGTCCCACGCGCAGCACTATGGCGCGATCGCACCATATCAAAACTGTGCCTGATCAAGACAATGGCCATATTCGAATTCCGCTCTTCCCAGTTACGGGCGGGAGCAGCGACCGCCAGCATGGAACAGCGTCAACCTACCCCAACGGACCCTGTTTTTCGGCGATGGCCCGGCCACGACATCGTGGCCGCGAGCAACGCGCTCCCGTCCGGCTTTTTTATAAGGCCGGCTAATCCCAAAACGCCGGCCAGCCTCGGGCCAAACGCAGCAAGTCCCTGATTTCGAGGACAAAGCCGGGCTCCATCAGGAGTGCTGGTCAGGCCACAATTTGTTCATCCCGATCATGCGTTACCGGGGTGACATCAAACTGTCATGCGACTGTAATAATCGAAGGCTATTGGCCTCAGCGGGCGCCGAGAGGAATGGCGCCGAGAGACCATCTTCCGAACAGGAGCAGGCCACATGAGACATTTCATCCGCTCGGCGGCCGTTGCGATCGCAATGGCTACGGCGTCCACTTTCACCCTTTCCGCGGCAATGGCAGCTGATCTTTCCGGCGCCGGCTCGACCTTCATCTATCCGGTGTTCGCCAAATGGGCCGACACCTACAAGAAAGACACCGGCGTCGGCCTCAATTACCAGTCGATCGGTTCGGGCGGCGGCATCAAGCAGGTCATCGCCAAGACCGTGACCTTCGGCGCCACCGACAAGCCAATGTCCGACGCCGACCTGGAAAAGAACGGCCTCGTGCAGTTCCCGATGGTGATGGGCGGCATCGTGCCGATCGTCAACCTGACCGGCATCAAGCCGGGCGAACTTGTTCTTGACGGCGCGACCCTGGCCCAGATCTACCTCGGCGCCATCACCACCTGGGATGATGCGGCGATCAAGGCGCTGAACCCGAACCTGACCCTGCCGTCCACCGCGATTGCCGTCGTGCATCGCTCGGACGGCTCGGGCACGACCTTCAACTTCACTAACTATCTGGTCAAGCTGTCGCCTGACTGGAAGGACAAGGTCGGTTCGGACACAGCCGTCGAATGGCCAACTGGCGTCGGCGCCAAGGGCAGCGAAGGCGTTGCCAATACCGTCAAGCAGACCGACGGCGGCATCGGCTACGTCGAGTATGCCTATGCCAAGCAGAATAGCCTTTCCTACTCCAAGCTGGTGAATGCCGCCGGCAAGGTCGTCGAGCCGTCGCTCGAATCCTTCGGCGCGGCTGCTTCGAATGCCGATTTCAAAGGCGCGAAGAACTTCAACGTCATCATCACCAACGAACCCGGCGACACCAGCTGGCCGATCGCTGCTTCGACCTGGGTGCTGATCCACAAGGTTCCCAACGATGCCGCCGCCACCGGCGAAGCGCTGAAGTTCTTCGCCTGGGCCTACAAGGACGGCAAGGATACCGCCAAGGCGCTCGACTATGTCTCGATCCCCGACAGCGTCGTCGACTTGATCAAGACCTCCTGGAAGGCCGACATCCAGGCCGACGGGAAGCCGGTCTTCGCAGGCGAGTAACATCCTTCGAAGGAGCGCCGCGGCGCGGCGCTCCTTTCCCTCAACTCAAAGAGCCGAGCTTCACATGAGCGCTGTCCAGGAAGCCTTGCCAGCCATTCGAGGTTCGCGCGACGCGATCGTCAGACGATTCGCGCTGACCGACGCAATCTTCCACGGGATGACCCGGGCCGCCGCCATATTGGTGCTGGTCCTGCTTGGCGGCGTCGCGATCTCGCTGTTTGCCGGATCCTGGCAAGCCCTGTCGACCTTCGGCTTCTCTTTCCTGACCAGCGAAAGCTGGAATCCGGTGACGGAGAAATTCGGCGCGCTGGCACCGATCTACGGCACCATCATCACGTCGGCCATCGCCATCCTGATCGCCGTGCCGCTCGGCATCGGCATCGCCATCTTTCTCACCGAGCTTTGCCCGCGCCCGCTGCGGCGGCCGATCGGCATGGCGGTGGAACTGCTGGCCGGCATCCCCTCGATCATTTACGGCATCTGGGGCCTGTTCGTGCTGGCGCCGTTCCTGCAGACGACCGTGCAGCCCTTCATCATCGGCGTGTTCCACGGCATTCCCGGCCTCGGCAGCCTGTTTGCCGGTCCGCCCTATGGCATCGGCCTGCTGACCTCGTCGCTGATCCTCGCCATCATGGTGCTGCCCTTCATCACCTCGATCACCAAGGACGTCTTCGACACGGTACCGCCGGTGCTAAAGGAATCGGCCTACGGCATCGGCTGCACGACCTGGGAAGTGACCCGCCGCGTCGTCATTCCCTACACGAGGATCGGCATCATGGGCGGCGTCATGCTCGGCCTTGGCCGCGCGCTGGGCGAAACCATGGCGGTCACCTTCGTCATCGGAAACGCGCACCGCATCTCAACCTCGCTGTTCGCGCCGGCAACGACGATCTCCGCGACCATCGCCAATGAGTTCACCGAAGCCGTCGGCGACCTCTACACCTCTTCGCTGGTGGCGCTCGGCCTGATCCTGTTCGTCATCACCTTCCTGATCCTTGCCATCGCCCGCTACATGCTGATGCGCATCGACGCCCGCACCGGAGCCTGACCGATGTCGACAGCCACATCGCTTCACCAGAGCCGCAAGAGGAAGAATGCCGTGATGATGACGCTGTGTGTCACCGCGGCGGGCATCGGACTTGCCTGGCTGGCGCTCATCCTCGGCGCGCTGGTCTACAAGGGCGCGGCCGGCCTGTCCCTTGACGTCTTCACGCAGATGACGCCGCCTCCCGGCGACGCCGGCGGCCTGCTCAACGCCATCTATGGCAGCGTGGTCATGACGATCATCGCCGTCATCGTCGGTACGCCGATCGGAGTGCTGGCCGGCACTTACATGGCCGAATACGGTCGCTTTTCCAGGCTGACCACCGTGGTGCGCTTCATCAACGACATCCTGCTGTCGGCGCCGTCGATCATCATCGGCCTGTTCGTCTACGAACTTATGGTGCGGCCGATGGGGCATTTCTCGGCAATCGCCGGTGCTGTCGCGCTCGCCATCCTCGTCATTCCGGTGGTGGTACGCACCACCGAAGACATGCTCAATTTGGTGCCGAACGCCTTGCGCGAAGCCGGCACCGCGATCGGCGCACCGCGCTGGGTGGTCATCAAGTCGGTCGCCTACCGCGCCGCGCTATCGGGCATTGTCACCGGCATATTGCTGTCGATCGCCCGTATCTCCGGCGAGACGGCACCACTGCTCTTCACGGCGCTCAACAACCAGTTCTGGTCGAGCAATCTCAACGCGCCGATGGCCAGCCTGCCTGTCACCATCTTCCAGTTCGCTCTCAGCCCCTACGAGGAATGGCAGCAACTGGCCTGGACCGGCGCACTCATCATCACATTGACGGTTCTTGCGCTCAGCATCGTTGCGCGCAGCCTGACCGGACGCAGAGAGGACAAATGAGCCAGATGTTGTCTCCAGACATGACGATCGCCGCCGAGGCCACCGCCAAGGCCAAGATCGAGGTCAAGAACCTCAACTTCTACTACGGCCAGTCGAAGGCGCTGAAGGACATTACGCTGTCCTTGCCGGAGCGCAGCGTCACCGCCTTCATCGGGCCTTCGGGCTGCGGGAAGTCGACGCTGCTGCGCGTCTTCAACCGCATCTACGAGCTCTATCCCAAGCAGACGGCCGAAGGTCAGGTGCTGCTCGACGGCCAGAACGTTCTCGACCGCTCGCAGGACCTCAACCTGCTGCGCACCAAGATCGGCATGGTGTTCCAGAAGCCGACGCCATTTCCGATGTCGATCTATGAAAACATCGCGTTCGGCATCAGGCTCTACGAGAAGCTGAGCAAGTCGGAGATGGACGGCCGCGTCGAGCAGGCGCTGAAGCGCGCGGCACTCTGGACCGAGGTCAAGGACAAGCTCGACGCCAGCGGCCTCAGCCTCTCCGGCGGCCAGCAGCAGCGGCTCTGCATCGCCCGCACCGTGGCGGTGAAGCCGGAAGTCATCCTGCTCGACGAGCCCGCCTCGGCGCTCGACCCGCTGTCGACCGCCAAGATCGAGGAACTGATCGACGAGTTGCAAGCCGACTACACGATCGTCATCGTCACCCACAACATGCAGCAGGCGGCGCGCGTATCGAAGCAGACGGCCTTCATGTATCTGGGCGAGCTGGTCGAGTTCGACCGCACCGAGAAGATCTTCACGTCGCCCCGCGAGAAGCGCACGCAGGACTACATCACCGGCCGCTTCGGCTGAGCTCAGGCATACGAGGAACAGGATCATGAGCGAACACACAGTCGCTTCTTTCGACGAGGATCTCGGTCAGATCAGCAAGCTCATCAGCGACATGGGCGATCTCGCCAGCTCGATGGTCGGCGGTGCGACCAAGGCGCTCTTGAATTCCGACAACGCCTTGGCACAGCGCGTCGTCTCCGATGATGCGATCATGGACGCGCGCCAGCGCGAGCTCGACGACCGCGCAATCACGCTGATCGCCAAGCGGCAGCCGATGGCCGATGATCTGCGCCATGTCGTCGGTTCTATCCGCATGGCCGGCGATCTCGAACGCATCGGCGACCTTGCCAAGAACATCGCCAAGCGTGTCGGCACTGTCGGCCTCAGCGTCACGCCGCGCGACCTTTCGCACTCGATCGATGGAATGGCACAACTGGTGCTGATCCAGGTGCAGGGCGTCATCGAGGAATATGCGGCGCGTGACGCCGCCGCGCTGGCGAAACTGCGTGCCGACGACGAACGCATCGACGTCAAATACACCTCCGTGTTCCGCGAGCTTCTCACCTATATGATGGAAGACCCGCGCAACATCACCGCGTGCACGCATCTTTTGTTCTGCGCCAAGAACCTCGAGCGCATCGGCGACCATGTCACCAACATCGCGGAAAATGCCTATTATGTTTTGACCGGCACGCAGCTGCCGGCCAATCGTCCGAAACAGGACGAGACGACAATGTCCGCGCCCGCGGCATGACGACAGGGGTAACCAGCCGATGATCGCGCCACGCATCATGGTGGTGGAGGACGAGGAGCCGCTAGGCGTGCTGCTCCGTTACAATCTGGAGTCCGAGGGCTATCAGGTCGAGGTCGTGACGCGCGGCGACGAGGCCGAGATCCGGCTGCAGGAGAACGTGCCTGACCTTCTGGTGCTCGACTGGATGGTACCGGCGGTCTCCGGCATCGAACTCTGCCGGCGCCTGCGAATGCGTCCCGAGACCGAGCGGCTGCCGATCATCATGCTGACCGCGCGCGGCGAGGAGAGCGATCGCGTGCGGGGCCTCTCGACCGGCGCCGACGATTATCTGGTAAAGCCGTTTTCGACACCGGAGTTCATGGCCAGGGTCAAGGCGCTGCTGCGCCGTGCCAAGCCGGAACTGCTGTCCAGCGTGCTGAAGGTCGGCGACATCGTGCTCGATCGAGAATCGCACCGGGTCTATCGCAAGAAGAGCGAGATCCGGCTCGGGCCGACCGAATTCCGCCTGCTCGAATTCATGATGCGCCATCCCGGCCGCGTGTTCTCGCGCAGCCAGCTGCTCGACAACGTCTGGGGCGAAACGATCTACATCGACGAACGCACGGTAGACGTGCATGTCGGGCGGCTGCGCAAAGCCGTCAACAACGGCCGCATGCCCGACGTCATCCGCACCATTCGGGGCGCAGGCTACGCGATCAGGGAAGACTAGCCGATAGATCGGAACCAAGGTTCAAATTCAATCAGCAGGTCGTCGCCAATGGCCACGCGATGGCAGACATTCAAGCAGGCGGCATCGAAGTCTAAACTGCCCTTCGCGGTCGCGGGCTCGCGCGTACCTTGACTGGCTGGCGATTGCCTTCCGATCTCCCAATTCGCTTTTCTGCCAGGCTGGCCGCAGGAAGCACGGCCCGTGACACTTTAGTTGGTCACATTGCTATCTTGCCCGCAGACCTCCGATCAAAGTCGCGCGCCTCAAGAAACAATTTGAACTAATATGGCTATGTGCCCGCTAGAGGATGTGGTTTCGCATAAATTCGCAATTTTATTAAAAATTGCATCCGACTAAGAGCGAGTTTCCCTCTTCTTTATTGATTGTATGTGCTCCGAATAGTCAATACGATCTTGGATCTGATGATGATTCCGCGGGAACGATCTCGTTCGTTGCAACGTTGCTTTGAAAGCGGTCGCCGGACGCTGCGCCGAATGATTTGACCAGGTCGGACACTAAGAGGAAGGATTTCTGATGAGCACGGTCTTAAACGCCAAAGGTATTCCTCTTCCCTACACCGGCGCGTCCAGTCATTGGTTCTCGGCAACCGGAGCCGGGGCCGAACTGCATGGCACTTCAGGCAACGACTCCTTCTGGGGAGACACCGGCGTCTATGTCACGATGTACGGTGGCGCCGGCGATGACTACTATCACCTCTATTCCACCAACAATAAGGCGGTCGAAGATCCCGGGGCCGGGATCGATACGATCGACACCTGGATGAGCTACAAGCTCCCCGACAATTTCGAGAACCTGGTCGTTACCGGCGCCAATCGATATGCGTTCGGAAATGCGTTGGACAACATCATCAAGGGCGGGTCGGGTCATCAGACGCTGGATGGCGGCAAGGGAAATGATGTCCTGATCGGCGGTGACGGCGCCGACACTTTCGCCATCTCCAAAGGAAATGGGAGCGATCTTATCTTCGATTTCGGTGCGACCGATGTGGTGCGCCTTAACGGCTATGACTTCACTTCGTTCGACGCCGTCCGTTCGCAGATGGTTCAGGTGGAATCGAACGTGATGCTGAACCTCGGATCTGACGAGATCCTGGTGTTCAAGAATACGACCATCGACAAGTTGCAGCCCACCCAGTTCGAACTGCCGATAGACAAGTCCGGAATGACGCTGTCCTTCTCCGACGAATTCAACACGCTGAGCCTTCGGGACGGGCAGGACGGCACGTGGAATTCCAATTTCTCGTGGGGCGCGCCGAACGGCAGCACATTGAGCAGCAATGGCGAGTTGCAATGGTATATCGACGCCAATTACGGGCCGACGAGTTCCGTCCACCCGTTCAGCGTTGAAAACGGCGTCCTCACCATCACCGCCGCGCAGGCGCCGGAGGACATCAAGCCTCTGATCAACAACTACGAATACACATCGGGGATACTGACGACCCACGACACCTTCGCGCAAACCTACGGCTATTTCGAAATGCGGGCGGACCTGCCCGAAACGGCCGGAGCCTGGCCGGCCTTCTGGCTGCTTCCGGAAGACGGATCGTGGCCGCCGGAGCTGGACGTCGTCGAAACGCGCGGTCAGGATCCGAACACGCTTTTCATGACAGCGCACACCAATGAGACGGGAGAGCACACGAAGGTTTCGTCCACCGTGAACGTTGCGGACACTGACGGTTTCCACACCTATGGCCTGCTCTGGACAAAGGATGAGCTTGTCTGGACCTATGACGGTGTGAAGGTCGCCCAAGCGGCGACGCCGTCCGACATGCACGACCCCATGTACATACTGGCCAATCTCGCGGTGGGCGGCATTGCCGGCCAGCCTCCTGACCATCTGGCTACTCCAGCGGAGATGAAAATCGACTATATCCACGCCTATACGCTGGACCAACCCTTGGACATGGCAAGCGACCACTCGGTCTAAGCGGCGGCTTCATGTTTGAGGCCATTAGCCGTCAGGGAGCGCGGGGATGATTGGAGAGTCCAGTTTGCGGGCAGTTTTCAGGCGCGCCATCGCCGATGTCGGTGCTTTCTCGTTCCTCATCAACATCCTGCTGTTGGTGATCCCCCTTTATCTCTTGCAGGTCTATGACCGCGTCCTGCCTTCCTACCGCGTCGAGACGCTGTTCTACCTGTCGGCTATCGCGGTTCTCGCGCTAGCCTTTCTCGGTCTCCTCGATGCGGTCCGCTCCATCTACACGCAGCGCGTTGCAGCCACTGTCGACGACAGACTGGGTGCGAGGACATTCGCCGTCTCGCTTGAAGCCAAGTACGCCGGCGGCGCAGCCATGTCTCCACTGCGCGACCTTGCCTCGATATGCGCCTTCATCAGGTCACGCAGCGTGGCGGTCTTGTTCGACCTGCCGTTTGCTCCCTTCTTCCTCACCCTGCTGTACCTCATCCATCCCTTTCTGTTTTGGCTTACGCTGGCAGGGGTTGCGCTGTTGCTTACGCTGGTCCTGGCAAATCAGCTCGCCGTCGGCAGGAACGACGCTTTGTCCGCGGAACGTTCGGCTGTCGCCAGCCTGTCGGAGCAGGCCTTTGCCCGCAACGCGGAGACGCTGCTCGCCATGGGTATGGTCCAAAACGCCGCGCGCGTCTGGGGCAGGCACGTGGCGGAGGCGCTAGTTCTTCATGACCGTTCGTCCACGGCCAACGCGATCTTCAGCGGAACATCGCGAGCCGTACGCATGATCCTTCAGCTGGCGATACTGGGCGTTGGAGCATGGCTCGTGCTGCAAGGGAAGATGACGGCAGGGATGATCTTCGCGTCTTCCCTGGTGTCGTCCCGCGCGCTGCAGCCGCTCGATCAACTGATCGGTTCATGGCGGCAGATCGTCGACGCCAGACGATCGTGGAAGCGGTTGGACAAGGCGCTTTCCGCCCATCCGGCACACGCGCGAAAACTGACCTTGCCGGATCCGTCGGGCGAAATTGTCGTGCAGGGGCTGATCCTTGTCGCTCCGAACGCCACGCCCGGCACCGAACCCATCATCAAGCGACTGAACTTCCAGATCGGCGCCGGCGAAGCGGTTGCGATAATAGGTCCAAGCGGGGCCGGCAAGTCCACCCTGGCAAGATTGCTTGTCGGTGCGATCCAAGCGACCAGCGGCTGCGTCAGGATAAACGGCGCCGACCTCAGAAACTGGGACGAGAAGCAGCTTGGCCGTCATATCGGATATCTCGCTCAGGAGGTGGAGCTCTTTCCCGGATCAATCGCGGAAAATGTCGCCCGCTTTGAACCTGATGCAAGTGACGCCTCTATCGTCGAAGCGGCAAAACGTGCCCAGGCGCATGAACTGATACTGGCGCTGCGCGATGGCTACCAGACCGGAATAGGTCCGTCGGACAGAACACTGTCGGGCGGCGAACGCCAAAGGATCGGGCTGGCGCGTGCCTTTTACGGCAATCCGCGTATTCTTGTGCTGGATGAGCCCAGCACACATCTCGACGGCAGCGGCGAAGCCGCGCTCGAAGACGTGCTTGCCGCGGCGAAAGGAGCGGGCGTTACGACGATCGTGATAACGCACCGCCCTTCGGTCGCCGCAGCCTGCGATCGCGTGATGCTTCTGCGCAGTGGAGTGATCGAAGCCTTCGGTCCAAGCGGCGACGTGTTGCGGCAGCCGATCGCCGGCATCGGCCTTCCCCCGAAGCGCAGCATGGCGGTGACGGGGTCCTTTGCGACGACGATCCGCACCACCCCTCATAACGTCCGCTTTGGATCCTAGAAGATGGCAGCACAGAGTCTCGTCTGGGAAGGCAAAGCGCGCACCGACATCCGGCGGGTGGCTTTCGCCGGATATGCGGCAACAGCGATATTGATAGGTTGTTTTGGCTATTGGGCGGTCAGTGCACCGTTGTCCGGCGCGGTCATCACGCAAGGCACAATCTCGGCGACAGGCGGAAACATCCTCATTCAGCATCCTGAGGGCGGTATCATTCAAGAATTGCTCGCCCATGAGGGTGATCGCGTGCAGCAGGCCCAGGATCTGATCCTGCTGGATAGAACGGCCGCGCAAGCCGAGCTCAACCGGCTGACGAGACAGTCGATCGCGTTGAAGGCGAGCGCCTCGCGGCTGGAGGCGGAACGCGACGGACTGGACCAGCTTGCGCCAATCACGGAGGCCGCGCCAGCACCATTCCAGCACGATTTCGAGATTCTGGTTCGAGAACAGCAGAAGGAATTCAATGCCAGGCTCGCCCGGTTTCGATCGGAACAATCGATCCTCGCGCAGCGGGTTGCCATGCATCGCCAGTCTGTCGTCGGTTTGCAAGCCCAGAAACTGGCCGTCCAGCAACAGGCCGAAGTCGTGAAGAAAGAGCTCGGCATCAAGACCAATCTGCTGGACAAAGGCCTCACCAATCGCACGGAATATTCGCAGCTTTTGCGCAGCGAAGCCGATCTCGTCGGGCAGGCAGGGGCGCTGGAGGCAAATCTTGCAGCGGCCAACACCCAGATCGTCGAAGCCCAGGAGCAAATCGAGCGCCTGACCACCCAACGCGTGGAGGAAGCCCTGACGAAGCTCGACGAGGTACGGTCTTCGCTGGCCGACATCGACGAACAGATGCGGGCGTCCGAGGCAGTGCTGCGGCGGACGACGATCAAGGCGCCGGCAGCGGGCATCGTGGTGTCGTCCACCTATAATTCCAAGGGCAGCGTGATTGCCCCCGGCGAGAAGATCATGGAGATTCTGCCTACGACATCGGGTCTGGTCGTCGATGCACGGCTGCCGCCGAAAGACATCGACCAGGTTCGTGTCGGCCAGCCGGCAAGACTGCGACTATCAGCGTTGAACATGCGGCTCACGCCTGAGATTTCAGCCATCGTGACACAGGTTTCCGCAGACCGGCTCATCGACCAGGTTACGCATGAAGCGTATTTCCGCGCGAAGCTGAAAATTGCCTCCGCCTTGCCGCCCGGCGTGAAAGCGGAGCAGCTCTATCCTGGAATGCCGGTAGAAGCGTTCATAAGTACTGGCGACCGGAGCTTTTTCGAGTATCTCGCACGGCCGATGCGCGATTCCTTCGCTCGCGCTTTCACGGAGCGGTAGATGTGCGGACCGCGCAATCGATCGGCGCAGCAATGACTGCAAGGGACTTGGCTGTGAGAGTTCAACCGAGGACGTGCTAAACTCCGCCCAGGGTCGAACTCGGTCGTTCACAATGACCGGCTTTGACCCTGGTCTCACGCGACACTCTTTCCGGCGCTCCCTCTCGCCAGCACACCTGGCGCAAAAATCTCCTGATCGACGAAGGTCAGCGCCCGCATGGCGCAGCCTTCGCGGATCAGCGGCAATTCGTTCGGCTCTGCCTCGAAGGAAATCCATTCGGAATGCTGGCCGCCGGCGGTCTGGGCGATGGCCTTGCGCAATGCCGGCTCGATCAGGTCGAAGGCGGCGGCGCTGACGCCGACCATGGCGACGGGCGCCGGATCGATCAGCGCGAAAAGGCTGCCGAGACCGTAGCCGAGGGCTTCGCCGGCCCTGCGATAGGCCTCCCGTTCGGGCCCGTCACTTTCGCGGGCAACAGCCGCCAGCGCGCGCATGTCGGCGTCGCTGACATCGGCGACGGGTTCCGCGTCCTCACCCAGTTGCCTTGCATTGCGCCAGATGGCGTAGTTGCCGGCATAGGCCTCGACGCAGCCGCGCCGTCCGCAGCGGCAGAGCGCGCCGTTCGGCCGATGGATCATATGACCGAACTCGCCGCCCGACGAGTGGGTGCCGGTGAACAATTCGCCTTTCAGCACCAGGCCCATGCCGATGCCGTGCGACAAAAGGATGGCGATGAAATCGTTGCGGTAGCGATCGGGATCGCGCCAGCGCAGCGCGATCGCCATCATGTTGCAGTCGTTCTCCATGGTGGCGGGGATGCCGAACTCGTCTTCGAGGATGTCGGCGAAGGCGATATCGGTGTGCGGCGTGATTGGCGACCACAGCATGGCGCGAGCACGGGTGTCGGTGATGCCCTGGATCGCCAGCGCGATGCGGGCGATCCTGTGAACGTCAAGATCGGGATCTTCGAAACGACGCCGCACGATTGCCGTGCATTCGCCGATCAGCGCGTCGCGCGCTATGGTCAACGTGTCCAGCCGGCGCTGTTCCTCTGATATCACCTGGCCCGCATAGTCGATGACGGCGACGGAGAGAAAATTCAGCGACAGCACCACGGTCATCACCGCTGCCGCTTCCGGGTTGAGGCTGAGCCCGACCTGGGGCCGGCCACGTTTGAGCGAGCCGGCCTCGCTTGGCTTGCTTTCTGTCAGGATGCCTTCACCGATCAGGTCGGAGGAGATCGCCGATATGGTCGAGTGGCTGAGGCCCGTGGTTGCGGCGATCTCGGTGCGTGAAGGCTGTCTGGCGCGGCGGACAGCGGCGATCACCATCGCCCGGTTGCGCCGGCGCAAATCGTCGTGGCGGATTCCGACCGACATGTCTGTTCAAGTCCTCCCGGTCGCCGCGGTTCTCCGTCCCCTCGAACGCTGTCGGCAACGCTGTCAAATACTGGCAGAAGCCGCCCGGCCTGTCATTTATTTATTCCGGAGCTCGAAAAAAATTCGCAGACACATCAAAATCCCTCAGAATCGATGTTGACAGCGTTCGGGTGTTGGATCAGTATTTTTTCGAGGCTCGAAAAAATAGAGCCTTTGTGCCGGCCTTAGGGTCAGTTTGGTCGCGCCATACGCGGCGCAGGGAGGATAATATGAAAAGATTCACAGCCGCCATCCTGGCGGGTGTCGCCATGTCGCTGACGCTCGCGTCAGTCGCGCAGGCGAAGGACAAGGTCATCGGCGTTTCGTGGTCCAACTTCCAGGAAGAGCGCTGGAAGACCGACGAGGCCGCCATGAAGACGGCGATCGAGGCAGCCGGCGACAAGTACATCTCCGCCGACGCGCAGTCCAATCCCGGCAAGCAGCTTACCGATGTCGAGAGCCTGATCTCGCAGGGCGCCAATTCGCTGATCATCCTGGCGCAGGATGCCTCGGCTATCGGCCCGGCGGTACAGAAGGCGCTGGACGAAGGCATTCCGGTCGTCGGCTATGACCGGCTGATCGAGAACAAGGACGTCTTCTATCTGACCTTCGACAACAAGGAAGTCGGCCGCATGCAGGCCCGCGAAGTGTTCAAGGTCAAGCCGGAAGGCAACTATGTCTTCATCAAGGGCTCGGGTGCCGATCCGAATGCCGACTTCCTGTTCGCGGGCTCGATGGAAGTGCTCAAGGAAGCCATCGACAGCGGCAAGATCAAGAATGTCGGCGAGGCCTATACGGACGGCTGGCTGCCAGCCAATGCCCAGAAGAACATGGAACAGTTCCTGACCGCCAACGACAACAAGGTCGATGCCGTGGTCGCGGCCAATGACGGCACCGCCGGCGGCGTCGTGGCGGCGCTGACGGCTCAAGGGTTGGCCGGCACCGTGCCGGTCTCGGGTCAGGACGGCGACCACGCCGCGCTGAACCGCATCGCCCTCGGCACGCAGACCGTGTCGGTGTGGAAGGATGCGCGCGAACTCGGCAAGAATGCCGCCGAGATCGCCTCGCAACTTGCCGATGGCAAGAAGACGGGCGACATTGCCGGCGCCAAGGACTTCACGACGCCGGGCGGCAATACTGTCAAGTCGCTGTTCCTGACCCCGGTTGCCATCACCAAGGACAATCTCAACGTCGTCATCGACGCCGGCTGGATCAAGAAGGACGAGGTCTGCGCGGGCGTCGCCGCCGGCACCGTCGCAGCCTGCAACTAAAGCTGGGCTCTCTCTGCATTCTCAACGCCGCGGCCCAAAAGCCGCGGCGTTTTCTCAAAAAGATTTGTGTTTCCGCATCACGCGGATAGCTTCTAGGCTGGTTCCGGTATTCGCGTCAGACGGCCCGCCGGTTGGGAGGAAATCATGACCGACACGACGTCCAACCTACCTGCTGCAAATACCCCCGCAGACCAGGCGCGTGCGTCCGAACTGAGCACTGTCGGACGCTTCCTCAAGGCAACCGAACTCGATACGCGCATGCTTGGCATGGTTGGTGCGTTGCTGGTCATCTGGGTTGGCATTCACATCTTGTCGGGCGGACTTTTCCTGACGCCGCGCAATCTCTGGAACCTGTCGGTGCAGACCTCCTCGGTCGCGATCATGGCAACCGGCATGGTGCTGGTCATCGTCATGCGCAACATCGACCTTTCGGTTGGTTCCGTCGAAGGCGTGATCGGTATGATCATGGGCGTGGCGCAAGCCGAATTCCTCATTCGTGTCATCGGCTTCCAACTTGGAAATCCCTGGCTCTGGATCATCGCCCTGGCCGCCGGTGTGGTGCTCGGCCTTGCGATCGGCGCCTTCCAGGGCTTCATCATCGCCTATCTTGAGGTTCCTGCCTTTATCGTGACGCTGGGCGGTCTTTTGGTTTGGCGCGGCATGGCATGGCTGATCACCAACGGGCGCACGGTCGCGCCGCTTGACGCCACGTTCCAGCTGATGGGCGGCGGGCCGCGGGGCTCGGTCGGCGCTACCGCCAGCTGGATCATCGGCGTCGTCGCTTGCGTGGCTGTCGCTTTCGCGCTGCTCAACGGCCGCTCGCAGCGCAAACGGTTCAACTTTCCACTGCGGCCCGTCTGGGCGGAGATCTTCCTCGGCGTGGTCACCTGTGCGGCCATCCTTGGGGCCGTCTGGATCGCTAATTCCTATCCGTGGCCAATCGGCATCGTGCGCCAGTATGCGCAGCAGAACGGCATCACCATTCCCGAAGGTGGGCTGTTCATCGCCCACGGCGTGGCCATACCGGTGCTGATGGCGGTCGCGGTCGGCATTGTCATGACCTTCATTACCAGGCGCACCCGTTTCGGTCGCTACGTCTTTGCCATCGGCGGCAATCCGGAGGCCGCCAATCTCGCCGGCATCAACACGCGCTGGGTGACCATGAAAGTGTTCATGATCATGGGCGTGCTGGCCGCGATCAGCGCGGCGATCTCGTCGGCCCGCCTAAACGCGGCGACCAATGCGCTGGGCACGTTGGACGAATTGCTGGTGATCGCCGCCGCCGTCATCGGCGGCACTTCGCTTGCGGGTGGCTCCGGAACGGTGCTCGGCGCCATGCTCGGGGCGCTGCTCATGCAGTCGCTGCAGTCCGGCATGGTGCTGCTTGGCATCGACTCGCCGCTGCAGAGCATCGTCGTTGGCGCCGTGCTGGTCATCGCCGTCTGGCTCGATACCGTCTATCGCAAGCGGGTCTGAGCATGATCCCGAAAAGTGACAACGGTTTTCTCGGACAGACGGAAATCGTTTGTCCAGAGATCATGCTCAAGCAGGAACTGTCGGGGAGAAACGATCATGGCTGACAAAATCGACCCCGCGGGCACCGCGCTGATCGACATGCGCAACATCTCAATCGCGTTCGGCGGCATCCGCGCCGTCGACGACGCCTCGATTGATCTTTTCCCCGGCGAGGTCGTGGCGCTGCTCGGCCACAACGGCGCCGGCAAGTCGACATTGATCAAGATCCTGTCCGGCGCTTACAAACGCGATGCGGGCCAGATCTTCGTCAACGGCGAGGAGGCAGCTATCTCCAATCCGCGCGACGCCAAGAAATACGGCATAGAGACGATCTATCAGACACTGGCGTTGGCCGACAATGTCGACGCCGCAGCCAATCTGTTCCTCGGACGGGAGCTGATGACCGCCTGGGGTACGCTCGACGACGTTGCCATGGAGGCCGAGGCGCGCAAGGTGATGGGCCGGCTCAATCCGCGCTTCCAGCGCTTCAAGGAGCCAGTGATCAAGCTGTCGGGCGGCCAGCGGCAATCGGTGGCGATCGCGCGCGCGATCCTGTTCAACGCGCGCATTCTTATCATGGACGAGCCGACGGCGGCGCTTGGCCCGCAGGAAACGGCGCAGGTCGGCGAACTGGTCAAGCAACTCAAGTCCGACGGCATCGGCATCTTCCTGATCAGCCACGACATCCACGATGTGTTCGACCTTGCCGATCGGGTCTGCGTCATGAAGAACGGCCAGGTCGTCGGCACCGCCCGCACTACGGACGTGACCCAGGATGAGGTGCTCGGCATGATCATTTTGGGCAAATGCCCGCCCGGTGCCATTCCCGGACCGGGCGCGCTGAAGATCGCCGCTTGAGGCTTGCGGGTAGCGATGCCGCCTGACCGGAGGAATGTGCCGGGTCCGGACCATCCGATGTGCCAGCCGTCAGGATGGCTTGGCCTTGCCATTGTATTGGCACGGCGACTTCCCCATAAAAGGCTCGACATGCTCATGGACCGCATCATCCGTTGAAGAAGCTTTTTCCAACCGTCGCGTTCATCGCCGTCGCGCTGATCAGCATGACGATGGCGGGGTTCGCCTATTTCGCGACGCAAGAGGCCGCCCGCATCAAGTTCGAAGCGACGGCCGACGACGCGCTCAACCGGATCGAGAGCCGCATCGATCTGCATTTGTCGCTGCTACGCTCGACACAGGCCCTGTTCGATGCCCGCAACGGCAATATTTCCGGCGCCGAGTTCAACGCGTTCTTCAAAGCGCTCGATGTCGACAGAAATTTTGCCGGCTTGCGCGGCATCGGCTATCTCAGGCTGGCAAAGGCTGGAGACGAGACGGCGGTCGAACGCCATATGCAGTACGACCATGGCGTCAACCATCCAATCTATCCTGATACCACGCAGCCCTGGCGCACCCCCGTCGTGCTGTTCGAACCGCTGGATCCGTCCAACCAGGCCAGCATCGGGTACGACATGTTCAGTGAACCGGTGCGGCGCGCGGCAATCGAAAAGGCGATGTTGGATGACCAGCAGCACGCCAGCGGGCTGGTGCAACTGGGCCAGGAGACGGGTGCCGCGCAGACGTTCACCGGCTTCCTCGTCTTCGTGCGACTCAATGTCGAAACGGCACCCGATGCCATCGATGCGCCCAGATCCTCCACGGCGGGTTTTCTTTATGCGGCTTTTCGAACCAGCGATCTGTTCCAGACCGCGCTCAGTCGATCGCCGCTGCTGCCGGTCAACACGGAGATCTACGACGGCGACGGCGCGGTGAACGGCGACAATCTGCTGTTCCGGTCGGAAACGCCACCGGCTTCGACATTCGGCGACAGGCTGCTGGTCACCCGCAAGATCGTTGTGGCCGGGCGGCCATGGACTGTTTTGTTCCGGCCGACGAGCGCCTTCTCGCAGCCGTCGTCGCGCGCCATTCCGGTGATGCTGGGGCTGTTCGGCCTGTTGTTGGCGGGCGCCATCGCGCTGGTCGCGCGTTTCCAGGAGCGCGCCTATGAGGCGGCGGCGCGCTTGCACGAGACGACGGAAAAGAGCCTGCTCGAAAAAGACCTGATGCTGCAGGAGATGAAGCATCGCATCAAGAATTCGATCACCAGGGTGCTGGCGATCGCGCGCCAGACGGCTTCGCGGGCCACAGACGTCAATGAGTTTTCCTCATCCTTCTCGGCCCGGCTCCAGGCGATGGCGGCGTCCCAGGACATGCTGACGCGCTCGCGCTGGCAAAAGGCCGATCTTGCCGATCTCTTGCGCATCGAGCTTGGCCAGGTGTTCGGCAAGGAGCTGCCCGAAGGGCTGTTGTCAGGGCCGCAGGTGCTGCTCGACGAAAACACGACGCAAGCGCTCGGCTTGATCTTTCACGAACTGGCGACGAATGCGCTGAAATACGGCGAAGCCGGCAATTCGGCCAATTCGCTCAAGGGGGACTGGGCGCTGAAAGTGGACTGGTCGCTCGAAGGGCGCGGGCGTGACAGGACGCTGGCTCTCAACTGGCGCGAAACCGGTCAGAAGAAACTCGAAGCGCCTGCCAAGACCGGATTCGGCACCAAGCTGATAGACCTTAACGTCACGCGCGAATTGCGCGGCACGATCCATCGCGATTACCAGGCCAATGGGCTGAACGTGGAAATCAGAATCCCCTTGGCGAACTGAGCGCGATCGTCAGGCGCAGAATCAACCATCCAAACAACGAAAATCCGGAGGCCGGCGGACCGGTCTCCGGATCAACGTTTCGATTACCGCCGAACTAGTTGCAGCGAGCCGTGTAGATCCGGCCGCGATGATCGCGATACTGGCAATAGCCATTGCGCAGGTTGCGCACCAGCAGGCCGGAACCGGCACCCACGGCCGCGCCGATCAGTGCGCCCTTGCTGCCGCCGACCAAGCCGCCGACACCGGCGCCAATCAAGCCGCCGCCAACCACGTCCTGTTCGGTCGAGGTGCAGCCACTGACCGCCACCACCGCAACCATGGCAATAATCATCTTCCGCATAGAGTCACTCCTCACTTTGTGTCCCACTTTAGCAAGCTCCAGCTACCATTTAGCATGAAACGGCGGCCTTTGCTGCTGCAATCTATTGTTGGTGAAGAGAGTCTTTTTCTGGGCGTACCATGTTCGACGCTATCGCGACGCTGGAATAGCCAAGGAAGCATCGACAGTGCCGTCGAAACGCACATTCCAGATGATCTGGTCATAATCGTCTTCCGGAGCCGGATCGACCGAAAGGCCCGATATTCCGAGCCTGCTCCTGACCATCGACTCATCGGTCCCGAATCACTCTTGCCACAGTAACGGCCCTCACTCGGCAAAGTTCTGCACGGCAGCTTCGCGACTCATAAGGATGGAGGGCATGGCGCGCGGGGCGCAGACTATCAGTAGGCCAGTTGGAAGAGCACGACTGCGAGTGTGACCGCAGCCAGACCTAAGGCGAGAAGGGCTGTGAGGTCTGAGGGACAGGAGGCGTCAGTACGGACGCCTCGGGCTGCAAGTTCCTGCCGCGGAAATGTCCGGCGATGCAACAGGTTCCAGCGGTATCTCGGAAAAACAGCATCGACTTTTATGGTGAACAGCCGGTTAAGGATCGGGCAAACGCCGGTCGCTCATTCCGTCTCGAAATTGCCATGCGGAACAACAAGGCGGTATTCGAGGCGATCAGCCGCGATTTCGAGCGTCGCCGTGCCGTTCAGCGATGCCGGCACGACCCGTTCGAGTGCGACGCTGCCGAAGCGCTTCTCGCTACGCTGGTTGTCGTTGGCTCCGATCGTCTCGGCCCACGTCAGAGACAGGGAGGTCCCGGTGTCGTCGGGAGTCAGGCTGGCTGTAACCTCGACAAACCCATTCGGCCGCGACAGGGCGCCATAGCTCACCGAGTTGACGGCGAGTTCATGCATGGCGAGGCCGATATGCAGGGCAGCGTTGGGATTGAGATAGGGGTTTGCCCCCTGAAAACGCAGGCTGCGAACCGGATCTCCGCCGTAGCGGCCAACCTGCCCCGACACCAGTTCGCGAAGTGCGGCGCCCCGCCAATTGGAGGAGGTCACGAGATCCTGGGATGAAGCCAGCGATTGCAGCCGGCCGCGGAAGCGTGTCAGGAAATCGCCGATGCCGTCGGAGTAGCGCCCGGTCTGGGTGGCTATGCTTTGAATGATCGCCAGCAGATTCTTCGAGCGATGACTGACTTCACGCAACAGCGTCGTGAGGGTCTGCTCGCGGCGTTTCTGCTCGGTCGTCTCGACCATCGTGGTGACGACGCCTTGCACCGTGCCGCCATCGCCGTGGTCGGCATCGATCCAGACTTGAAACCAGCGGATGCCATCCTCGGCGGGAACGCTGATCTCGAGATGTTGCGGGTTGCCGGATGCAATGACGTCGCGTTTGGCCGCGCCAATGCGGTCTGCCTGCGCCGCCGGCAGGATGCCATTGCTGTCGGCGGTATCGGAGACCCAGGGCGCACGCATGTTGCGCGCCCATACGGTCCTCATCTCGCGATCCTGATAGAGAACGGAAATGCCTGCATTGTGCAAAGCGTGGAGAAGAGCCCGACCAAGCTGCATGCCGTTTTCGGCAGGGTGCAAGGCGATGACCTCATCGCTTTGCACATCGTCCTCTCTATTTCCGATTCTGGAACGCATCGGCCAATCTGTCCACCCAACTCAGACTGAACGGCTCACTGTTGAATGGGTTCCACAGGAGATTTCCCGAAACGAGCCTCCAAAGCGGTCCGCCGGACGGTGCCCTTTGAAGGATACCGCCCGGCGGTGACTGGAAACCGTTTGAGGGGTGCGGCTTCCAGTGTTCGCTCGATGATCGCTCGGTCCTCACGCCCGTCTGAACAGACCCGCAAGAAGCGAAATGATCAGGAAAGCGAGAAAGATGAAAAACAATATCTGCGCTATGCCAGCAGATGTACCGGCGATACCGCCGAAACCAAGCGCGCCGGCGATGATTGCCACGACGAGAAATACGAGCGCCCAGTAAAGCATGATCCATCTCCTTCGAATGGTGCGATGAAAACGTGGGTAGATGCGGTTTGTTCCACCCTTTGCCGAAAAAGACGATGCTTGCAAATCGTTCGGAGCTGGGGGCGCGGGGAAATTTGCCGTCGCCGCCCGATGCGTGCATCAGGCGGCACGAATTGGAGAATTGATGAATTGAAGATATGGAGAAAATCGGCGAGCGAGGCTACCGCCTCGGGTTCGTCAATTCTTCAATTCATCCACTCCTCAATTCCCGACTATGCGGCGGCTTTCGCCTGGCGATCGAAGAACAGCGCCTGGCTGATCAGCGCCTTGACCATGTCCGGATTGAACGGCTTGGTGACCAGAAAGGCCGGTTCGGGACGCTCGCCGGTCAACAGACGCTCGGGAAAGGCGGTGATGAAGATCACCGGCACCGACGTCGACGACAGGATCTCGTTCACCGCCTCGATACCCGAACTGCCGTCGGCAAGCTGAATGTCGGCCAGCACCATCTTCGGTCGTGTCTTGCCGAACATCGTCACCGCCTCATCATGGGTACGCGCCGTTCCGACGACGCGGTGCCCGAGGCTCTCGACCATTTCCTCTATGTCCATTGCGATCAGCGGTTCATCCTCGATGATCAGTACGTCGGTAGCCACCTGGCGAGAAATCTCGCTGCTAGCCTGCGCCAGCAGCTCCGAAAATTCATGGTCGCCGACATCGAGTATCTCTGCCGCCTCGTCCTCGCTGAAACCTTCGACGGCGACGAGCAGGAAGGCCTGACGGGGAAGCGGCGCAATCGCATTCAGATTGGCGGCGGCCCGCTGTTCCCACGCCGATTGCGCGTGCTCCTGCGGGACGCGGATGGCGACCGATGTGAACAGCTTGGCGAAAACCTTGTACAGTGCGATACGGTCGCTCGATGCCTCAGGGAAGATATCGATATCGGCTATGATGGCTTCGAGCATCGCGGCGACCATGGCGTCGCCACTTTCCTGCGATCCGGAAACGGCCCGCGAGAAGCGGCGCAGGAATGGCAGGTGTGGTGCGATGGTGGCAGATAAGCTCATGATAGTACGTCTCCCTCAGAATGACGTGGTTGCATAGATGGCAGATCGAGCCGATTGCAAGCCCAGTGAAATAACGCCGGTCCTGAGAAAAAGTTCCCGGCCCTGATGGAACTAATGCGGGAAGAGAGCGTTTGGAACGGGGATGGGGCAACCAGACGAGGGGGCCGCTTCGCGTTGTCGAGTCCGTTGTGAGCGGCTTGGTTTCTGGAATATAAGGGCAAAATGAAGGATATGACGAAAGATATTCTGGCTGGCGCCGCGGGCAGGCGCCGGAACGGTTCCGGTGACGCGCTTGGGCCGAACTCCGAAATCGGACGCAAACTCAAACAATATTACGACGAACTGGTCTCTGACGATGTGCCGGATCGCTTCGCCCGGTTGCTCAGCCAACTGGAACAGGCCGAACCTGCGCAGAAGAAGGACTGAGGCATGGCAGCGGTCTCCCAAGGCTTCAAGACCGATCTGCTTGGGGCGATCCCGAGCTTGCGCGCTTTTGCTGTGTCGCTGACGCAGAATGCCGACAAAGCGGACGATCTTGTCCAGGAAACGCTGGTCAAGGCGTGGGACAAGCATGAGAGCTTCCAGCCCGGTACCAACCTCAAAGCATGGCTTTTCACCATCTTGCGCAATGAATTCTATTCGCAGATGCGCAAACGCGGGCGCGAGGTGCAAGACAGCGACGGCATCATGACGGCCAGGCTTTCCGTTCATCCGGCCCAGCATGGCCAGCTCGACCTGAAGGATTTTCGCGGCGCCCTCGAACAATTGCCAGAGGACCAGCGCGAAGCCATCATCCTTATCGGTGCGTCGGGTTTCTCCTACGAAGAGGCCGCCGAGATCTGCGGATGCGCGGTCGGGACGATCAAGAGCCGGGTCAGCCGGGCCCGCACACGCTTGCAGGAGATTCTGAAAATATCAGGCGAAGACGAGTATGGTCCGGATGCGATTTCTGCCCAGGTCACGGGCACGCCGGCCAGTTGACCTGCGATCGCCAGCCGCAATCCGCAAGGTCGGGATATTGTTTCAATCGGAAAAGGCACGTCCGCAGGCCGCCGCCACCGCTTGCACCAGGTCTTCACCCGAATAGGGTTTGCCGACCAGCCTGACGCCAGGAAAGGCTGCCTTGATTTCATCGGCATCCGAATAGCCCGTCGCAAATACGAAAGGTACGCCTGCCGCGCGCAGCCCCGAAGCGAAATCGAGTGTCGAGGCACCGGCCACCATGAGATCGACAATGGCTGCATCGAACTGTGTGGCGACCTCGCGGCCATCGACCTCGGTCAGATCGCGGGCGATCACCACTTCACCGGCGCCGTGGTCACGGCAAAGCTGCTCGACATCCATGGCGATGAGAAATTCATCCTCCAGAACGAGAATCCGCAATCCGTCAAGCAATGTGGGCACAGGCGATGTCTCCTTGAAATGCATTAAGTCATGATCACTAATTGGCGTGCTGTCATTTAAAAAAGACATGTGGCCGGCGGCGGAACCTCAATCCTTGCAACGCGTTGAAATGCAGTTCGTCCGAAGAGCGGCTTTTCAGCGCAAAGCAGTCGCTCCCCTCTACCCGCCAATATAGCTGCGAGAACTGCCCGTTGCGGCCGTTGCCGGTTTTCCGCGAGTTCGAAAAACAGGAACTGGCCTTCGTCAGCAAATTCAAAAAGGGCAACTCGCTGTCGATAACGGTGCCACGGTCCGGGCCAAGGTCGTCGGGCTGAACGGCAAGCACTCCATCCAGATATCGATCACTCAACAACACATCGCCGACACGCTCGGCCTGTCGCTGGTTCATACCAACAAGACGATCCGCAAGCTGATGGATCGCAAACTGATCGCCTGGCGCGACGGCGGCTGCGAAGTCATCGACGCTGAAGGGCTAAAGCGACTGGCCAGCTGGGAAGGGTTGGGCGAGGCGCGCCGGCCGCTGATCTGACGAGGCGCCTTTTGCCTTGTCGGCGGACGAGGTGCGCGCCGATGCGTTTTCGGCTAGTTTGTCCCCGGTGTCGGAACCTTGAGACATGCGGTGCGTTTGAAATCGAGCAATCACAGGGAGTTAAGCGATGGCAACTGCCGCAGGAAAGACCGCAAGCGATGCCCGTGCAAATGCGGACCTCGAAGCCGATATCAGGCAGCTGAAGGCCGATATCGACAAGCTCACCAAGCAGTTGGCCAAGACCGGCGAGCATGGCTATGGCACCGCGCGTCGTGCAGCCACGGAAGGCGTCGAGCAGCTGCGTGCGCAAGGCGAAGCAGCCTTTGACAGCCTGCGCAGCAACGCCAAGGATATCGAAGCACAAATGATGGCAAGCGTACGTGAGAAACCGGTGACGTCATTGGCGATCGCTGCCGGCGTCGGTTTCCTTTTCGCGCTCCTCGCGCGACGCTAGTCGCATCCCCTGATGGGAATGCTCGCATCCCTGATTTCCGGCTTGGCGTCGGGCGAAGCCGTTGCCGCCGTGCGCCGGGCGCGCACGGCGGCAATCGTCTATGGGCTCGCTCTGACGGCCGCGCTCTGTGGTATCGGTTTTCTGGTCGGCGCAGCCTATATCTGGGCAGCGACGCGCTACGGGTCGCTTGCCGCCGCGCTGGGCTTTGGCGCCGCTTTCTTGGTGCTTGCCGGGCTGATTCTGCTGATTTACCAGCTATCCGCAGGCTCGCGCGCCCGACGCCGGGCGCAACGCCGCAACGCCGACATGAAAGCAATTGGCATCGCCGCCGCGCTCGCCGTGCTGCCGACGCTGCTCAAGGGAAAAGGCGGTCTCGGTGTCATTCTGGGTCCGGCTGTAGCGCTCGCGGCTTACGCGATCTACCGCGAGAATGTGAAACCTGATGATCCGGACGAGAGCGAGCGGAAATAGGGTCTTTTTTGTCGAGTATGATCTTTTCCGAAATCGGCTTCCACTTTTCGGGATTATGGCCTGTTACTTCGACAGATCCTCCAGCGGCATCGATATCTCGGCAAACACGCCTTCCGGTCGGAATTCGTGGGTCACTTCGCTGGCAATGACCTTGGCAAGGCTGCGGCGGATGAGGATCGAGCCGAAGCCATGCCGCTCAGGCGGGACGACTTGCGGGCCGCCGCTTTCGCGCCAGGTCAGCACAAGGCGTTGGGCGCCCTTTCTGCCTTGCTTCCTCCAGCCGAGATCAATCCTGCCTGATACCACCGACAGCGATCCGTACTGCAGTGCATTGCTACCCAGTTCATGCAGGATCAGGCCGAGCCCTACGGCCTGGTCGGGCGACAGCAGCAAATCGTCGCCGGAGATCGTCAGGCGCGCCTGTTTGGCCGTGTCGAAGGGCCTGACCTCGATCTGGACGAGTTCACGGATGCCGATGCCGCGCCACTCGCGGTCCGATAGCAGGCTGTGGGCGATGCCCAAGGCCTGAAGCCGGGCGCCAAAGGCCTCGAGGAATTCGCTCGGCTGGCGGGCATGACGCACGGTCTGCGTCGCCAGTGCCTGGACCGTCGCCAGCGTGTTCTTGACGCGGTGGTTGAGCTCACGCAGCAGCAGCCGTTGACGTTCGTCGCCAAGCTTGCGCTCCGATATGTCGTAGTTGACGCCGAAGATCAGCGTCGGCTTGCCGTCGCCGTCTCGCTCGATGACGCGGCCACGCGTGGCGAGCCAGCGCGGCGGATGAATGCCCTTCACCCGGTATTCGCCGAAATAGTCGTCGCTGCCAGTCAAGGCATCGCGAAAGCGGGTCTCGGTCTGGTAGACGTCGCGCGGATCGATGGCGGTGAGGATGTCGCGTGCCCGCAACCGGTTTGAGCGCGGCAGGTTGAACAGCTCCGTCAGCAACGTGTCGCATTCGATGACGTCGGTACGGATGTCCCACGCCCAGCTGGCGAGCGATGCCGCGTCGAGCGCGATGGCGCGTCGTTTTTCCTCGCGCACGAGCGCAGCCTCGGCGATGGCGCCGCTGCGGGTCGCGTCCTTCAAGATGAACAGGCTGGCGGCGAGGTCGGCGAGCGCCTTCAACTGGTCGAGCTCGGCGCGGGATGGAAAGGGATGAGGCTTGCTGTCGAGCACGCACAGCGCGCCGATGCGCGCACCCGCCACGATTATCGGCGCGCCGGCATAGAAGCGTACATGGTGCTTGCCAGTGACCAGCGGGTTGGCCTTGAAACGGGGATCCGTCGTTGCATCCGCGACCACCATCGGTTCGTGGCCGGCGGCAATCGCATGGGCGCAGAAGGACGTATCGGCCGCGGCCGCGGTCTCGTCCAAACCGAAGCAGGATTTGAACCATTGCCGCCCATTGTCAACGAGGGTGACAGTGGCGATCGGCACCTGCATCACCGCCGCGGCAAGACTGCTGATGCGGTCGAAATCCGGGTCGGCCGCAGTATCCAGTATCTCCAGCCCATGCAGCACGGCCAGCCGGTCCTCGTCCTCGACCGCGCACGCAACTTCGGCCGGCAAATCCGGCACTATCTTGGCCTTGCTATTCACCCAAGTCCCCAATGCCCGGTCTTCGTCCTCGCCCGCGCGCCGTCTTCGTCGGCCCGGAACCATCCTAGCGAGGAACCGTTACCTGACCATATTGTGCCAGACGCGTCACCTGGTGCAAAACGAGATAAGGACCGACCATGCCCAAGATCATTCCCGAAAATAAGGCGCGTCAGGGGCGATGGGGCTGGCACGGCCTGCGCATTTTGATTGCCGCGCTGTTGCTGGCCTTCGCTGCCTGGGGCATCGCCGAGATCTATGGTGAAATTGTCAAGACGCCGGCGACAGAGCAAGGAAGTGCGCCGGGCGGCTAGATTTTCGGGCTTCATCGCTAGAGATCGCATCAGGCGGCCTTTGCCTCGGCGACGCTGGCCGGCACCAGGACATTCAGTGCGCCAGGGTGGATTTCGATCGTCGTTTCACGGTCGAGACGAACCAGTTCTCCATCCATCACGGCACGAAACTTGCTGCTCCCCGAATGGATTTTCAGGACCGTCTTGTTCGCCTGATGAATTTCGACATGTTCGTTGTCGCGCCATTTGCCGCGCGCCATATTGAAGAAGAATTTGACCAGTTCGGCGCGCTGTTGCGCCACCGTGATATAGACGCCAAGCACGCCGCCTGCTGGGTTGTCGGCATAGGGTAAGTGGCCTTCGCCGAACAGATTGTTGGTGATGCCGATGCCGGTAATGCGGGCCGCCATCTCGGCGTCGCCGATGCTGAGCGTCACGTTCATCGCCGGTGGATTGTTGATCGTGGCCCAGGCCGCCTTGGCCGAGGCGCGGATTTTTCCCAGGCGTGAACCAAACTCCATCTTTTGGCGCAGTTGCACCAGCTTCGCATGTATGCCGATCGAGAACTGGTGGATGAAGGGCCTGCCGTTGGCAGTCGCCATGTCGACCGCAATGATTTCGCCATCGGCGAAAGATTCAAGCGCGGCATCGAGCGTCTGGGGAATACCCAGCCCTCGTGCGAACAGGTTCATGGTACCGGCCGGCAATATGGCGAGCGCCTTCTTCGTGCCCATTAGCCGGGCAGCCGCGGCGGAAATGGTCCCGTCGCCGCCACCTGCCAGCACGACGTCGATAGTGCGACGTGAAGCCACGCTGTCGAGCGTTTCCACTACATCCTTGCCGGCGACAATCTCGATGCTGAGAGAGTGACCTGCCGTCTCCAGCGTCCGATGCATCCTGTCGGAGAAAGCGGCAATGTCGGTTGTGCGCAAGGTGCCACCTTCCCGGTTCAGCACCGCTGCAAATTTCATGCCCCGCTCCGTCATTCAACCATGGTTGGACCGGGACAGACCCAGCCGCAGGCTGAAACGCGGTGAAGCGGGAAAGGTTCCGCCCGAGAGCAATCGACATTCGCTTCGCTCGCTCTGCGGCCAAGGCACATCGCCCGGTGATTCTGGCACGGACGCCCGCGCTTTTTGTCGGAACAACAGCACGCTCACGACGTTGTGAAGCTGTAAAAAACGCCGCGTCCGATCTCCTTTAGCGACGCGCGGCGCACGAAATCAGGCACGAGGAGAGAACATCATGATCCGCAACCTCTTAGCCACGACCGCACTCGCAGCGCTGGTCGCGAGCGGGGCCCACGCGCAGAGTACGACAGCCCCGGCGCCGAGCGCCCCTGCCGTTCAGCAGCCAGGCGCCGCTCCTGTGCGCGCAGAGGGCAGCATCGTCACCAACATCATCGGCGAATCCGTCTACAACGGCACCGCCGATGATGCCGAGAACATCGGCAAGGTCACTGACGTCGTCTTCGACAAGGATGGGCAGGCGAAATCCGTCATCATAGGCGTCGGCGGATTTCTGGGCGTAGGCATGAAAAACGTCGCGTTCGACTATGACAAACTGCAATGGGCCGAAAAGAACGGCGACCGCTGGCTGGTTGCCCGGACCACCAAGGAAGAGTTGACTGCGCAGGCTGAATTCGACACGAAGCCCTACGCTCCTGCGCCTGCCGCTCCGACTGCGGCGCCAACAGCACCTGCGACGACGAATACCGCGCAAAACCCTGTCGACATGAACGCCGCTCCGACGGAACCCGTGAAGCGCGCCGACGGCAATCTTGCCACCAACATCATCGGCGAAACCGTCTACAACGGCACCGGCGATGACGCGCAGAACATCGGCAGTGTCAACGACATCGTTCTGACCAAGGAAGGCAAAGCGCAGTCCCTGATCATCGGCGTTGGCGGATTCCTTGGTATAGGGGCCAAGAACGTCCCCTATGATTTCAACAAGGCCAAATGGGCCGAGAGGAACGGCGATCGCTGGCTGGTGGCCCAGACCACCAAGGAAGAGCTGCAGGCGCAGCCGGATTTCAACCGCAAGGCCTATGATCCGCTGCCGGCAACGACGGCTTCCAATGCGCCTCCAGCAACCGCACCGGCCGCCGCGACGGCACCTGACCAAACAAAGACCGCAGCCATCGACAAGTCTGCGCTGACGGAAATGCCGGTTGGTGAGATCCGCGTCAACGACCTGAAGGGCACCACCGTCTACGGTGCCAACGACGCCAAGGTCGGCGTGATCGGCGACGTCGTCTTGACCCCCGACAAAAAACCCGATGCCGTGATTGTCGATGTCGGCGGCTTCCTCGGCATTGGCGCGAAGGAAGTCGCGGTCGGCATGGACAATCTCAAATTCATGACCGACAAGAACGGCAAGAGGTATCTCTACACGACCTTCACCAAGCAACAGCTTGAGGCTCAAACCGCCTATGACAAGGGCAGCTATGCCCAAAAGCGCGATCAGCAGCGCATGATCATGAGGTAGGCAACAGGCAGTAGGGCTGGACCGTCGATGTAACGGTTCGCCTTACTGCCCTTATCCCCTTACCACTCCAGCTATGTGACCAACCACGCCGTGCTCCGTCAGCTCTGCCAGTGCCAGCGACTGGTCAAGATGTTCCGCACGCCAGGCAAGGAGCCGTTCGGCAAACTCCAGCCGCACGGCGAGATGCTCAGGGGAGGCTGCGAGATTGTCCAGTTCGCCCGGATCGCTTTCGAGGTCGAACAGCAGCGGCGGCAGGCCGCCACCGAAATGCACATATTTGAATTTTTCTGTGCGGATGACGGCGAGGTTGCACTGGCGTGAGGCGATGCCGAAATGCCGTTCAGCCTCACCATCGGCGATCGAACGGAAATCGAACTCCCAGTGCGCGGCATCGCGCCAGTCCGGAGGGCTTCCGCCGCCCACGAACGGCTTCAGCGAGTATCCGTCGAGATGCGGCGCGGAAGCCTCGCCGAGCAGATCGAGAAGCGTCGGCAAAATGTCCACAGCTTCGGTGAAGCGATCGACGCTGCCGCCGGCGGCCTGGGCGTGGCGCGGGTCGCGGATGATCAGCGGAATGTGGTAGCTGCCGTCGAAGTAGCCGCCCTTGCCCAGCATGAAATGGTCGCCCATCATCTCGGCATGGTCCGATGTCAGCACGATGATCGTGTCGTCCCACGCGCCTGCGGCCTTGACCGCTTGCCAGATGCGACCGAGCTGCGCGTCGACCTCGGAGATCATGCCGTAATAGATGGCGCGGATACCGCGAAAGTCGTCCTCGTTCCAGTCGTGCACCTTGCCCTTGGCGTCGGGACGGAATTTCATCTGCTTCTGCCGGCCTAGATCAAAGGCGAGATAGGGATGGCTTTCGGCCTCTGTCTGCCAGTTTGCCGCACGCTGGAAGGAAGGTCCGTCGCCCGGATCATACATCGTGTTGTAGGGCTCCGGGACGATGAAGGGCGGGTGCGGGCTGATGAAGGAAAGATGCGCGAACCAAGGAGCCGCGTCCTCCTGCTCTCCGAGCCAGCGCGTGAATTCACCGGTGAGGAAGGCGGCAGGGGTTTCGTTCCTGGCGTAAACAGGCGGCGCGTTGCTGACGGATGAGCTGGCCTTGCCTTGGGCCACCGGGCGGTGGATGTCGGGAGATCCGGCGCTGATGTCGATGCCCCGCTGCTTCAGCCAGGAAAGCCACTGCTTCTGATGTTCGGGCAGCAACTGGCGCACCGCAAAGCCCGGCAGCACGCCTTCATAGCTTTGCAGCCGCGGGTCGCCCGGCGCCAGCAAGCGTGGATCGAGCGAGACGTCGGTGTAGCCGAACAGCGTCGGATCGTAGCCCAGGCCGCGTGCATGCAGCGCGATATTGCCGTGGCGGGCATCGAGCGGCGTGCCGTTGCGGCAGACGCGGTTGTTCATCTGGTAGAGGCCAGTGTAGAGGCAGGCGCGGGCCGGCGAGCAGGGCGCCGCGCCGCCATAGTGCCGTTTGAACAGCACACCCTCCGCGGCCAGCGCATCGGCATTCGGCGTCTTCACGAGCGGGTGGCCCGCGGCCGACAGGCAATCGCCGCGCCACTGGTCGCATGTGATCAGCAGAATGTTAGGCCGCCTGGTTTTCCCAGTCACTCGCGATACCCCCTGTCCGGATGCTCGAAAACGCCGCTCATGGAACCGAATTCTGCCGACGGCGCAAGTCTGTCTTGTGAGTCGTTTGGTGAACGGTTCCCCATCAATTGTTCACTTGTACAACACAGTCCATTCTGTGTTTGCCGCCTTTGCCTTAGGCGCCCGCATCCTCATATTGGCGTGGACAGCGGCGAGGGCCGCACAAGCACCAAGGGAAGGAGCAAGACAATGCTCGACCAGATCAAGGGCCTGCATCACGTCACCTCGATGGCCAGGGATGCCCGGCAGAACAATGAGTTCTTCACCCAGAAGCTCGGCCAGCGCCGAGTCAAGAAGACCGTCAACTTCGACGCGCCCGATGTCTACCATCTCTATTACGGCGACGAGACAGGCACGCCCGGTTCGGTGATGACCTATTTCCCGTTCCCTAACATCGGAAAGGGCCGGCATGGCGTCGGCGAAGTCGGTACCACGGTTTATTCGGTGCCGGAGGGTACGCTTGGCTATTGGGAAAAGCGTTTTGCCGATGAGGGCGTCGCCGGCGTGTCGCGCGAAGTGACGTTCGGCGAGAAGCGTCTGGCCTTTGCAGGCCCCGATGGCGATGGTTTCGCGCTGGTCCAAGACAAGGCGGACAGCAGAGCGCCATGGGCGAAAGGCGGCATTCCCGTTGATGAGGCGATCCGCGGCTTCCACTCGGTGTCGCTGCGTCTGAAGGATGGCGGCGCTACCGAGGAGCTTTTGAAATTCATGGGCTACGAGGGGAGATCGAGAAATCAGGCAATGTCAGGCGGCTCGCTGTGAAGAACGGCAACGGCGCCGATGTCGTCGACATCGAATCGCTGCCGACCGCCGCCTTCGCCGATCTGGGCGCCGGCTCCGTCCACCATGTCGCCTTCGCGGTCGAGAACCGCGCCAAGCAGCTCGAAGTGCGCAAGGCGTTGATGGACACCGGCTATGGGGTGACGCCGGTGATCGATCGCGACTACTTCTGGGCGATCTATTTCCGCACGCCGGGTGGCGTGCTGTTCGAAGTCGCCACCAACGAACCAGGCTTCGATCGCGACGAGGATACCGCTCATCTCGGCGAGGCGTTGAAGCTGCCGACGCAGCATCAGCACCTGCGATCCCATCTCGAACAGCATCTGCAGAAACTGGAAGGCTGAGCTCATGAGCAAGGACGCGTACATCCACAAGCAGCTGCCCGGTTCGCCGGGCGGCCCGCTGCTGTTCGTCCTTCATGGCACGGGAGCCGATGAGAACCAGCTTCTGTCGCTGGGGCGCGATCTCGCGCCGCAGGCGACCATCATTTCGCCGCGCGGCGATGTGTCGGAACAAGGTGCCGCGCGCTTCTTTCGCCGCAGCGGCGAGGGCGTCTACGACATGGACGATCTGGCACGGGCGACGGACAAGATGGCGCGCTTCGTCAAGGCGCATGTCGAGACGGCGAAGCCGTCGGCCGTGCTCGGCCTCGGCTACTCCAATGGCGCCAACATCCTGGCCTCCGTTATTTTTGCCAGACCGGCGCAGTTCGACGCCTCAGTGCTGATGCATCCGCTCATCCCGTTCGAACCGAAGGTCAAGGGCAGCCTCGCGGGCCGTCATATTCTGTTGACCGCCGGCAAGCGCGATCCGATATGCCCGCCGAACCTGACGATGCGGCTCGAAGCCTATTTGCGTGCCGATGGTGCCGATGTCACTGTGGAGTGGCATGAAGGCGGGCACGAGGTGCGGCCAAACGAGATCGAAGCGGCGCGGCGGCTCTTCGCCGGCGCCACCCAAGGAGTGTAAGCGATGCCTGACCAACTGCCTGAGATCGAATTGGAGGATCGCGGTTCCAAGGGGCGCTATGTCCTGCGCGGGCCGGGTGGCGCCGAGGCCGAGATGACCTTCACCAAGATTGGCGAGCACCAGATCATCATCGACCACACCGAGGTGCCGGACGCGTTTCGCGGCCAGGGTGCCGGGCTTCGGCTCGTCACCCGCGCCGTCGAGGATGCGCGTGCGGCGGGCAAGAAAATCATTCCTCTCTGCCCGTTCGCCAACGCCCAGTTCCGCCGACACCAGGAATGGGCCGACGTGCTGAAGAAGTAGGGATATCGTTGTTCGCAAACGGCGTGACACGCGGCTGCAGTCTCACCGGAGTGGCTTTGGCATTTGCCCGGGTGGCGCATCCTGCCTAAGTAGATATGATCTACAGCAGCCACATCGCCGACAAACGAACCGAATGATCCCCCATGACCGAAACCGACCTCGTTCCCGTCTTCGACGGCCATAACGATACGTTGCTCAGACTTTATCAGTCGAAAGACGCGGATGTCGAAAAGCTGTTCATAGAGGGAAAATCGGGCGGCCATATCGACCTGCCGCGTGCCAAGGCCGGCGGCTTTGCCGGCGGCATGTTCGCCATCTTTCCGCCGCCCGTCGAGAAATCCAGGCGCAGCCCCGTGCCCCCGGCGCCGAGCGATGCGGAGCCGCTGCCGCCCGAGGTTCCGCGCAGTGATGCGCTGACTTCGAGATGGCCTCGATCCTGTTCCGGCTGGAACGGGCCGCAGCGCTCACCGTCTGCCGCAGCGCGGGCGACGTGCGCAATGCCATGGCGCAAGGCTCGATCGCAGCCGTGTTCCATATCGAAGGGGTCGAAGCGATCGATCCCGAGCTTACCATGCTCGACGTGCTGCATCAGGCCGGCCTGCGCTCGCTCGGCATCGTCTGGAGCAGGCCTAATGCTTTCGGTCACGGCGTGCCATTCCGCTTCCCCTCCTCGCCCGACACAGGGCCCGGCCTGACCGATGCCGGCAAGGCACTGGTCAAGGCCTGCAACCAGCTGAAGATCATGATCGATCTCTCGCATCTCAATGAAAAAGGTTTTCGCGATGTTGCCGCGCTAAGCGATTCGCCGCTGGTCGCCACCCATTCCAACGTGCATGCGATCAGCGGCCATTCGCGCAACCTCATCGACTGGCAACTCGGTGCGATCCGCGAATCCGGCGGTATGGTCGGACTGAATTTCGCCACCGGCTTCCTGCGCGAGGACGGCCGGATGAATGCCGACACCAGCCTCGACATCATGGTGCGCCATGTCGATTCACTGCTGCAGGCTTTGGGTGAGGACGGCGTCGGCCTCGGCTCGGACTTCGACGGTGCCATGATCCCGGCGGCCATCGGCGACGTCGCCGGCCTGCCGAAGTTGATCGATGCTTTGGCAGCGCGTGGCTTCGGCCGCGCGCTGATCGAGAAGATCGCTTATCGCAACTGGCTCAACATGCTCGAGAAGACGATCGGTTAGAACGACCTATTGGAAGCCCATGCGCTTCAGCCAATCGCTGCCGATCCCGCGATCACGGATGATCGGCAGCGGATTTTCGGAATCGAGCCGTGCGCAAATGCGGTAGACTTCAAGCGTCTCGGCGCTCATCTCGTTGCGCTTGTAGAAGAACATGGCGGCGGCATACCGCGTGCGGCCTGACCACTTTTCGCCGAGGGGCGTGTTGATGAGCGCCCACTGCTCGGCGGCTTCCCCATCTTCTCCAGGCTTGTCGGCGTCGTCCATGATCAGAAATCCGCCGGCGGATTGGCGGCGCGGCGGTCGAGCTTGATGAACGGCCGTGCCACCACCTTGGCCCGCTTCATCAGTTTCTGGTACTGCAGCTCGCGCATGGCGTAGATCTCGACCCAGAGGTCGCCAGCCATAGTATCACCACATGGCCGCGCCAGCGATGGCGATGTTGCCCTTGGCCATCGTGGTAGGCGATGGAGTGTTCGGCCGGGGTGTTGTCTTCGATCTCCAGCCCGACAAGGACATGGCGCAGCCTGCGAACCTGGGAAGTCATGCAGAAGGTGCTTGACAGTGGTGAGCACCGTCCCACTGACTTTGCGGTCGAAAGCCGGTTGAATAGCCGGTGATGCTGGAGACCATCAGACCCATGAAGACAGCAGTCGCCAAGGAGGCCCTCGTTGAATCGGCGCGGAAAGCCGAATCCGAAAAGCGCGGGCGCAAGGCCTCGAAGGAGGTCAGGCAGCATCAGCTCATCGAGGCGACGATCGATTCCCTAGCCAAGCGCGGCTATTCGGAAACCACGATGGCCGATGTCGCGGATGGCGCCGGCCTGTCGCGCGGCATCGTCAATTTCCATTTCGAGAGCAAGGAGAAGCTGCTCATCGCGACCTTGCAACATATGTATGACGAGTATTCGGCGCACTGGCGCAATGCCTTGCAGAAGGCAGGCGATGACCCCGCCGATCAGCTTCATGCCCTGGTCTCCGCCGATTTCGACCGTTCGATCTGCAACAAGCGCAAGCTCGCCGCCTGGTGCGCCTTCTGGGGCGAGGCCAAGTCGCGGCCGAACTACCAGGCGCTGAGCAATGCGCGCGATGCCGTCTATCAGACCATATTCATCGACCTGTGCGCGACGCTCAAGCAGAGCGGCGATTATGCGTATGAGCCGCAGGTCATGGCCCTGGCACTCAGCGCCATGCTGGAGGGGCTGTGGCTGCGGTTGACGATGGGAACCGAGGACACCACCCGGGAGATCGCGTTGCAGGCGGCCAATGAATTCCTGTCGGCCGCATTCCCCAGGCACTTTCCGTGGAAGGCCGCCGGCGCGACGGAACCATAGAAAACGACAGAGGATGGAACGGCGATGAAGATACTGACCCGAGGCCTGACGGTGAGCTTGGCGCCCGGCGTGTCGGACCACTTGGTCAAGACCTTGGGCTATGGCCATGGCAAATGCTCCGGCATGGCGGCGATCGACCACACAGTGCTCGTCGAGCGTGACTTCGACAATCTCGA
Organism: Mesorhizobium sp. M0276; assembly: GCF_040321755.1. Taxonomy (NCBI): domain Bacteria; kingdom Pseudomonadati; phylum Pseudomonadota; class Alphaproteobacteria; order Hyphomicrobiales; family Phyllobacteriaceae; genus Mesorhizobium; species Mesorhizobium sp. M0276. The sequence goes on along the minus strand of NZ_JAMYSC010000009.1, from coordinate 18,718 downwards.
TAAGTTTTTCGACAACACGCTGTTCCAGCAGCCGGTGGCGCCGGAGTTCAAGCAGCGCAGGGTGGCAGAGTTCGAGAAGATCGAGGCCGGCTATTGAAGAGCGAACAGGAAAGAACCGATGTCGTCATCGTCGGCGCCGGCTTCACCGGCCTGTCGGCAGCGCTTGCGCTCAAGGCAGCCGGCATCGATTTCGTTCTGCTCGAAGCCCGCGATCGCGTCGGCGGGCGGGTCGAGTCCATGGCGATCGGCGACGGCGAGCGTGTCGACAGCGGCGGTCAGTTCCTGTGCGAGGATATGCCGGCGCTGATGGCGTTGGTCGAGGAGCACGGCAAGACGCTGGTCGAGACCTATGTAGACGGCGAATTCGTCGCCCAGCCGGCTATGTCTGCGGGGGAGGCGGAACGAACCTATGTCGGCTCGATGGCGATCCGCGATCGCATGAACGCGATCGCGCTTGGTGATACTGATATCGCCGGCTTGTCAGTCGCCGCCTGGCTCGATCGCCAGGACGACCCCAAGGACGCCAAGGCAGCGTTTCGCTCAATGATCGAAGGTCTGTGGTGCCAGGCGCTGGAGAAGCTGCCGCTTTGGCATCTCATCGACAATGATCGCCGTATCACCAACGAGGTGTCGGAGCTGCAATATTTTCTCGCAGAGACCATGCATTCGCTGGCGGAGGATTTGGCTCAAGAACTGGGCGCCCGGGTGCGGCTTGGCGCGCATGTCACGCGCATCGAGCAAGGCGCAAATGGCGTGTCCACCCATACCAGCGCGGGTTCGATAGAGGCTCGTTGTCTGCTCGTCGCCGTGCCGCCGGTCATGGCTTCGAGGATAGATTATTCGCCGCCACTGCCGGCAGCTCTGGAGAAAGCACTTGGCGTCTGGCGCAGCGGGACGGTGATCAAGATGCTGCTGCGCTATCCCACCACCTTCTGGCGAGCCAAGGGCCTGAGCGGCATGGTGATGTGGCGTGACCAGCCAGGTTTGTTTGCCTGCGACGCCAGCAAGGATGACGATCATCCGGCGCTGGCGGTTTTCATCGGCGGTCCATCGGCCATCGAATGGCGTGGCTTTGGACAGGAAGGCCTCCGCACCAGAATTGCGGCGCGTCTCGTTGCAGCGCTCGGTCCGGAAGCTGCAAAGTGGATCGGCCTTGCCGTCCGATACTGGTTCGACGACCTCGGCGGCGTCGGCGGCTACAGCGACCTCATCGTCGACATGGATGCGACCGACGCCGAGCGCATCATCCTGGCCGGCGCGCCACCCGTGCATTTCGCCAGTTCGGAACTGTCGCCGTCATTTCCGGGCTATGTCGAAGGCGCCATCATTGCCGGACGGATCGCTGCGCGAAGGGTGATCGCCGAGCTTCAGTCGGAAATCGCTACCAAAGCCTCGGGATCGTAGGCGAGGCGGATCGAGGTCCCGACCGGGGTGTCGTCGGCGCCGAAATCGTTGGTTTCGGTCACCGATAGCGGTCGCAGGAGCTCGCATGAGCTCGGCCTGCTGGTCCGGCCGCTGATCAACATGTGCTTGATGGGGATAGCTCCCCTCTCCCGTTCTACAGGGAGAGGAGCGCTCATCGTCGTCTGCCCTTACGACCTCGACCTCAGCGCGTCATTCAAATTCCACATGTCCTTCTCCTCGGGCGCGGTCTCCAGGCCCAGCACCGGCAGCATCTTGCGCAGATGGTCGTGGTGGGTGCGCACGCCGTATTCGAGGTCGGAGAGATAAAAACCCTCGAAGGCTTCGGACAGCATGGATTCGTTCGACCACACCGAGAGTTGCACATCTTCCGACATGGTGTCGCGGTCGATGCGGAAAGAGAGGTAGCGGGCGGCGGCCTGCTTGCGGCTTTCGTCGCGGTAGCGGTAGACGGCGCCGCGCAGCAGCGTCTCGCCCGTCGACAGCGGAAACTCCTGATAGAACTGCACCGATTCCGGCATCATCGAAATGACCGCGTTGGGGAAGATGCCATAATAGACCCAGGCCTTCTTCAGGTAGTCGGGCAGATGCGCCGGCTCCGGCGCGATCTTGACGTAGTTCTTGACGCTCCAGCGCCGCCCGGCATGCGGGTTGTAAGTGGCGAATGAGCGCGACACGCCGTTGATGAAGGGCTCGTCGAAATAGGTGGCGCCATAGAGGTCCTGCAACGCAGGATGCGCCATGGCGACGTGATAGCCTTCATTGTCGACATCGCGTACCGACTTCCAGTTGACCGGGCTCTTCTGCGTCCAGATGCCCCAGGAGGGCACCATGTCGGCGGCGCTGTAGTGCGCGAATTCGGGCTCGATCGGCTTCATCAGTTCGGCAACCGAGGGCTGCGGCCCGCCATTGCGGAAACGGATGAAGATGAAGCCCATCCAGACTTCCAGATCGAGCGGCATGAGGCCGAATTCGGTCTTGTCGAGGTCGGGGAAGGAGCGCGGGCGTGCGGCACCGCGCAGCGTGCCGTCGAGATTGTAGACCCAGCCATGGAACGGGCAGACCAGTGCATTCTTGCAATTGCCTTGGCTTTCGGCGACGACGCGGCTGCCGCGGTGGCGGCACATATTGTTGAAACCGCGCACGACGCCATCCTTGCCGCGCACGATCAGGGCACGCTCACCGACGACGTCCATGGTCAGATAGTCGCCGGCGAGAGGTACGTCCGATAAATGCCCGACGATTTGCCAATGATTGCGAAAGACATGTTCCTTCTCAAGCTCGAGAAGGGCATCGGAATGGTAGCTCCAGCCCGGTAGTCCCCGCCGATCCCAATCGTTGGGGATCGCCAGGTCGCGGAGGAGCGGGTTCATAAAACGTCTCTTCTTTTTATTGAATACTTGTTCAATACAAGCATATTTTGCATTGAAATGCAATGGTTTGTGCAAGACGGGCTGGATTCCCAGCAGAATCCGTGAGGCCTCCGGCGGCAAAATCCGCGCTGCTGGCGGCCCGGAAAGTCCCGAAGAATCCGGGTGTTAGTCGGGGTTTCAGGGCGCGGTCTGGCCCCGACTTCGTGAACGATCGGAGCGGAGCACGAGGGCGCTTTTCAGAGCAATCGGCTGGAACCGGTCGAAAGTCGCTGTCGGAATGAGGCGGATGAGTGCCCGACTTTGCCCGGTTTTGCCCGAAACGCCGTTTCAAATTCGTTACATTGCCAGTCTTGCACCACCTTTTCCTTGTTACAAAGCGCGGCTAAGTTCGTTTCATCACTAAAAAGAAACTCAGCGAAGGGGAAGGCAATGTATGCGAAAATCCAGACGATCCGCGGCGGACGCCGCCTCCAGGCTCCAGAGCGCAATGACCGCCGTCCGAAACTGGCGCTGCGCCAGCGGGCCAGCGACCATCCCATGGCGATGTTCATGGTGCTGGCTGCTTGCGCCTTCGTCGGCATGGCGTTCACGCCGACAATCGGGCCAGCCTTCGCTTCGTTAAACCCGCCGGCCAAGCTGATCGAGGGCGCGCAGACGACGACCAGGACCGCACGTCTGCCGATCCCGGTGACCGACTTCGCCTGCAAGGGCCAAGCCTGGGGCGCCGAGAGCATCGATTGCCTGCGCGCCATCGCCGAGCAGTCCGGAGTGCACAAGACCCGTGCGATCCGCATGATCGCCAAGGCGGCGCCATTGACCGACACGCCGAACATTTTCTGATTTCTGTCGAAGCATGATTCCGAAACAGGTTCCCGTTGGGGGATCATGCTCTGACCTCCCCGAGCGCTCCTCCAGCGCTCCCTTCGGCTCCCGCCGCAAGTCGGGGGCCCTTTTTTATCCTTTTGTCATCGCCTGCTCGGCAATGGCCGACAGTACGCTGCGCACATCCAGCGTGCTGAATGGCTTTTCGAGGATCTCCGGCCGCTGATGTGCCGGCAAGGCCTCGATTTCGGCTTTCGCGCCGATCAGGTCGCCGGTGACCAGCACGAAACGCCGCGCCAGGTCAGTCTTTTCGGCAAGCAGCTCGCGATAGATCGATATGCCGCTGATGCCGGGCATGCGCAGGTCCGAAAAGACGATGTCAGGCGGCATGTGGCCGCTCAAGGTGGCCGCACCCGATTCCCAGACTGGAACGATCCGCGACTTGATGCCCATCAGTTCGAGAATATCGGAGAGCGAGCCGGCGACATCCGGCTCATCGTCTATGATCAGGGCATGGCGCAGGCCGCTGGATCGCGGCTGGTTGTCGCCGGCGGCGGCGAGGCCGGCCACAATGGCCGGCAGCTGGACGACGAAACGCGCGCCTCTCGGGACCACTTCTTCGAACCAGACATTGCCATTGTGTCGCTCGATGATCGATTTCGAGATCGACAGGCCGATGCCAGTGCCGACGCCAACCGGCTTGGTGGTGAAATAGGATTCGAAAATGCGGCTGCGGATCGCCTCCGGCACGCCGGGCCCATTGTCTTCGACCGAGAAGCAGGGATGACCCCGGTCGCTGCGGAACGTCCTCACCTTTATCAGCCGATCGCCGGCAATGCCGGCCAAGGCATGTTGACTGTTGATAAGGAAATTGGCGGCCACTTGCGTCACATGGTCGGCGTCGGCCATGGCCAGCAGCGGGCCGGCGGCGAAGTCGGTGTCGATGATGATGCCGCTTGAGCGCGCGCCATAGGCGGTCACTTCCAGTGCCGCCCGGATCACCTGGTTGAGGTCGGTCTCGGCTTGTGCCGCGGGATGAAGCCGGACCATCGACAGGAAGCTCTTGACGATGCGGCCGCAGCGCTCGGCGGCGGCACGTACTTTCTCGGCGCGCACCTTGGTCTGCGGATCGGAGGCGAATTCGTGCAGCAGCGTCGATTGCGCCACCACCACGGCCAAAGGGTTGTTGAGCTCGTGCGACACGCCGGCCAGCAACGAACCCATCGCCGCCATCTTTTCGTTCTGGTGCAGCTTCTCGCGCTGACGACCGATCTCCTCCTCGGCGCGCAATTTGTCGCGCAGGTCGCGGATGGAGCCGAAAATCAGGCGACGGTCGGCGACCCGCATCTCGGTCGCCGTCAGCTCGATCGGGAACACTTCGCCGGCTGAGTTCTGGGTCACCGTCTCAAGCCGTTGGCCGACCATTGGCGCGCCGCGGCCGGTCATGTATTCGGCCCCCGAAGCATAGCCCTTTCGGTAGTAGATAGGCACGATGGTATCGAGCAAGTCCTTGCCGAGGATGTCGCTGCGCTGGAAGCCGAACATCTTCTCGGCGGCCGGATTGAATTCGATGATCGAGCCGGTCTCGTCGATGACGACGATGGCATCGAGGGAGGCCTGCAGCATGGTGCGGCGGATGACCTCGCTGGCATGGGCTTCGGAGGGCGAGCGTTCGATGGCGTCTCCGATGGCGAGCGCGATGATGTGCAGCGTCGCCTCTTCCTCGTCGGTCCATTTACGCTCGTTGACGCAATCGTTGACCGCCAGCGTGCCCCACAGATGGCCGTGCGCGAAGACCGACACCGACAGGAAAGACTTGATGTTCTGCTTTTCGAAATCGGCTCTCAGAAAGCCCTCGAGATCGCGCGTATGCCCGGCGAAGATCTTGCCTTGCCGTTCGTCCTCGGCCAGTCGCTCCAGCAGCGGATCCGAATTGACGATCGACTGCACGATGACGGTCGGCGACGCCAGTTCGCCACCAAAGAGAGGGTCGATCCAGTAGGCGGCGACGGACTGGGCGAAACCCTGGCCAGGCAGCTCGCGCAAGCGAAACAGGATGCCACGCTGGCAATCTATGGCCCGGCAGAGCGTTTCCAGGATGCCGTCCATCTCGCGCTGCCAGTCTCCGGCCTCACGCAGTCGGCGAACGACGCGGACTGCCGCCATTGCCGCGCCCTGCCTGAACCCCTGCATATCCGTGCTTGCTGCTTCAGCGATCATCTTCTGCCGCCATTCCGGAACCGTGCCAATTCGATCAGCGAGCAACAGCTGCGAATCCGAACCCCACTGGCCTCGGAGCTCAGTTGCCGTCGCCGGTCGGCAGCGAGAAGATATAACCCTCTCCGCGCACCGTGCGCAGGAATTTCGGGTTGGCCGGATCGGTCTCGATCTTCTTGCGCAGCCGCATGATGCGAATGTCGACCGCGCGCGATGAATCCGGATCTTCGGTGAAGCCGATCGCCTCGGAGATCGCGGCGCGGGTCAGCAGCCGGTTGGCGCGGGTCAGGAAAACCTCCAGCACGTCGAATTCGCTTTTGGCCATGTCGACCACCGTGCCGTTGGCGCCGGTGACCAGCCTGCCGTCGAGATCGGCCTGGAAAGGGCCGAATGCAACGGAACGACGATCCGTCCTGGCCTTCTTGTCCTGAAGCTCCTGCGGCTGGGGAACCCGGCGCAACACGCTGCGGACCCTCGCCAGCACTTCGCGCAATTCGTAGGGTTTGACGATGTAGTCGTCGGCGCCGAGTTCCAGCCCGACGATACGGTCGAGCGCGGTGCCGGCGGCGGTCGCGTAGATGATGCCGATCGGCAGTTTCGAGCGCAGCCAGCGGCCGAGCGAGAGGCCGTCCTCGCCGGGCATGGCGATGTCGAGGATGGCGAGATGGAACGACTGCGTTTCAACGAGGCTGCGTGCGGCGGCAGCGCTTTCTGCGGTGACCACGTCATAGCCTGCAGCGCCAAGATATTCGGCGACCGCATCCCTCAAGTCGGGCTCATCCTCGACGATGACAATTCTTGCCCGCACGATGTTTTCGCTCCCACTTTCAGTGGAAAGTAGATTGGGTATAAACATGATGTCCAGCACTCATATCCGGTTGCCAGGGAACGGTTTGAAAACATGGCCGCACGATCGAACATCGCGCTTGTTTCCGTTGCCGAAGTGATCGCGACCGAGCTCGCCGACCATCTCGAGCGGCGCGGACATGATGTGCATCAGGCGCGCCAGCCCTGGGAGGCCGAATCGCTGCTGTCGGGAAAGGGCATCGACGTCGTCGTCGTCGGCGACAGCCTCAGCCAGGCCGAGGGGCGGGACCTGCTTCGGCGTTATGGCGGCCAAGGCGGGGGCGGCGAGGGCGGACCGGATTTCATCCTGATCTGCCGGCCGGCCGATCTCGTCGACAAGGTACTGGCGCTGGAGCTTGGGGCGGCCGACGTCGTCGAGAGCCCGCTCAATGTCAGGGAGCTCGCCGCCCGTGTTGGCGGCCTGCTTTCGCGACGCGGCAGGGGCGCCCCGGAACTGATCGTGCTGGAGAACGCGACCGTCGATCTGAGGTCGGCCATGGTCATGCATCGCTCCGGCACGGAAGAACAGCTCTCGCCGGGTCAGGTGGCGCTGCTCCGGCTGTTCCTGGCCAGTCCGCGCAAGGTGCTGACGCGCGACGATATCATCGCCGCAGCACCGGCAGAAAACGCCGACGCGTTCGATCGCTCGATCGATTCGCGCATCGTGCGGCTGCGCCGTAAGCTCGATACCGAAACCATTACCACCATACGCGGCGCCGGTTACCGGTTCGATCCGCCGCGGCAATTCGCCGACTGATTGCCGGGCGCTGACGCTCGCTCTTTTGTCGGGCATCGGATTTTCCATCTCTGGGCCCGATGCTCCCGGCGCTCAGCGTACCAGCAGAAGTGATGGGCCCACAGGCATGTCACCGCCCATGGTGAGCTCACTGGCATGGGCGCGGTCCCTCAGGAGCACGGTGGCAAGGCCGGCAAAGCCGAGCAGACCCTGTGCGTAGAGCAGTGCGGACAGCACCGAAGCGGCAAATTTCGTGTTCATCGTAGCAGTTTCCCAAAATTGAAATGTATTGCGGATCGCTTCAGGACACCCCCGAAGTGCCCGCGCCGCCCGGAACCCCCCGTCGCGGCGGGGGCCTTCGGTCCTCTCGGCAGCAAGTTGCCGGAGGGGCCGCGCAAACCCGTCAGCCTAAGACCGACCCGCCAGAGGGCCTTGAGCCGAGCAATGCGCAGGCTGGAAACAATCCAGACCGAGGCGAAAAACAGTGCGGCATGCAGTGTCGAAATCTCGCCTGAATTCATTGCACCGAGTCTAGCCAGCGGGGTGCCGGCACCCGTGCCGATGCCGCCGATGACCATTGCCGCGATGCCGATCCTGAGAAGCCAGGGCAGAGCGTTCGATTTCGTTCCCATGTTTCGTTACCGGCTGCTTTCGTTGCGTCAACTTTGCTTGCAGCGCGTATCCGGATCATGCCGCTCGAAGCCGCGCTTTGTTGCAATCTGGTTTCGAAATCGACGGCTATTCTTTCGTATGCAACCAATCCGCACTTTCGTTTAGAGAGAGATACCCATGCTCGTGACTTTGGCCCCACTAGCGCCTGGCCGACCTGCCTCTCTTTTCGGCTGTACGAAGCGCGGCGTTTGTTAACCAGTGGAAACAGATTCGAAACACAAACGAGGATTTTGCGAAATCTGCTGGAAACATGACGTCGGGATAAGCAGCCATCGAATTGGAGCCGGCCGGACCGGCATAGAGAGGGGATTTCATCATGCATACCGCCATTGCCGCCAAGCTCATCAACATCACCGCTGCCGTGCTGACCGGTGCCGCACTTCTGTTCGGCGCCGGGCCAGGTGTGGCCCACGCCGCCAACAAGATAGTGGCGCGCGTTTCGCTTTCGCAGCAGATCATGGAGGTCTCGGTCGATGGCCGGCCGACCTTTGCCTGGAAGGTTTCCACCGGCGACCGCGCCCATGTGACGCCGACCGGCTCGTTCAAGCCGACGCGCTTGCATGAGATGTGGCACTCGAAGAAATACGACAACGCCCCGATGCCGCACTCGGTCTTCTTCAGCGGCGGCTACGCGGTGCATGCGACCTATGCGATCAAGCGTCTCGGCCAGCCGGCCTCACATGGCTGCGTGCGACTGCATCCCGACAACGCCGCCGATTTCTACCAGCTCGTCGAAACCTTCGGGGCGACCAACACCAGCATCGTCATCGTCAAGTAGCCTGATGGTCGTTGCCTTCGGCTCTATTGTGCCGAAGCCGTGGAGCGATCATCAGAAAAAAGAGGCCGGGGACAATCCCGGCCTCTTTTTTGTTTCCAGCTACTTCTTGTGCAATTAGAGCAGTTCTCCGTTCACGGAACGGCGAACGGCTCTAATTCGCTTTTTGACGCATTTCCGGACCGAAAACCGTCTCACACTTTTCCTGGAATTGCTCTTAGCTCGGCAGTGCCGGCATCAGCTTGGGATCCGGTTTCTCGGCCAGGTGAGGGAGGTCCTTGCTGGCGATGAAGGTGTAGAACATGGGCACGACGAACAGCGTGAACATGGTTCCGACCAGGATGCCGGTGAAGATCACCAGGCCCATCGAGTAGCGGGCCGCGGCACCGGCGCCGCTGGACGTGATCAGCGGCACAACGCCAAGCGCCATCGCCGCTGTCGTCATCAGGATCGGCCGCAGGCGCACCTTGGCCGAGGCGATGATGGCGTCATGCCGCCGCATGCCATGGATTTCGCGCTGCTGGTTGGCGAACTCGACAAGCAGGATGCCGTGCTTTGTGATCAGGCCGATCAGCGTGATCAGGCCGACCTGCGTATAGATGTTGAGCGTGCCGAGACCCAGATTGAGCGGCACGATCGCGCCGAAGATCGACAGCGGCACCGCCATCATGATGATCAGCGGGTCGCGGAAGCTTTCAAACTGCGCCGCCAGAACCAAATAGATGACGAGAACTGCCGCCGCGAAAGCGATCAGGATGGTGTTGCCCTGTTCCTTTTCCTGCCGGGACTGGCCGGAATAATCGAGGAAGAAGGCATCGGGCAGGCTTTCCCTGGCGATGTCCTCCAGCGCCTTCAGCCCGTCGCCAGTGGTGACGCCGGGCAGTGGAAGCGCTGAAATCGTCGATGAATTCAGCTGGTTGAACTGCTCGACGGCCGCCGGCGCCGCATTGGTCGAAATCTTGACCACCGCCGACAGCGGGACCATCTCGCCCGTTACGCTGCGCACGAAGTATTCGCCGAGCTTGTCGGGGTTGTCGCGAAATTCCTGCGGCACCTGCGGGATGATGTCGTAGCTGTTGGAGTCGCGGTCGAACTGCGCCACTTCGGCGCCGCCGACCAGCAGTGTCAGCGTGCGACCGATATCGGCGATCGGCAGGTTCAGCGCCGCGGCGCGGTCACGGTCGATGGTCACCGTCACCTCCGGTGCGTCATAGGCCATGGAATTCTGCACGACGATGAAGCGGCCGGAGGCTTGCGCCTTTTTCTTGATCTGCTCGGCCACCTCGTACACTTCCGAGGACGCGCCGGTCGATCGCACCACCATGGAAATCGGCAAGCCGCCGCCGGAGCCCGGCAGCGTCGGCGGCGCGAAGACGAAGGCCTCGACGCCGGCGACTTTGGCGATACGGGCCGTAATGTCGGCCTGCAGTTCCTTGGAATTGCGCTTGCGTTCCGCCCAATCCTTGAAGGCATAGCCGACAAAGGCGCTGTTTGTCGTGCCGCCGAAGGCGACGGCCGAGAACTGCGCCCGTGTCTCGGGAATATCCTTCACCAGACCGAGGATCTGATTGACGTATGTCTCGGTATAATCGGACGTCGCATAACGTGGCCCTGTCACGATCGAGAGCAGAAAGCCCTGATCTTCTTCCGGCGCCAGCTCGGTTGAGGTCTTGGTGAACATGAAACCGGTCACGCCGACAAGCGCAAGCACGATGATCAGCGTCAATGGGCGATAGTTGAGCGAACCAGTGACGGCTCGTTCATAGACATGCTCGACGCGTGCGAAGGCGCCGTCGACAATGCGCTGGAAACGGCCCGGCGTGCCGGATTTCAGGAGGCGTGCCGACATCATCGGGGTGATGGTTATGGCGATGACGCCCGACAGCACCACCGAGCCGGCGAGCGTGACCGCGAATTCACGGAACAGAGCGCCGGTCAGGCCGCCGGTGAAGGCCAGCGGCGCGAACACGGCTGCCAGCGTCATGGTCATGGCAACGATGGCTGATGCTATTTCGCGCATACCGCTGAACGCAGCCTGCATCGGTGGCATGTTGTCTTCTTCCATGTGACGATGGATGTTCTCCACCACCACGATGGCGTCGTCGACGACAAGGCCGATCGCCAGCACCATGGCCAGCAGCGACAGAAGATTGATCGAATAGCCGACGGCAAACAGAAGGAAACAGACGCCGATCAACGACAGCGGGATGGTGACGATCGGCATCATCACCGAACGGAAGGAGCCAAGGAACAAAAGGATGACGACGACGACGATGGCAACCGCCTCGGCGATGGTCTTGAACACCTCTTCGATCGAGGCGCTGATCTGTTCGGTCGCGTCGTAGACGACCTCGATCGTCATGCCCTTCGGTAGAGTCTCCTGAATCTCCGGCACCAGCTTGGTGAGCGCCGCCGCCGTGGTCAGCGGATTGGCTGCCGGCGTCGGAAAGATGGCGAGGAAGGTGCCGGGCTTGCCGTTAAAGCTGACCCTGGTGTCGGTGTTCTCGGCGCCGAGCTCGACGCGCGCGACGTCGCGCAACCGCACCACATTGCCGTCGGTCGAACGCAGCGGCAGCTCGGCGAACGCCTCCGGCGTCTGCAATGTCGAGCGCACCGTGATCGATGAGACGACGTATTCGTTCTCGGTATTGCCGGGGGCCGACAGGAAGTTGGAATTGTTGATCGCCGTCAGCAGTTCGGAGGCCGTCACGCCGCGCGCGGCGAGCTTGATCGGATCGATCCAGACGCGCATCGAGTATTCCTGGGCGCCGAAGATCTGCACGTCGGCGACGCCTTCGACCGTCGACATGCGTGGCCTGATGACGCGCTCGATGTACTCCGTCAGCTGCTCTTTCGTCATGTTCGGATTCTGCATCGAGATGTACATCATCGCGAACTGCTGGCCGGTGCCCTTGACGATGACAGGGTCCTTGGAGGCGTCCGGCAAGGTACCGCGCACGCCCTGGACCTTGGACAGCACCTCGGTCAGCGCAACGTCAGGGTTGGAGCCGAGCTTCATCTGCACCGTCACGGTGCTGGAGGACGGGCGGCTGGACGAGGTGACGTAGTCGATGTTCTCGGTCGAGGCGACGGCGCGGGCGATCGGGGCGGAAATGAAGCCCTGGATCAGATCGGCGCTGGCGCCTGGATAGGCGGTGGTAATAGTGATCGCGGTCTCGTCGACCTTCGGATACTGCCGGATCGACAGGTTGAAGATGCCTTGGAAACCCAAGAGCAGGATCATGCAGGCAAGGACCGTCGAAAGGACAGGACGGCGAATGAAGAGATCGGAAACGCTCATTGCTGGTCGGCCTGCTTGTTCGCCGATTTGGTCGGGTCGACAGTGTTGTCCACAACGACGGACATACCGTTGAAGAGGCGGTTCTGACCGGCGGTGACGACCTCGTCGCCAGCCTTCAGCCCCTGGACGATCTCGACCATGCCGGCATTGCTGCGACCCGGCTTGACGAACACCTGCGACAATACCAGCGCAGGCTTTTCGCCTTCGGTAGCTGGCTTGGCCGAATCGGCAGCCTTGTCCGCCGGCTTCATGGCGTCGGTTGGCTTGGTGTCTGCAGGTTTGGCCTCCGTCGATTTATCCGCTGCAGGCGCTGCGGGCTTTTCCTCTGGCTTGGCTGCCGCTGCCGGGGCCGCCTCGGCTGGTTTCGCCGGCTGCACCACGAAGATGTAGTCGCCATAGAGGCTTGTGGTCAGCGCGGTCTGCGGCAGCGTCAGCACGTTCTGCTCTTCGGGCAGCTCGACACGCACCTGCACAAACTGGCCAGGCGTCAGCTTGCCGTCGGGATTGGCGACTTCCGCCCTGATATTCACCAGCCGGCTGGACGAGTCGATCTTCGGGTCGATGCCGCGAATGGCACCGGCAAACGGCCTGTCCTCACCGCCGAAGCCCAACCGAACCGTCTGGCCGATCTTGAGCAACGGGAGTTGCTGTTCGGGAACCGAGAAATCGACCCGCATCGTGTCGAGATCCTGCAGCGTCACCACGGCGGTGCCGGGCGCCAGATACTGGCCAATATCGATCTTGGGAATACCCACCGTGCCGCCGAAAGGCGCCGTCAGCTGCTTCTGATCGAGCACGGCCTGCAGCTTTGTAACCTGGGACGCAGAGGCCGAGGCCGCCGCACGCGCCGTGTCCAGCGTCGAATCGGAGCCGACGCCACGCTTGGTCAGTTCGATGGCGCGGGCCAGCGATGTCTGATCGAGCGCGGCCTGCGCCTTCTGTGCGTCGAGATCGGCGCGCTCGACGGCGTCGTCGAGCTGCAGCAGAACGGCATTGTCGGCCACTTTCTGGTTGGCGTGGAAAAGGATGCTTTTGACGATGCCGGTGGTCTCAACCGTCAGGTCGACGCCCCGCACCGCCTTGACCGTACCGATCGCCTCGATGCCCGGCGTCCAGGTCGACGGCTTGGCGATGGTCGTCGAAACGGTTGCCGCAGGCGGCTTCATCGAAGCGAAATACTGCTTGATGCCGTTGTCGCGCAGGAAGTTGAAGCCGACGATGCCGCCGACCACGACGACGAGCACGACCAGGACCAGGATGATGATAAAGATACGGAGTATGCGCATGCGCTTGAGCAAGGAGGTCCCCTTAGTCGAAATCCGGCGCGAAGCGCGGACATCGGGACACATATCGACTGCGGGTCCCGATTTCAAATAACGGCGGTCTTACTGTACCGTCTGGACGGTCTTGTCAATTGGGCCTAAGCTTGCGATGGGAGGCGCCATGAGAGCCCGAAGAAAGAACTCGCGCGAGAAAATTCTCGCTGCGGCGGCCGATGTCGCACGGGAGTCCGGGCCAGGCAGTCTGTCGCTGGAAGCGGTCGCCAGTCGCGCCGGCGTATCGAAGGGCGGGCTGCTCTACAATTTTCCGACCAAGGCCAAATTGATGCAGGGGCTGGTCGAAGGTTATCTGCGCGAGTTCGAGCAGGCGCTGGAAACCGCCCGCACGAATGACAAGGACGAAAATCCGCTGGCCGTCTACATCAGGCTGTCGGCCAATGATTACGAGGAAAAACAGCCGTCCGCGTCCTGGATCTTCTCGGCTATCGCCGAGGATCCCGATTTCATGACGCCGATAAAGACATTCAAGCGGCAGCTTTTCGAACGGCTGAAGGGCGAGACGCCCGACCTCAAATCGCTGCTGGTCTGCTATCTCGCCATCGAGGGATTGCGCAGCATGAACCTTTTCGATTCGGATGTCCTGTCGAAAGGCGAGCGAGACTTGCTGGTATCGTCCTTGCTGGAGATTGCCGGATAGGCGCGCCGAGCGCGCTCACTTCGCGGCGCGCTCGATGTCTGGGCGCAGGACGATCGCGGTGTCAGGTGCTCGACACCGCCATCATCGGCGATCAGATGGTGCAACGTGTCCAGCCTGTCGTGGACGGCACCTCGCTTCGGTGGACCGCTGAACCGCCCATTCCCTGCCTCTTTTTCGGTCCCGCGGGGATTGCCGGGAAGTGACCTAAAAGCCGGCAATTTTGGACATTAGTCTTGACACAAATACATATGTTCAATACCCGTCAGGCAATTGAACGAGCCTGCATTATGGGAGGAAAGCGGTATGGCTTCCAATGTTTCGCTGACGGGTCTTGCCCGCGATCTCGAGGAACGCGCCAAGACCGGCAAGCCTATCCGGATCGGCTTGATCGGCTCCGGCGAGATGGGAACCGACATCGTCACCCGCGTCGCCCATATGTCGGGCATCGAGATCGGCGCCATTTCCGAACTGAACCTGCCCGCCGCCACCAAGGCGGTGGATATCGCCTTCCAGGAAACCGGGCATTCGCGCGAAGTGTCGAACGCTTCGGCGATGACGGCGGCAATGGAGGCCGGCAAGGTGGCGGTCACCAGCGATGCCAGCCTTGTCATCAACAATGATCTCATCGACGTCGTCATAGACGCTACCGGGGTTCCCGCCGTCGGCGCCGAGATCGGACTGCGCGCCATGGAGCATGGCAAGCATCTGGTGATGATGAATGTAGAGGCCGACGTCACCATCGGCGCCTATCTGAAGAGCGAGGCCGACCGGCTTGGCGTCACCTATTCTCTGGGTGCCGGCGACGAGCCGTCCTCCTGTATGGAACTGATCGAGTTCGTCTCGGCCATGGGGCACCCGATTGTTGCCGCCGGCAAGGGCAAGAACAATCCGCTTAACATCGATGCGATCCCCCCGGACTATGAGGAAGAGGCCAGGCGCCGGCACATGAATGTCCGCATGCTGGTCGAATTCGTCGACGGCTCGAAGACCATGGTCGAGATGGCGGCGATCGCCAATGCCACGGGGCTGGTGCCTGACAAGCCAGGCATGCATGGCCCGACTGCCACGCTTGGCGAATTGTCCAAGGTCCTGGTGCCCCAGAAGGATGGCGGCGTGCTGTCGAAGGTCGGTGTCGTGGACTATTCGATCGGCAAAGGCGTTGCGCCCGGCGTCTTCGTCGTCGCCGACATGTCGCATCCGCGAATCTCCGAGCGCATGGAAGATCTGAAGATGGGCAAAGGCCCGTACTTCACGTTCCACCGTCCCTATCATCTGACCTCACTCGAGGTGCCGCTGACCTGCGCCCGCGTCGTGCTCTACGGCAAGGCCGACATGGTGCCGCTGGCGAAGCCCGTGGCCGAGGTCTGCGCGGTGGCCAAGAAAGATATGAAGCCCGGGGAGAAACTCGACGCGATTGGCGAATATTGCTATCGCGCCTGGATCATGACGACGCCGGATGCGCGCGCTGCCAAGGCCATTCCCTGCGGCCTGCTGCAGGGCGGCTCGGTCACCGCGTCGATCAGGAAGGGCGAGCTCATCACCTATGCCAATGCCGCTCCCGCAGCGGGCTCCAAGATCGCCGAACTGCGCGCCCGCCAGGACAAGCTCGTCTACGGGTCCGTGGAGGCGTGATCATGGCCGGAGCCAGCAAAGCCGTCGCCGACAGTCGCGCCAACCTGCCTTTCGTCTATCGCCAGTACAGCGCCGAGCAACTCAGGCAGGTGCTCCACAAGATGTACCTCATCCGCCGCTTCGAAGAGGGGGCGGAGGAGTGCTACACGCGCGGCCTCATCCACGGCACCATGCATCTGTCGATCGGCCAGGAAGCCAGCGCCATGGGCATCTGCATGCCGCTCGCCGAGGATGATCAGATCACCTCGACACATCGCGGCCACGGCCACTGCATCGCCAAGGGCGCCGAGGTCAAGCGCATGTTCGCCGAGTTTTTCGGCAAGACATCAGGCTACTGCAAGGGACGCGGTGGCTCGATGCACATTGCCGACGTCGCCAAGGGCAATCTCGGCGCCAACGGCATCGTCGGCGGCGGCATTCCGATCGCCGTCGGGGCCGGGCTTTCCTCCAAGATGATGAAGACCGGCAAGGTCGTGGTCTCCTTCTTCGGCGACGGTGCCAACAATGAAGGCGCCTTCCACGAGGCGCTGAACATGGCGGCGATTTGGAAGCTGCCGGTCATCTTCGTCTGCGAGAACAATGGCTACGGCATGTCGACATCGACGGCCCGCTCGACCGCCGTCAAGAACATCGCCGAGCGCGCCGCCGCCTATTCGATGCCGGGCGTCATCGTCGATGGCAACATTTTCTCCGAGGTCGCCGAGGCGTCTCATCAGGCCGTCGCCCGAGCCCGCGCGGGCGAGGGGCCGACGCTGATCGAATCCAAGACCTATCGCCATCGCGGCCATTCCAAGAGCGACCGCAACCGCTATCGCACCAAGGAGGAGATCGAGGACTGGATGTCGAACCGAGATCCGATCACGCTGTTCGAGAGCGAGCTCAGGGAATTCGGCTTCATCGACGACAAGGGTATCGAGGCAATCCGTGGCGCGGTGGCGCAGGAGATCGCCGACGGCATCGAGTTCGCCAAGGCGAGCCCGTCGCCTGACGTTCGCGACACCGGGAATTATGTCTACACGGAGCAGGCGTGATGGACGCGATGGTGCGCGAACTGAGCTACGCCCAGGCGATACAGGAGGCCATGGCGATCGCCATGGACATGGACGAACGCGTCTTCCTGATGGGCGAGGATATCGGCGTCTATGGCGGCGCTTTCCAGGTCACCGGCGATCTGGTCGAGCGTTACGGCGTTGACCGGGTGATCGACACGCCGATCTCGGAACTGGGAGGTGCGGGCGTTGCCGTCGGTGCCGCCCTCACCGGTATGCGACCGATCTTCGAATTCCAGTTTTCCGATTTCGCCACACTGGCCATGGAGCAGATCGTCAACCAGGCGGCCAAGATGCGCTTCATGCTGGGCGGCGAGGTCTCGGTGCCGGTGGTGATGCGCTTTCCCGCCGGCTCCGGTACCGGCGCGGCGGCCCAGCACAGCCAGAGCCTCGAAGCCTGGCTCGGCCATGTGCCGGGCCTGAAAGTCATCCAGCCGGCAACGCCCTACGATGCTAAAGGCATGCTGCTGGCGGCTGTCGCGGATCCCGATCCGGTGATGATCTTTGAGCACAAGCTGCTCTACAAGATGAAGGGGCCGGTGCCTGAAGGCTATTACACCGTGCCGATCGGCAAAGCCGATATCCGTCGGGAGGGCCGGGATCTCACCATCGTCGCCACCTCTGTCATGGTGCAAAAGGCGCTCGACGCAGCCGCCGTGTTGGAAGCCGAAGGCGTCGACGTCGAGGTTGTCGATCTGCGAACCATCCGGCCGATGGACAAGCAGACCGTCATCGACAGCGTCAAGAAGACGTCGCGGCTGATGTGCGTCTACGAAGCGGTCAAGACGCTGGGCATCGGCGCCGAGGTCAGCGCCATGATCGCCGAAAGCGAGGCGTTCGACTACCTCGACGCGCCGATCGTGCGGCTGGGCGGCGCCGAGACGCCGATCCCCTACAATCCGGAGTTGGAAAAGGCCACAGTGCCGCAGGTTCCCGACATCATCACCGCCGCGCGCGACCTCGTGAAGGGGGTTCGCTAGTCGATGCCGACCGAAGTCATTCTTCCCAAGGTCGACATGGACATGGCGACCGGACAGATCTCGCGCTGGTTCGCCGAGGAAGGCGCGCGCGTCAAGAAGGGCGATGTGCTGTTCGAGATCGAAACCGACAAGGCGGCGATGGAGATCGACGCGCCGGCGAGCGGCGTCCTGCGCGATGTCACCGGCAAGGAGGGTGTCGATATTGCGGTCGGCGCGGCTGTTGCCTGGATCTATGCCGAAGATGAAAGCTATGCGCCAATCTCCCCCCTTGAGGGGGAGATGTCGACGAAGTCGACAGAGGGGGTTGCCTCAGGAGGCACCGTCTCGGCGCCGAGCACTGCCGAGATGACCCCACCCGACCGGCCTTTGGCCGGCCACCCTCCCCTCAAGGGGGAGGGGGGAACCCGCGCGACACCTTTGGCACGGCGCTTGGCTCGCGAGGCAGGCCTGAACCTCTCCGGCATATCCGGCACAGGCCCATACGGTCGCGTCGTCAAGGCAGATATCGACGCAGCACTTTCCTCCCCCCTCGAGGGGGAGGTGTCCGCGAAGCGGACGGAGGGGGTCGCCTCAGAAGGCACCTCCTTTGCGCCGAGCCCAGTCGAGCCGACCCCACCCGACCGGCCTGCGGCCGGCCACCCTCCCCTCAAGGGGGACGTTCTGCGCCTGTTCGAGCAGGGCTCCTACGAACTCGTCCCGCATGACAACATGCGCAAGACCATCGCCCGCCGCTTGGTCGAGGCCAAGACCACCATCCCGCATTTCTACCTGACGCTCGACTGCGAACTCGATGCGCTGCTGGCGCTGCGTACGCAGATCAATGCGGCAGCCCCGGTGAAGAAAACCGACAAGGGCGACGCGCCCGCCTACAAGCTGTCGGTCAACGACATGGTCATCAAGGCGATGGCGATGGCGC
>NZ_JAMYSC010000008.1:0-170388 GCF_040321755.1 Mesorhizobium sp. M0276 | reverse complement strand
ACAAGATCTACCTGACGCATGAATTTCTGGCGACAATGCTTGGTGCCCGGCGTCCCGGCGTTACCACCGCGCTCCAAATGCTCGAATATCGGGGGCTGGTTCACGCCAGGCGCGGCGAGATCACGATTATCGACCGCATTGGAATGATACAGCTCACACATGGTGCTTACGGCGAGGAGGAGCAAAGTCACTTCGGCCTAGCCTCCGCCTAACTGTCCGGAATCGGACAAACCCTTGCGGGCTACGGAATTGCTGCCGTAAATCGTGTTGAGGGTTTCAGGGAGGTATTCTCGATGACCAGCAGTTTTCACACCGTCACGGTTGAAAGAGCCGCTGAAGCCTATGTCCTTTCAAGAGGCAAGGCTCACTTCCTGTCCATCGCACTGGCAATTCGCGCCATCCGAACACTCATGCCGGCGTGCAAGGCCACCGATCTCGAATTGGAAGAGCTGCTGGCTGAGGCATGCATCACTCACGGTGTGCCCGTCGCCTTCGATGCAAAAACGGCCGAGGGTGTAGAACCACGGCTCCATTCGTAGGCCATATATGTCTGCGCTCACGCAGACGCCCACCTTCTCAGACGTTCGCCAGGCGATTGTCTGTTACCTCATCGACAACATTGGTAGCCCGAGCATTTCGATTTCTGAGGTCAGCCACACCGTGAGGAGAATGCTGCCGCTGTGCGAACTCACGGACTGGCAACTTGGCGATCTCATTGCGCGAAGCGCGACCGATGCGGGATTTGCGATTAAATACGACGCGTCGGACCCAAACGTCGAGGCATAGCCTCTGACGAGCCATAATGTCGTCGCAGCGCTCGTCAACGCTGACTGAGAGATACACCGCTGCTACCCCTTGAGATACATCAAGGCGGTCGTTGCTTTGGGAAGCGGTCCTCATAAGGGACTGAAAAGCAATGCTTATCTGGAACTTTTGGCCCCGGTTCGATTTATCAAATTTGTCCGGCCCGGGGAGCCAATATGTTTGTCTAGTGCATTGTTTTCGTTGGGCTTGTAGAAGACGCAGACGGCCTTCCCCGCTTCTTCTCCTTTCGACGCGCGTTTCCATTCCCATCGTCCGACGTGTCGCGCTCGGAACCTATCCGCCTTACGCAGATTGAGTCTCGCACACTTTGCAGTGCGATAAACCTTTTGTGCATTGCACAATTTTTGATTTGCCATAACCTTAAACAGTCGGCCGTCTACTCCTCCCAGATGAGACCCGACAACCCGAAAGCGGTGCACCTCCTCCCGCACCGTCTTCGAGATCGAGCCCGCTGCCACCTCCTCCCGGCAGCGGGCTTTTTTATTGAATGGCCCGCAACAAAAAAGCCCTTGACCAGCAAGGCAGGCTCATTCCGCAGCCACGGAACCTACCGCCCGCGCGAGGGTTGAAGATGGTGGCGGCGAAGCGTCGTTTGTCCCTCAACGGCGATGTCGGATCAGTTCCTAATTCGCCGCCACACCAAAATCTCTATTCCGCGCCGGATCATTCCGAAGCACCCCGCGTTTAGGGGTAACCCGCACGGAGAAATCACGATGGGCGACGATCGGCACCAAAAAATTCAGCAACGAGCCTATGAAATCTGGGAACGCGAAGGACGGCTGCAGGGCGACCAAGACAGACATTGGCACACAGCCGCGCAAGAGATTGATCGCGAGGAGCAATTGCAGGTCGGCCAGGCGGTCACCGAACCAAGCTCTGTCGGAGCGACGGTGTTGTCGAGAAGAGCCAAGAAGCCGAAGCGTGGCGAAGCGCCCAGTTCAGACGTGCTGACCGTTGACGCGTTGGCAATGCGCACCGGTATAACGGCCGAACAAGCACAAGACCTGATCGATCGGCTTGGCAATGACCGGGCAGCAATTGAGGATGCCGCGCGGAGTTTGGCAACGGGTCAACAGAATTTCAGTAAATAGCGAAAGCGGGCTGTCGCGCTCTACCCAGCGCTAAGCGGGGCGGCTAAACCATCGTGTGCCCCGATAGTGCCTTCGATTAGGCTAGTAACACCCTCGCACAAGTGAGGCGCGGCTTGGCTATGGGTATTTATTAGCTGTCGGCCATCTACCCCTCCCAAGCGATGGCGGTACCAAGCTCACCCCCTTCCCCACGGCGAGCTTAAAGCCCGCTGCCACCTCCCTGGCAGCGGGTTTTTCCAACGCCCCAACAAAAGCCCGCCGAAGCGGGGTTCTGTCTGGCGGTGGGCTGGGGTCAGGCGTTCCAGCGCTTTTCCTCGGCCAGCGCCAGGGCCTCAACTTCCTCGTAGGCCACCAGAACCAACGCGTCGCCCATAATCATAATGTCCCAATCGTCTCGCAGGCGACGAATGCCGTACACTTCACGTCCGCGGCCAGTGACGGTTCTGAGCAGCACCATCGATAGGTGCGGGTGGTGCTTGTGAGAAACAATCTGCCCTAATTCGAATTGCCAGGCTTGGGTTGGCAGTTCGGTGACGTTTGCATGAGCGTTCATTTCAGTCTCTCCCAGTTGTGGCCTCTCGGGCCAGCACCGGATAGGCCCCGGAAAGCCGGGGGCGAGAGACGACCTGGGAGTCGTCGGCGTGCTATTGGGCTGTTGCCGTGGACATGGCTCCGCCACCTCGGCCAAGAAGATGATCTTCGTCCACCGCCGCTTCCGACCTTTTTTCAGGAAACCCCTTCCCCGACAGAAACATGGCCGAGAATCGACGCGCATGAAAGTATATCAAAACTTTTATTTTCACGTTCTGAAGTCGATGAGGCGCTTTCGCCTAATCAGGTAAAACGTTTTCGGCCCAAAACGCCAAGTGTATATATGCGAAAACGCCTATTTTGATCTGCATATGGACTCCACTGTTCTTCTGTAGAATCGATAAGTGCATCTGATTGAGAGCGGGGATTTCCATGAAACACGAACGCATCTTTGATGATCTTTCCACGGCTCTGGGCCGCCCTCCTAGTGACTGGCGCCGCACGGCTGCCGCCACCGCTATGGACTTGGCCGGAAAGCTCGCCACCGGATTCGCCATTGGCATCGCCATTGCGGCAGGTCTTGCCCTGGCGGGCTAGCCGGTGGTTGCCCCCCAAAGCGACGATGATGCAACGCAAAGAATCAGCTATATCTTCGTGCGGCGGAACCCTAGTTTGGACCGTCTGGCTGGCGCCAATTCAGGCAACGGCGCCAGCCAACTTACGCCGCTTCAGCTTCGGCGTGATTGTCTCGACCCGCACCTTATCGCCGTTCTCCTTTGCCATCGCCAATGCTTTGACCATGTCCCTGGTGGTGAGCACCGTGCGCCAGCGCCTGACCGTCCTTGGCCAATTCGCCAAAGGCCTGACCCATCATGGCCGGGATGACGGCGAGCGGATCGCCCGCGATCTTCTGCGGATCAAACGGTCCCTGTGGCACGGCAATTTTCGCGCCGGACTATTGTGGGGCGAGGCCCTGGTCGACGAACTGTCCGAGACCGAAGAGGACTGCGCCCACCCAAAGCTGAAGGCGTTCATCAAAACGGCCGAGGAATTCGCCACCTACATCCCAACGCGCACGCGATCCCGAACTGCGGCGAGCGCTACCGCAACCACGAGCGGATCGCGACGTCGTTCGTGGAGTCTGCCGTCAACGTCGTCATCGCCAAGCGCTTACAAGAAGCAGCAGATGCAATGGTCGCGGCATGGCGCACATGCTGCTGCAAATCCGTACGCGAACGCTCGACGGCACTCTCCGCGATCTGTTCGATGAGTGATATCCCGGCTGCGCGGCGAACGAGGACAATCCGCCAGTTCATGCCGATGCCGCGTAGATCGCCCCATAGATTTTCCTGCTCCCCTTTCAGGGGCGGCAAGTTTCCACCCGGAACCATGATCGCGGTGACCAAAGCCACCTTGGAAGGCAAGGCCGTGCAGAACTTCTCCATCAGGTGCTCGACGTCGACCGCGCGACATTCGAATGGACACAAGCTGGCAAGGCAAGGGGCTAGGGGCCGCGCGGTTGCAAGACGCCGTCCTGCGCACCGGTCACGCCGCAACGATCCTCGGGATTCGCGGCATTTTTGTTCATGCCATATCGGATGAAGCGAAAGCCTTCTACGGGCACTACGGCTTTGCAGCTTCCCCGAAAAATCTGCTGACCCTGGTGCTCTCGCTAAGGTGCGTTGAAAAGTAGCCAATGTCGCTCCAACACGGGTTGGCAACCGCCTTGTAGCTAAGAGGCCGGAAAAAGCTTCCAGCGGCCGGGACGGAACGCCACCCGGCTTTTCTGCGCCGCGGGATGATCGACAGGCAATTCGATTTCGACCCGCTGGCGCTCGCCACCGATCTCGAGTTCGACGCGGCGCGTGCCGGCGACGCGGCGGCTGGCGGCGACCGTGCCGGCGATGCAGCCGCTGCAGCCATC
The DNA here is from genome assembly GCF_040321755.1 of Mesorhizobium sp. M0276. Lineage (NCBI taxonomy): Bacteria > Pseudomonadati > Pseudomonadota > Alphaproteobacteria > Hyphomicrobiales > Phyllobacteriaceae > Mesorhizobium > Mesorhizobium sp. M0276. The sequence goes on along the minus strand of NZ_JAMYSC010000008.1, from coordinate 166,017 downwards.
CAGCAATTCGACATGGTGCGGGCGGAAGTAAAGCGTCGCTTCGCCCGAGGGCTCGTTGGGCGGCGCGGCAAGCCCGATCGGACGGTCGGCGAGCCAGATCTCCCCATTCTCAACCTTGACCGGAAGCGAGCTCGATTCACCGATGAAGCCGTAGACGAAGGGCGAGTTGGGCGCGTCATAGATGTCGTCGGCAGTGCCGACCTGCTCGATGCGGCCCTGGCTCATCACCACAACGCGGTCGGCAAGCTCCAGCGCCTCTTCCTGGTCGTGGGTGACGAAGACGGTGGTGTGGCCGGTGGCGTCGTGGATCTCACGAAGCCAGCGGCGCAATTCCCGGCGCACCTGCGCGTCAAGCGCACCGAACGGCTCGTCGAGCAGCAGCACCTTAGGTTCGATGGCCATGGCGCGCGCCAGTGCCACGCGCTGGCGCTGGCCGCCGGAGAGCTGCGCCGGATAGCGCTTTTCGAGCCCGGAAAGCTGGACGAGGTCGAGCAGCTCTGAGGCGCGGCGGCGGATTTCCTGCGCCGGCGGGCGCGACGACCCGTGCCGGACCTTCAGGCCGAAGCCGATATTGTCAGCCACCGTCATATGCCGGAACAGCGCATAGTGCTGGAAGACGAAGCCGACATTGCGCTCTTGGATCGACTTGTGCGAGGCGTCCTCGTCGCCGAAGAAGATATTGCCCCGCGTCGGCCGCTCCAGCCCGGCGATCAGCCTGAGCAGCGTCGTCTTGCCGGAACCGGACGGCCCCAGCAACGCGATCAACTCGCCCGACTTGATGTCGAGCGACACGTCATGAAGCGCCGGAAACCGCTCAAACTCCTTGCGCACGTTGACAACGCGAACCTCCATGCAAATCCCTATTTGGTCGATGTATGTCGTTATCCCAAAACCGCTACACACTTTTGGGCGACATCAAAATCTTTGTTTCATGGTGTCGTTACCCCAAAACCGGATTCCCACTTTTGGGCGACATGCATTCAGTGCCCGCGCGTCGCGGCGATCTCGGCGCCGTAGCGCATCTCGAGAAGTGTTTTCAAGACCAGCGTGACGAGCGCCAGGCCCGCAAGCAATGAAGCGACGGCAAAGGCGCCGACAGCGTTGTACTCGTTATAGAGGATTTCGACATGCAGCGGCATGGTGTTGGTCAGGCCGCGTATGTGGCCCGACACGACCGACACCGCGCCGAACTCGCCCATGGCACGCGCGTTGCACAGGAGTACGCCGTAGAGCAGCCCCTGCGCCTTCGTCCAGCCGCCAAAAAGTGGATCGTCGATGCTGATCCGCTTGATTTCCGGCAGCTTGGCGAGATCCTTGGGACGCCTGCGTTCCAAGTTCGATATGCCGTGTACCTTTCAGCGGGTTGCGCATCTTGGTAACTCTCTCTTGATGCGAACAAGTCTGAAGGAGATCCGATCAGATGGTTCTGGCCATGGCTGATGACCAGATCCGACACGGCCTGCGCTGGTCGTCTGGGAACACGCGCGCCGGCCTGAGCGTGGCCGTGTTTGTCGCTATCCTTGGCAGTCGGGAACGTCGCTCCCGACGGGCAAGAAGAAGCGCCGGCGCTCGCATGGTGTGAGCTGGCGCGGCACGACGGTTTTTGCATAGTCGATGAGATCGTTGGATGTCGGAAACGTTCGGATTATGCGCACCCTTTCATCGCCTGAAACGACGGCGATCGCCGTGCCCTTCGAATTCATCGTGGCGCGGGTCACCTTCGGTCGATTGAGCTTATCCTGGGGCTCGGAAATCGTTGCTATCTCACGGCCAGACGCTGTAGCCCAAAGCCTGACAGTCCGATCCTGCGATGATGTCGTAACGATATAGATGCCGTTGGGACTGAATCGCGCGCTCTCTACGGCGCCTCGGTGGCCTTTGAGGACTGCCTTTCTGGTTCCATCAGCAACGTTCCAGATGCGGGCGGTGCTGTCACGCGAGGCAGTCAACAACGACTGACCGTCAGGGCTGAAAGCCACATCAGTCAGGGGCTCGTCATGCCCCTGCAGCATCTGGACAGTACTTCCGTCCTTAACCGACCAAATGCGCGCGGTGTGGTCCAGCGAACCGGTTGCGACGAGCAAACCATTCTGACTGAAGGCGGCACTGGTAATGCCGTTCCGATGCCCCACGAAAGTGCGAACCTCGGTCCCATCGGTCCGCAACAGATGCACGATATTGTCGCTAGTCGCTGTGAGAACGAGCCGCCCATCAGGGCTAAAGACAGCATTCGTTAAAGTGGCACTCGTTTTGAGGGTGACCGTCTCGCCATCGCTGCCCCACAGCTGTGCCACCCCTGCAAGCGATGCGCATTCAACGAGCTTTCCATCGGGGCTGAACTGAACACTCACGACCGCGGCGCGTCCCATTTCGAGCCGCCTGAGTTGCCGCCCGCTTTCAACGTCCCAAATCAGAATCTCGCCGCTGAGGGTCGCAGTGGCGAGGCGTTGGCCATCCGGACTGAACGCCGCCGCCTGAAGCGGCTCATGCGTTTCAAGCTCAGCCGTCTCATGGGCGCCGGCGACATCCCACAGATGAGCGAGGCTGTCTCCGCCTCCGGTAACAAAGTGTATGTTGTCGGGACTGAACACAGCAAAGTTGGGCGGATACTTGTGAAGCAACTCATTTGTGAGAATCCCATCGATGTCCCAGAGCCGAGCCGTACCATCGTGCGACGCCGTAAGTAAGGTGTTGTCGACGGGGCTAAACTCAACATGCTCTACCAAGGCATGGTGGCCGCTCAAAGAAGTAAGAAACGAACCGTTTTCCACGTCCCAAACACGCACCCCACCGTCCATTGATGCGGTAGCCAGGAGCTTGTCGTCATGACTGAATGCGCTGTTCACTTCCTGATCATTCGTGTGCGGCGTAACATCCGTCAATCTTAGCCCAGGTGTCTCTTCTCCAAGCACATTGCGCAACTTCCCGGTTACGCCATCCCAGAGCCGTGCGGTGCCATCGATCGATACCGTCGTGGCGAGGCGGCCGTCGTGGCTGAAGGTCCCGCTGTGGGTGTCGCTCTTGTGACCGCCGAGAGCAGCAATCTCGGTGCCTTTCGATACGTCCCAAAGGCCTGAAGTTTCAGCGTACGTATAAGGCAACCACGAAGTTACGAGGAGCCTGTTTCCGTCAGGACTAAAAACGACCTCATCTGGCCAGTTTGGAATTCGCCAGTTTTTGATCTGCTCTCCGGTCTCGGTAATCCAGATCCCAACAGTGCGACTATTGCCTTGTCCGGCCGCGAAGCTGTGCCCATCGGGACTGAAGTCCGCGAACGACGTTCCACCACCCTTCAAGGTCAGGATATTCGCACCGTTTCTAGCATCCCAGATCGACATGGCATGGTTGTTGTCGTCAGATGCAGTGAGCACTCGCGTGCCGTCTGGGCTGAACTTGGCAGTTGGAAAGCCACCGGGCTGCTGAACAACAAAAAGCTGCGCTCCCGACTTGGCATCCCATATGCGCACCGTGTTGTCACGAGCGGCAGTAACAACGCGGTTGCCATCGGGGCTAAAAGAAGCTCTTTCGAGGGCCCCTCCATGCCCTTTCAAGACGGCTATTGCCGACCCGTCCGACACGTTCCAGATACGAGCGGTCTTGTCGTAGGATGCCGTAACAATGCGATCGCCCTTTGGGCTGAAGGCCACCCAGGTTGCACCAGCATCATGGCGAAAAGTCCTGAGTTGGCGGTGCGCCAGCAGAGCATTGTAGAGAGCAGCCTCGGCTTCGACCAGACGTTGTCCGGGTGGAGTGTCTTTCGGCCGCAACGCCTCCAGTGCAAGAAGGATGGCGGCCTCGGTATCGCCGCTCGCCGCGGTCTGCTGCGAGAGAAATGCCAGAGCAAGGGACTGACTGCGGAGCGCCTCGTCACGTGCCTCGATGGCCTTCTGCCGCGCCTCCAGCGCCTGCCCCTCTGCGGTTCTCGCCTGGTCCGCGCTGTTTTTTGCCTCGACGGCTTGCCGCTCCGCCTCGCGCTGTCCGAGGAACCCTGCGACAGCACCGACGCCTGCGATTGCCGCGAGTAGAATTGCAGCGACCGCCGCGTAGCGTGTTCGGCGGGCAAGCAGTGTCGCAGCAGCAGCTTCGGTCTCCATTCGCGCTCGTTCTGCGTTCTGCTCTCTTTCGACGTTCTCCCTAACCGCGAGCGAGGACGCCTGAATATAGTCCGCGGTAGGGCCGTCGATTTCATCTCGCCTCGACAAAAGCAGTTCCTCTGCCTCGACGAGCCGCTTGCCCGCAGGGAGCAAAAGATCCGGGTTCCTCTTGTCGGAATGCCATCGCCGGCCATCCGTCTGGACGCGGGCGCGGGTTTCAAGGAACTCCCTATTGGCATTGACGAGGTTCAGTGCCCTCGGCCAGCGGGTCAATAGGGACTCGTGTGCGACGCGAACGACAGCACGTCCCTCCGCATCCTCGTCGCTGACCAGCAGCCGGGCGGCGATCAATGCGTCGACCAGCTCCGCTTGGGCGGGCGTGCCCGCGACGTCGGTTGCCAGAGCCGGGACCGCAGCTATTGACTCGTCGCCGAGGCGCACTGTGGTCAGAGATCTGAGAACCGCCGGCAGCGTGTCCTGCACATGTGCCGGAAGTGCATCGGCCACTTCGTCGGCGCGCCGAGCGATCGCACCTTCGAGGCCACCCAGCGCACGATAGGCGGCAAAAGTGAGGATCCGCCGATCCCGACAAGCATCGTGCAGCGCATCGAGCACGAACTCGAGAAGCGGCAGCGATTCCGGATCGGCCCCCGCAGCTGCCTGGAGCACATCATCGAGACGGCCTTGATCGGCTGTCTCCTCGAAGCGAAGACCCGCAGCTCGCGCTGGCTCGCGGATGATCTGCGCTATCTCCGCACCGGTCGGCGGCAGTAGCTCGTAACTGCCCAAGCCGTCCTTGAGGGCCGAAAAGCCCGCAACTTCGCCGCAGCGGTGAAAGAAGTCAGCCCGAATTGTCGCGATCACCCATACAAGGCCACTAGTGGCGAGCGAAGCGAGCAGCCGAACGAATGCCTCGCGCGCCGGCCCCGTTTGTGTAGTGAACAACTCCTCCATCTGGTCTACAGCGACGACCAAGCGTGCTTGCGCGGCGGAGACGTTCGCAGCAGTGGCGGCTTTGGCAAGCGCGGCGCGGATCAGCGCCGGAACTCGGTCGGGCGCGCCGCGAATGAGCTCCGCCAGCTCGGCGGCTGTTCTCTCGTTCGCGAGCTCTGGCAGGGCACTTTCTTGAAGGAGTCCGGCGGCCAAAGATGCGATCGTGTCAGATCCCTCCGACGGCCGGATGAGGCAGCGGCGCCAAAGCACGATCCCGGAGGTCGCGCCCGGCCGCAAGATGGCGGGAAGCAGTCCAGCGCGAAGCAGGGAGGATTTGCCCGAGCCGCTCATGCCATAGATTAGAAGGAACGCTCTGCCACTCGCGACTAGCTGTTCCACCCTCTCGACACAGGTGGCAATCGGACGCGCACGACCGAAGAAGATATCAGCATGGTCGAAATCAAAGACGTCCAGTCCGCGGAATGGCGACCTGGCCTGATCCTCAGAGGCGAGCGGAACGCGATAGGCTCGTACCGGGCGGGCTATGTTCTTTACCCTGTGCTCGCCCATGTCGAGAAAATCGAGCGAGAGCCGGTCGCGGACATGCGTATGAATTGGCTCGGAGACATAGATACCCCCTGGCGGCGCGAGCGCCTCCAGGCGTGCGGCGACGTTCACGCCGTCGCCCATCAGATTGTCGCCGTCGGCAACGACGTCCCCGAGATTGATACCTATGCGAAACAGCATGCGTTCCCGCTCGGGCAAGCCCGAGTTTCGGTGGTGGATTGCCAACTGGATCCCGGTGGCGCTCCGCACCGCTTCCACTGGGCTCGCGAACTCGGCGATGACGCTGTCGCCGGCGCTCCCGAAAATTCGGCCACCGTGCTCAGCAATCAGCCCGTCGATGATCTCACGGTGGGCCTTCAGCGCCGCAAGCGTAGCCTCCTCATCCTTGCCCATAAGCCGGCTATAGCCGACCACGTCGGCTGCAAGGATGGCAGCCATTCTTCTCTGAACGCGGTCCACAACCACTGCCGCTCTCCGTCGGACATCTTGAGCCCACTCTAGGCTACAAAACAGCAAATAGGGAGTGCTAGGAAGTTTGAGGTGGGTGCCCAGTCCTGCCCGGAATCTAGGTATCGGTGTCGCTTCCGGCCGAATGCGGTCATTCGCTCTGCTGCAGCCGAACAGCTGCTTCCCGTTCGACCGCGACCGCCAGCGTGGTCGCCGGCGAAGTCGCCGGCCATATGACCGAATGGCGGCTTTTAGCAGCAAAGAATTTGGCACGAATGACGGAATGGGCGCGCATTGCGGTCCGGCAGCCTTGGGGCCGAGAGCTGATCGGCAGCTTGGTCGAAGACATTGCGCTCGGGAACGCGATTTCCCTGCCGCTATGGAGCGACAACGGCAGCGAGGACTTGCAGCGAAACCAGATACTGCCGATCAGATCATTATGAGCAACTGAGGGCTAATGCCTCTATCCGCTTGGGATTGATACCGACTCGGGTGCACGACTCTAGAAGTGAGCGTTAAGTTTGTTGCGCCACGCGCGTCCCTGGCGCCACAGTTCATGAATCAGCGACCCCAAATACACGAGGCGGCGCCTCAGATGTTGGCCAGCGTAGCCAGCATCGCGATAGTCTGTAATGTAAGTATTGGCACCGCGGGGCGAGGATGCCGCTTCAACCTCGTGGCCCTTGCGTTGTAATTTTTTGACAGTGCTCGCTCTGATGTAATGTGAGCCACCGATGACTACAATTTTCATATCGAGTCTCCAAATCTGAGAGCGCTCGCACGACGATGCGCTATCTGCGGACGGCGGCCCCCGAAACAACATGAGCTTTCACGCGTACACGACCCAATTTTTCTCAACTCCGATTGAATCTGGTGCCAAGGTACAGCCAGCGCAGGTGCGCCCAAACCCGCGTCGGCAACTGCCATCGCCGCAGCGCTAACCGTCGTCAATTTCGTCGTGCGTGCCTTTGTTTTCCGAACGCAGATGACATTCCGCGGATTTTGTTGTTGTCCGGGCGCAAGCCTGCATAGCGCCACGCGTTAGCTATCCTTGCCAGCAACCTCCAAGACGATTGCATCACAAAACTTGCATCTGCCGGGGTGGGACGGCCATCACACCGACAGCCAGACGTGCCTATGCCGAGGTATGATCGGGCTGAGCGATTGTTCTGTGATTGCGGCGTGAACAATGCCGGATCTGAGGAACGCTAAACGGAGAGTTCAGAAACCCGCCGACCATCCATGGTCTCCTCAACAGTCCGGCCAGTCCTTCGCTCAGGAAATCATGACCGAAAGTATTGGACGAACGCGCCCTAGGCACAATGGCTCACGTCCCACCACGGCCGGCATATTTCAACCCGACGCGACGCATTCGAAAAGCCACAGCCGTGTCCTGGCTTTGCTCGATGCCGCCGACGCGCTGAAGCAGCTTTCCCAACGCCAGGAGTCCTCGTCATGGCCGACCTTTCCGAACCCGAATCCAGCAGCGCCGAGCACACATTGCCCGCCGAAGCGCCGGCCGCCGTCGAGGTTGACGTCTCCTCAGTTGCGCCGGGAATGTCGCTGGTCGTGCAATGGCGCGGCAAGCCGGTGGTCGTGCGCAACCGCACCGAGCAAGAGATGAAGGACGGCGAGGCAGTCAATCTCGCCGAGCTCAAGGATCCGATCGCCCGCAATGCCAATTTGCCCGCAGACGCGCCGGCGACCGACGCAAACCGCACTGCGCCAGGTAAGGAAGCCTGGATAGTGATGGTCCAGGTCTGCACGCATAGCGGCTGCATCCCGGTTGGCCAGCAGGGCGACTTCGGAGGGTGGCTCTGCCCATGCCACGGTTCTCAATACGATAGCGCAGGACGCGTCCGTAAGGGTCCAGCGCCGGAGAACATGTTGGTGCCGGCGTTCCAGTTCAGTTCCGACACCAAGATCCGTATCGGCTGAAGCATAGGCAGGTTACCATGAGCGACAAACATTCGACATATGTGCCGAAAACCGGCATCGAACGCTGGTTCGACGCCCGCCTGCCGTTGCCACGGCTGGTGCATGATTCCTTCATCGTTTATCCCGTCCCGCGCAACCTGAATTACGCCTATACGTTCGGCGGCATTCTCACGGTCATGTTGGCGTCGCAGATCATAACAGGTGTCGTGCTGGCGATGCATTACGCTCCCGACACGGGGCTGGCTTTCAATTCGGTCGAAAAGATCACGCGCGATGTAAATTCTGGCTGGCTGCTTCGCTCCCTGCATTCGAACGGAGCATCGTTCTTCTTCATCGCCGTCTACCTCCACATCTGCCGCGGGCTCTATTACGGTTCGTACAAGGCGCCGCGCGAGTTTCTATGGGTGCTCGGCTGCACCAATCTGCTGTTGATGATGGCGTCAGCCTTCATCGGTTATGTGCTGCCCTGGGGCCAGATGAGTTTTTGGGGCGCCACCGTCATCACCGGTTTCTTCAGTGCTATTCCGCTGGTCGGCGACTGGATCCAGCAGCTGTTGCTCGGCGGCTTCGCTGTCGGCAGTCCGACGCTGAACCGTTTCTTTGCACTCCATTATCTGCTGCCATTCGTGCTTGCAGGCGTGGTGACCCTGCATATCTGGGCGCTTCACGTGGTCGGCCAAAACAATCCGACGGGGGTTGAGGTGAAATCCAAAACCGATGTCGTCGACTTCACGCCCTACGCCACCGTCAAGGATGCGGTCGGCATCATCGTGTTCTTGTTTTTCTTTGCCTATTTCGTCTTTTATCTGCCGAACTTTCTTGGCCATCCGGACAACTACACGGTGGCCAACCCACTGAAGACGCCCGCGCATATCGTGCCGGAATGGTACTTCCTGCCGTTCTACGCAATCCTGCGGGCCATCACCTTCAATGTCGGACCGATCGATTCCAAACTTGGTGGCGTGCTGGCGATGTTCGGCTCAATCGCCGTGTTGTTCCTGGTGCCGTGGCTCGACAGCTCCAAGGTGCGCTCGGCGGTCTATCGGCCCTGGTACAGGCTGTTCTTCTGGATATTCGTGGCCGACGCGCTCTTTCTCGGCTGGCTCGGCTCACAGCCGGCGGAAGGCGCGTACGTGGTCATGTCCCAGCTTGCGACGCTTTACTACTTTGCATTCTTCATCATCGTCATGCCGCTGCTTGGGCTGATCGAGACACCACGTCCTTTACCGCATTCGATCACCGAAGCGGTCCTCGAAAAGAACAAGGCCAAGCGGCGGGCGCCCGGTCCGGAGATCCGACATCCGTCGGAAGGGCGCTGAACATTGCGAATATGCTCGATCTGGATCCGTCATGAACTGGTGGAACTCGCCTCTGGTCTACATCGTGTTGATCGGCCTCGCCGGGATCGTCGTTTGGGCCCTCATCCCCAGACGTTTCGCCAATGCGAGGCTGATCGTCCAGCTTGGCTTTTTCCTTGCCATGTCGGTTATCGTTCTCGACCTGCGCGTTGTCCCGTACGAACCTGCGGGGGGCGAAGAGGCAAGCGGCGGAGCGATCCTGATCGGGTCGGTCAAGCTGCTCTGGTGGGTTCACCTTGCCTGGGCGCTAATCGGATTTGTTCGCATCTATCTTGTCTTCGAGCGAAAGCCGCGCGAGGCACGTCTCCTGCAGGACGTCGTGGTCGGCATCGTCTACACCGGAACGCTGCTGTCGATCCTGGCGTTCGTCTTCTCCGTGCCAGTCGGAACGTTGATCGCCACCTCGGGGGTATTTGCCGTCATCCTGGGACTGGCGCTCCAGAATACGCTTGGCGACGTATTTTCAGGAATCGCGCTTAACCTCGGTCGCCCTTACGTGCTTGGAAACTGGATTGTCCTGAGCGACGGAACAGAAGGGCGCGTTGTCGAGACCAATTGGCGGTCGACCAACCTGCTTACCCCAGCTCACAATGTCGTCGCGCTGCCCAACAGTTTTCTCGCCAGGATGGGAGTGACGAATGTCAGCGGTCCAGACGAGAGCCATGGACTCGCCGTGACGATCAAAGTGGTACCGACGAAGATGCCGGCGATCATCCTTGATACCATGCGTTCCGTCCTGCTGAGTTGCAATTCGATCATCCAGGATCCTTCGCCTTCGGTTGCCATCAGAAGCCTGGATGCTGCGGCAATCGAAATCGAGCTCTCGTTTCGCGTCGCAAGTCTCGACCAGCGAATTAGCGCTCGGAACGAAGTTTTCGATCTCATCTATCGCCATTCAAAGTCAATCGGCATGCTGCTGGCTGAGCCGCTTTCGGCGTCGATTGCCATGACCAGCCGCCCAACCGACGATAAGGCAGCCTCTGACAGCTTCACCCCGATCGAACTGATCAAGTCCATACCGATTTTCTCGGCGCTGACGGATGCCGAGCAGGAGGCGCTTGCCGCGACGACCTCGGTCCGCAGCTACCGCAAGGGCGAAATCATCGCAAGGCAGGGAGAAATGCTGCCGTCCCTCATGATTGTTCGGACCGGCGTCATCGCCCGGCAACGTGGCCAGGACGATGCTCACCCCCTGGAAATCGGTCGGCTCGCACCGGGCGACTTCTTCGGCGAGACAGGCTTGCTCGCCGGGATCGGCGAGGAGTCGACATTGCGGGCAATGACCCATGTCGCGGTTTATGAGATAGACCAGAGAAGCATCGCGCCGCTGCTGCTCGACAGGCCTGAAATAGCCGAAGATCTTGCCGCGATCCTGGCGACGAGGGTGTCGGCCTTCGGCGACAGCGGCATTCCAGGACGCCAGCACGCGAGCTCCAAGTTCGCGCTCCTTACAGCCATTCAGGCAGCCTTTCGCGCCGCTCCGTTCAAGCATGCTGGAGCGCCTGGCCGAGAGGTCAAACAGAAGGATCAACATCCATGACCATCCGCCAAGGCGATATCGCTGGCATCGAGGCACTCATCCAGCCGAGCGTCCGTGAGTTCGCGGACGGCTTGAAGGTACGGCGTTTGTTGCCCTCCTCGAACCGCCTGATGATCGGGCCCTTCATCCTGTTCGATCATTTTGGTCCGGCTGTATTCGACGCGGGTCGCGGTTTCGACATGCGACCGCATCCGCATATCGGCGTTGCGACTTTGACCTACCTGATCGATGGAGAGATCGTTCACCGGGACAATCTCGGCGAGGTGCGGACCATCCGTCCCGGGGAGGTCAACTGGATGACGGCCGGGTCGGGCATCGTCCATTCCGAGCGCACGCCGCCAGAAGTCCGAGCGTCGGGGGGCAATCTCTTCGGCGCTCAGGCGTGGATGGCCCTTCCCTCCCGATATGAAGAAATTGCGCCCAGCCTTGCGCATTACGGCGCTGCCGAAATCCCGAGGATCTGTGCCGACGGGGTCGAGTTCACTTTGATCGCTGGCGCATCCGACGGCCTGGTCTCGCCGGTAAGGACCTTCTCCGACACGGTCTATGCCGAAATTGTGCTGACGAGCGGCGCGCGATACCAGGTGAAACCCGAACATGTCGAGCGCGCGATCTACGTTGCCGCCGGCGAGGTTGGGATTGTCGGCCAGGACGGAACGTTCCATGAGGCCGATTTGATAGCTCTGGCGCCCGGCACCGAGATCGTGCTCCAGGCGCCTGCCTTTCATGCGGCAAGACTGATGCTGATTGGGGGCGAGCCGCTTTCAGAACCACGTCACATCTACTGGAACTTCGTTTCCTCTTCTGCCGAACGGATCGCGCAGGCGAAGATGGATTGGCGCGAAGGCCGCTTCCCCGGCGTGCCAGGCGAGCACGAATTCGTACCCCTGCCAGACGACACCTGAGCGTGGGAATGAGGTAGTGATAGTTCACCGGTGCGCAGATTGGCTGCCGCCATTCCCCACCCCAGCGCCCGCAAGAATGCCTCTCGTTGGCGACGCTACGACATCGGGTTGAGTTCGTTCATCGTGTCCTCGTCGAGCAAACCGTCGAACCACATGTCAAAGATAGTCTCGAGCAGGAACTCGTCGTTGCTCGCTTCGGAAAACAGCGTCAGAGAGGCGTGTAATTTCTTCGCGTCAACATCACCGAAGACAGCGTGAGCGCTTGAACCGGAGAGCCGTTGCAGTGCCCCGATACATTCCCGATAACGACCTCCCAGTATCGGAGATGAGAGATAGGCGCTCGCTTCGTCGAGCGATGTGATCGCATATGGCGCAGGCGCAGCGTTGCTTCGGTTGACAGCCAACCTTGGGAAGATGAACTCCATATAGGAAGTGCACATCATTCCTTGGCGCAGAATACCTACCGCGTCTTCATAGACAGCGTCCTGCGCTCTGACGAACCTCTGCAAATCATACTCGTCGCTCATTTCAGATGATGCCTTTTTTCGCAAACGGCCTGTACCTATCCGTCGACGACATCGGCATATTCCGGCTGTTTGGCGAAGAACCGGCTCATGAAAGGACATTTCAAGATCGCTTTGCGGCCGGTTTTGCGCAGCAGCTCAAACGTACCCTGAGCCAATCGCGTTGCGATCCCCTGTCCGGAAAACTCCGACGGGACTTCGGTGTGTATGAGAACAATCCTCCCGCTCTCGATCCTGTAATAGGCCGCAGCGAACACTTCATCGGCGATCGGCAACTCGAAACGATGCTGTTGAGTGTTCTCGGTGACTTCCGTATCCATCTTTAACTCTCGATTGTACGCTGGTTGGTCCGTATTGGTGTTGCCGGAGGCAGGTTGGTCGATCGTTGGCCCTCTATCGTATTGCGGGCAACCGCAACGTCACGGCGGTGCCCGACCCGAGCTCGCTTTCGATGTAGACACTTCCCCCCGCCTCCTCGGCGAAGCGCTTCACCATTGGCAGCCCAACGCCGCCGAGGCCTCCACCTTTCGTGGTGAAGAAAGGATCGAATGCGCGCACCATAGTTTCGCTGGTCATTCCAATTCCATTGTCGGCGACACGAACATCTATCCGACCACCTGTGGAACTTTCGGGCGCCAAGGAGGCATCGATCGAGATGAGACCGCCGTCAGGCATTGCATCGCGTGCATTGAACAGAAGATTCAGAACCGCATTTTGAAGTCCAATCGGATCGCCCTTCACCCGAGGCAGATCGGAGCCGACCCGAATCTCGAGGCGCAAATTGGCACCCCAAGCGCTTCGAACGACGGATTCGACCTCAGCCAGGCAGGCGCCCACATCCGCATGCTCAATTTCGGCATGGATTTCTCGGGCTACGCCGATGGTCTGCCTGACAAGGCCGCCAGCTCGTTCCAAGGCCGTTTTGGCGCCGGCAATTACAAGCCCAAGATCTGGAGCCGCCGAGACGTTCGGGTCACGGGCCAGGTGGTTCAACGCCGATGAGGCGACCTGGATGAGATTGCCAAGGTCATGAACGATGCCGGCGGTCGATATCTGCACGGGTAGGTCGCTTCGCGGAACATCGGCAGGCCGGTCGAAGACATCTTCCTTTAGGCGTGACATTCCATTCCCCCGGTTGCTCGGTCGACTCTTGGTTGCTGGAAGAAGCTTAAATGAAGGGCATCTGTGGTCGATTGGGTCGAGGAAGAGGGCGAGCAATACCGCGGTATATGTCGTGCTATCGCGTCGCAGGGCCCAGCAATCATGTTGACGAGCACGAGGAACAAAGGCATCGCCCGGAGTGGGCTTGCTGTGGCCCGGCCCGGTGCCTTGCTCCTGCATCACTGGTAGCCGATCCCGCCGATGTAGTTGGCCAAGAGTTGCTCCTGGAGCTCCTCTTGATCGAAGAGCGCCTTCATTGCATCACGGATATCAAGCACGCCTATCGGCTTCTGGTCCGCCCCAAGTACCGGCACATTCTGAAGGCCTCGCGCGGCCATCGTCTGCCAGACTGAATGGACGTCGTCGTCGGGACCGCAGGAGACGATGGATCGGCTCATCAACGTAGCAACGGGCGCTTCTGTTGGCCCTGAATTGGCCAGATGGCGGATGATATCGGACTTGCTCAGCACACCTGCCGCCTGCCCGTTGCCGTAGCAAACGACGACCAGGCCTGTTGCTGGTTTGGAAAGCGAGAGTGCGGCACCGCGAAGCGGAGCGTCGACATCGATCACTGAGAGGCGGGCCGACGTTATTGGATGCAGACTGTCAATGCGCATGACGCCCTCCTGAAAGCGCCTCGCGGCCACAGCCGGGAGGTTGGGGTTCGATGTTTTCCTCACTCCTGGAAGGGAGCGTTCATCACGGAATCGACTGCCGAAGGAGCCCTGTAGCCGGGGACAAAGCGTTCGCCGAAATCCCGGGCAAAGTTGTCGTAGGTAGTTTCGCGACTGACATCCGCGATCTGACAAAAGCATCGCGTCATCCGCCGCTTCATTCCAAGCCGTGGGAATTCGCTGACGATCCTTGCCATTTCGGTGGAAGGGATGAGCTTATATTGCAAGCCGACGACATCGAGGCAGATGCCGGCTGTGCACAGCGCCACCTCGGCTTCCTTGTAGAGGCCGATCGACGGTGTCGAGTTGAGGGCGACGCTGTCCCAGATCAGTTGAGCGCGACGTTCGTCGAAGCCGCCGTCCCGGACGAAGGTTCGAGCCAGATCGGCGCCTTCCACTTCGAAACGGCGCGGCCCGGCAAAGTGCTCATTGAGCGTGATGTCATGCAACAAGGTTCCGACAGCGACAACTTCCGCGTCGTGCTCGACATTCTGAATCTGTCCGAACCGCGCCGCGAAAAGCCAGGATCGGACCACGTGATTGAACAAGTAGGGTTCACATCGCTGACGAGCATATTCGATTGCTCGGCCAACAATCGGCGTGTCGGGGAGCGAAACCCCTGCAAGCGTGCGCCTGGCGATCGCATCCATATCGGTGACCTTTCCTTTACGCGCGACGACTAGCCCGATTTCATTTCGCGTATGTCGTCAGGTCCTTCTCGTTGGTATCGACAACGAAGATCGCAAGCAGGCGGGCGCGTTCCGTCTTGCTGGCGTTTTCGCTGACCGCATGACGGTCGCCGGGAAATTCCGAGAAACTTTCGCCGGCACGATAGGTCTTCACCGGTCCTTCGTTGACCTGGCTTCGGATCGCCCCCTCCAGCACCGTCGCATAGATAAACGCGGATTTGGGATGGGTATGCGCCGGCGATGTACCGCCCGGTGCGTACTCGACGAGCACCGCTTTCATGCTCTTGCCGGGCACGTTTGGAAGAGCCTGGTCGTAGACAAGCTTTACGTCCGCGTCATCGGCTCTCGCCGCGGTGACGGAAGTGGCAATGAGCGCTGCGCATAGAAGTGTCTTGATCATGTCTGGTCTCCTTGTTGGAATATGCATGGCTGGGGAACGCCGATCCGATTGGTCACAAGACCGGCGTTAGCTTTGTTTGTTTATGTCGGCGGTGTGTACCGGCTGAGCCAGTCATCGAAATGCACGGCGCCGATGCGCGCGTTCTCGCCGGGAACAAGCGTTCGATCGTCGATTGCCACTTGACCGTAGTAGAGAGCACCAGGATCCGCGACGACTTTGCGGGGGTCGTTGGTGGCCTTCAAAAAGCGACCCACGAGTTCGCTCATGCGAACGCGCTCCGGGCCGGCGATTTCGGTCGTGCCGTTCAACGGCGTGGCAAGCGCGACATCCGCCATTGCATCGGCGACATCATCGGCCGCCATGGGTTGGAAGTACGCCGGTGACATATGGATGGTATCGCCGACGGCGCCGGTGTTTGCGATGGCGGCTGTGAATTCGAAGAATTGCGTAGCGTGGACGATCGTGTATCGGATTCCGGATTCCTTGATCAGTTTTTCCTGGAGCAACTTGCCGCGGAAATAGCCCATGCCCTGCAGCCGGTCGGTGCCGACGACTGACAATGCCACGTGATGACGGACGCCGGCGGCGGCTTCGGCTGCAAGAAGATTACGCCCGGACGCCGCGAAGAATTCCAGCGCGGCCTTTTCCTCGAACGACGGCGAGTTCGCAAGATCGACGACGACCTGCGCCCCGGCAAGGGCGGCCGCCACTCCTTCTCCCGTGACGGTGTTCACTCCGGAATTCGGCGACGCCGCAAGCACGTCGTGCCCCTTTTTCCGTAGTCGTTCCACAGTCTTCGAACCGATCAGCCCGGTTCCGCCGATGACGACGATTTTCATTTCCAATCTCCTGGTTGGGCGTGTTGTTTTGCGCTGTTGACGCAGGCGTTTTCAGCCAGTTACTGACTGGCCGATGCAGCAGCATCCTCGATAAGAGACGAGACCTCGTCGGGATGCGAGACCATGAGGGCGTGGGAAGCACCCTCGACGACGACGGTTTTTACGGCATGCGCGCGCTTGGCCATGAAGCCCATGACGGCTGCGGGGATATTTCGATCATCCGTGCCGTAGATCATGTAGGACGGCAGCGTCTTCCATGAGGCAACGCCCGAGGCCTCAGCCAGAGCTGCCTGTGCGACGGGGCGTTGAGTGGCGGCCATTAGCGACGCCTGTTCTTCCGGGACATCGGCGGCGAACTGGGCGCGGAACTTGTCGGGCTGGATGAAGAGATCCTGGCCGCCGCCCGGCAACGCGACTGGAGCAAGAGCGCTCGCCAAAGTGCTGCCGGGAAACATGCCAGAAAGCGTCAGGCTCGATTCACCGGTCTCCGGCGCGAACCCAGCCACATAGACCAGCGCCTTTACGTTGGCATTGCCGTTGGCGGCCTCGGTGATGACTGGCCCGCCATAGGAATGACCCACCAGAACGACCGGCCCGGGGATCGACCGGAGGATGGCCGAGACTGCCGAGGCATCGCTGGCGACGCCGCGGAGCGGATTGGCTGCGGCCTTGGCTATATAGCCGTCCCTGTTGAGTTTGGTGATGACCGCATCCCAGCTCGACGACTCGGCGAAGGCGCCGTGCACCAGCACGACCGTCGGCTTGGCCTTTGGGCCGACCGGCTGCGCCATCGCGGTGCTCGATAAGGCAATCGCCGCTGCGAGCGCCAGGATCCTGGTAATGTTCGACATTGCTTTCTCCTTTGCCGGCCTTTCATGACCTATGCGCAGAAGAATGCGCCGACCCGGCGCGCCGACCTATTATGCGGAATGGTCAGTCATGTGATGCCAAGGTCCAGGGTAGGTCATCGCTGAGATCAGGTGACCGGTGGCATGCTTCAGCGGATGGCCGGCAGCGCTGGAATGTTGCCGGGGCGGCGGCCAATAAAGATCCATGCAAGTGGCTGCTTCCAAACACCACTTCGCTCCGACGAATGTTCAGCGCACTGCGCTCCCGTCAACGACATTGTCCCTGCCCTTCGGCTTGCATCGCCCAATGCCAACGTATGGGTCACACAGCCGGATCGTCTGATCGTCTTGCGGAAGCGAGGCTTTATATCTGGATGGGTGAAGACTACCAAGATAAAGATGGAGTTACCAAGATGAAAATGACAGCTCTTGCTGCCGCCGCTCTTGTTGTTGCAGCAGGAAACGCAATTGCCGGAAGCGACCACTATGGATCAAACGGAGCCCAGCAACCTGCAACTGCGTCTGACAACACGTATACCTCCTCGACCAGAAAAATGAACAAAGATACCGGCATGCCGAAAACCGTTCGCAAGCCCGTTTCCAACGACGAACATGGCCAAGGCATCTGGGGTCACTGATCCTGACGGACACAAAATTAAAGGGCCGGGGCGCAACCTCGGTCCTTCGGCGGCATCTGAGTTACTTCCTTGAGAGGTGAACCGACCTCTCTTGCCAGCCGATCCCTCTGTAGCGTCCGTGACGGCTTCTATCGGCTCGATTTGTACTACCACGACGAATGTTCTCGCCTTCGATCGGGTGCCCACCGCGCGACGCGGTCGACGTCACTGCCGGTCTTAGCGTTCGGATGCGCACCCGGTGGGTGAGATCGTGGAATAAGGGCGTGGCGACGGCAGACAGCGGAGCAAGCGCGACTCAGAGCAACGCCATTCCGCCGTCAACCCGCAGGTTGATACCCGTGACAAAGCTGCTCGCGTCCGAGGCAAGGAACAGGGCGGCCTTTGCCAGCTCTTCCGGCTGTCCCATACGACCCAGGGGTATTGCTTCCGCCATCGCCTTTTCGAACGGCCCCCGCTGTTCAAACGGTAAGCCTAGCTTTTCGAGAATAGCCGTATCCACCGGACCTGGGCTGAGCACGTTGACTCGGATGCAACGAAACTTCAGTTCGATCGCCCAGCTGCGCGCGAACGCATTAATCGCCGCCTTCGAGCCAGCATAGACAGCATGGCCGTCCAGGACTTTCTCGCTGGCCAGCGACCCCGTGAGGATGATTGCGCCGCCGTTCCGCATGATCGGGATCAGCTTCTGGACACCGAAGAAGACGCCGCGCGTATTGACGGCAAACTGCGCGTCATATTCTGCCTCGGAGACTTCGGCCGAGTGTGTGATGGTGTTTAAGCCGGCGTTCGCCATATAGATGTCGAGCGCCCCGAACCTTTGGCGGATCTGCTGCGCTACGTGGTCATGGTGCGCCACATCGGCCACATCTCCTTGAATCCCCAGCGCGCCTGCCCCGATCTGTGCGATCGCCTCCTCGACCGCCTGCTGCCGGCGGCCGGTGATGACCACTTGCGCTCCCTCGTCAGCAAAGATTTTTGCAGCCGATAGTCCGATTCCACTGTTTCCGCCGGTGACCACAGCGATTTTACCTGACAGTGTGCCCATGTCGTTCCTTGCCTCCGGAATATTGGCACTGGCCTGCTGGACGCAGGCGAGTGCAGCAGCGGCGTGCAGGCTGCGGCCGGAGCTCTCCAGAACTCGAACGGCCGCAGCTGCCCGCAACAACGCCTGGTCGTGATCGCGCGAAGCTATCCTTTGATAAAGGCGAGCAGGTCGGCATTGACCTGATCCTGGTGCGTGGCCGTAATCCCGTGGGGCGCACCGGGGTAATATATTTCCTTTGCACCCCTGATCAGCCGCGCCGACTTGACTGACGAATCCTTGACCGGGACGATCTGGTCGTCCTCGCCATGCAGGATCAGCGTCGGTATATCGAACTTCTTGAGGTCCTCGGTGAAATCGGTTTCGGAGAACGCTTTGACGCATTCATATGCATTCACGAGACCGACCTGCATGCTCCAGAGCCAGAACTGATCCAGAATCCCCTGGGAGACCTTGGCGCCTGGCCTGTTTGCACCATAAAACGACGGTGCGAGGTCCAGGTAGTGCTGTGAGCGATCCTTGAGGAGGCCAGCCCGTATTCCATCGAACACACCAATCGGCAGGCCCTCCGGATTGGCCGGCGTCTTCACCATGATCGGCGGGACGGCAGCGATGAGCACAGCCTTGGACACCCGCTTCGTCCCGTGCCGTCCGATATAGCGAGCGACCTCGCCTCCTCCGGTGGAATGTCCGACCAGGGTGACGTCCCGCAGATCAAGCGCATCGATCACCGCTGCGAGATCGTCGGCATAGCCGTTCATGTCGTTGCCGGACGAAGCCTGGCTGGAGCGGCCGTGGCCGCGCCGGTCATGCGCAACCACACGAAAGCCGCTATGGGCAAGAAAGAGCATCTGCCCGTCCCAGGCGTCCGAATTCAGCGGCCAGCCATGCGAGAAGGTTACAACCGGCCCCCTGCCCCAGTCCTTGTAGTAGATTTCGGTGCCGTCCTTGGTCGTGATTTTGCTCATAGTCCTGGTTCCTTTGTCTTTTGGGTGGATGGCGGCGTTTGGCTTTCGGCCCGCGGCAGATTGCGAAGCGACCGGCAGTCCGGCGGTAGCGGCGAGGATCAATCCGCCCACCAAGACGTCACGGCGGGATGCGCCAATCGTGAAAAGTCCATCCCTGCTCACTGTGTCCATCCCTGATGCTTGGCCTTCAACAACTGGCTCACCATCACGATCATCGATCCGACCTGCATGGTCGCTTTCGGGGAGGGCGAGCGAAGGGGCGGGCGACACTCGACGATCGTGATGGCTTGCGAGGAAGATTGCGCTTATCCGGCCCGCAAACCTATTCTACGGAAGGGTCTGTCATGCGATGCCAAGGTGTAGGAGAGATACGCTGAGACGAGGCTCGGCGGAGTGACCTGGTCTAGCTTCCAAAAGTGCGACGCTGCCCCCAAGCCTGCGCGGCACCGATTTGACGCAGCAGTCGCCAAGCGTCATCGCTGGATAAATGTAGGTGGTGGACTCGCGCAAATCCGCGATCAATCGGCTGTCCCTGCATCATACTTGCAGGAAGGTTGCGGCAGAGATCTATGTCGCGTAGGCCTGTCGCATCGGCGCGGGCAGTGTCTCCCATGCCCGGATCAGCTCGCCGATGGAAGCGGCTTCCATCTTGCGCATGACATTGCCGCGATGCAGCTTGACCGTCACTTCGCTAATACCGAGGTCAAAGGCGATCTGTTTGTTGAGGCGTCCGCGCGCCACTTCATGCAGAACCTCACGCTCGCGTGGCGTCAGCGTTTCAACGCGCTCGATGTTGCGCTTGACGATCACGGCATCCGCCCGCCGCTTGGCATCCATCGCAATACCCGCGATGACGGCGTCAAGCAGCGTCTGGTCCCGCACCGGTTTAGTGAGAAAATCCACGGCGCCGGCCTTCATCGCCTGGACGGTCATCGGGATGTCGCCATGTCCGGTCAGGAAGATGATGGGTTTGGGGTTGCCGTTTTTCGCAAGATGCTGCTGCAGATCGAGGCCGCTCGATCCTGGCATGCGCACGTCGAGGATCAAGCAGCCGGGGCTGTCCAAAATGTCGGCGTCGATCAACTCGCGGGTCGAGGCAAAGCAAACTGGCTCGAAACCCGCCGACAGGATCAATTCCGATAGCGCCTCGCGGACAGACGCATCGTCGTCGACAATAATGACGAGCGGCTGCTCCGCTTCACTCCTGCGCTGCGGCGCCGACGATAGCGATCTCCGCTGGAGCGGCTGGTCAACTGTCATGATCATCCCTCGGTTTCTTGGTTGCGTAAAGCGTCACCCACCGCCACAAGCAGGGCCTGGCCATCGAAGGGCTTGCGGAAAAACCCGCTAACACCTTTGGCGCGGTACTGATCCGCTAGCTCGTGCCGGCCGGTAATCAGGAATACCGGAAGGTTCGGACGCGCCCTCTTGACCAGGTCACGCAGCTCAAAGCCGTCCATGCCGGGCATCCCGATGTCGGTGATGAGCACGTCCACGTCCGACAACCCACTGACGACCAGCGATCCCGCCGACGAGAAGCTGCGGGCTATATAGCCGGCGGACTCCAGAAGATCCTCCAGCGACTCAAGCAGCCTCGGATCGTCGTCAACCACCGCCACGACGGGCCTTCGCTTGCTCACGTTCAGCCCCCTCCCGATCGGCGCGAGTGCGTGATCGGTATTTCCAATCGCTCCGCCATGCGGACGAGGTCGGCAAGCGACGCGGCGCCCATTTTCTGCATCACATTCCTTCTGTGAATTTCCAGCGTAACTTCGCTGATTCCCAGTTCAGCGGCGGCCTGCTTGTTGAGCAGACCACTCACCACCAGCGGCAGCACCTCGCGCTCGCGCGGCGTCAACTCGAGGTAACGTTGCTTCAACACGCTAAGTCCGGCGCGCTGCGACCTCTGTTCCCGATCCTGGGCAATCGCCGCATGGATTGCGGTCATGAGGTCCGCATCGCTGAACGGCTTGGTCAGGAAATCCACGGCGCCGTGCTTGATCGCACGCACCGAGGATGGGATATCGCCATGTCCTGTTATGAAAACGATCGGCGGATGACCGCCCACCGCGATCTCCCTCTGCAGATCGAGGCCGTTGATATCTGGCAACTCGACATCGAGGATGAGACAGGCAGGCAAATCCGGCTTGTCTGCATTGATATACTCACCGGCCGACCCGAAGGCTATGGCGCGCATGCCGTGCGAAACCAGCAGTTCGCTGAGCGCCTCGCGGATGCGTTGATCGTCATCCACGATGAAGACAATTTGCTCGTCCGTAGTCATGACGCGACTTTCGCACCGACGGACGCGAGAATGCCGAGAGCGAAAGGGCGAACCGCTGTTTGAGAAGCACCGCCATCGGTTGCTCCCGATGGACCAACAAAGGCTCGAGATTGTCGGTGCTCTGCATAGCACCTTCTATCAGTGGCTGGATTTGGGCGGATGCTCATGGCGCTATACTAGTCCCGCTACACGCCATTCGCATCTCATGGAAATCCATGCATGGATTTCCATCGGACTGACCGACACACCCGTTTTGGAGAACCGGAATGAAAACCAAGCGCTCCCGCGCGTCAGTGCCCTCGTCTCGGATGCGTTCCGCGTATGACCAAAAACTATTGCGGTCGCCCGATCATGGTGCAGCCTCCGCCTCAACCGGAAGCGTGAAGACGAACCTCGCCCCATGCGGAACGCGGTTCTCCGCCCATAAGCGTCCGCCGTGAGACTCGATGATCGAACGGGAGATCGCGAGTCCCATGCCCATTCCTTGCCCTTTTGTCGTGAAGAACGGGTCGAATATCTTGTCGGGATGTTCGACTCCCGGGCCGGAGTCGCTGACTTCAATCTGGATTATGTCCCCTGTCCGGCGCACTCGCATCCCAAGAACCTTGTCACCGGCAATGGCGTGCATAGCCTCGACGCCGTTGCGAATAAGATTGACCAGCACCTGTTGGATCTGGACGCGATCGAACGCGACCAGCGGGAGGTTGCGTTCGACGTCGATATCCATGCGAACGCGACACCGTATGGCTTCCTCGGCCATGAGGTCACGCGCTTCGTCAATGACACTGGGGATCGGCGTGCTGGTTCTCAGTTCAAGGGACGGCCTGAACAAGGCGCGGATGCGGCTGACGACATCTGCCGCCGAGTTGGCGTCCCGGATAATGCGCTCGGCTGTGATCTTCGCGCGGTCGAGATTGGGGGGCTCGGCGGATAACCAACGGTGGCATGCATTGGAGTTGGCAACGATCGCGGCCAGCGGCTGGTTCACCTCATGAGCGATGGATGCGGAGAGTTCGGCAAGGCTCGCCGCCTGGCTGGCACGTGCAAGTCTCTCTTGCGCCAGTCGCAGCTGCTCTTGTGCACGCACCTCGTTTTCGATGTCCAGGCAGATAACGTTCCACTGCACGATAGCGCCTTCGGTGTTGCGCATCGCGGCGGCTCGCGTCTCGACCCAGCGATATTCGCCATCGAAGCGCCGCAGACGGTGCCTTCGCGCATAAGGCTCGCCTGTGGTCAAGGAATGGGCATATCTCTCCTTGACACCTGCCAAGTCGTCGGGATGAACACCCGCTTCGAGTGTGCCGGCCAGCCGCGATTTTCCCGCTTCGTCCAGTTCTTCGAGGTTGTAGCCGAGAAATTCGCGGAGCTGCTGGCTGCGGTACATCGGCTCGCCATCCGGCGCGGCACAATCGATCATTGCCGGCAGCGTTTCAACGAGTTGCCAAAGCGCGCGCTCTCTCTCGCGCAGCGCTTCCTCGACCCGTAGCTGATCGTCGATGTCGTGCGTAAGGCCGTACCACTGGACAATGCGTCCGCTCTCATCCCTCAGCGGCTCCGCCCGGCCCTCCATCCAGCGGTAGACGCCATCGGCGCGACGCAGGCGATACTTCATGAAAAAGCGCTCGCCAGTGGCGAAGCAACTGTTGAGTGCTTCCCGCAGGCTGGGCGCATCGTCGGGATGAACGACGGTGGCTATGAAGGCCGCCAGCCGGTTCGTGTCCGGCATCTCCGCGTCCGTTATGTCGAGGCCGAGAAAATCGATCAGGCGCCTGTTGAAGAAGGTCGGCTCGCCGTTCGAAGACAGCCGCCAGAGGTAGCTCGGAACCATGTTGACGAGTTGCGAGAGCGCCTGCTCTCGGTTGTGCAACGCAGCCTGGGTGGTCACCAGGTCGTGGATGTCGACGCTCACACCGTACCATTGCAGAATATGGCCATCTTCGTCGCGGAGCGCCTCCGCGCGAGTCTCGGTCCAGCGATAGCCGCCGTTGGCGCGCCGTTGGCGATATCTCTGCACGTAAGGCACGCCCGTTGCGAATGAATGGCGGATCGCTTGCCGTGCCGTATCGATGTCGTCTGGATGGATCACACTGAGTGACGGCGAGCCGTCCGGGGCGATGATGTCGCTAAGAGTGGCCCCGGTAACGTCCGTGAACTGCTTGTTGACATAGGATGGCGTTCCTTCCCGTGTCGTACTCCAGATCAAGGCGGGCACCGTGTCGATGAGTTGCTGAAGGCGTCGCTCACTTTCGCGCAATGCCTCCTGCGCGCGCACCTCATCGTCGACATCGAGAGAAACGCCGTACCATTGCACAACGGCGCCGTTTTCATCACGTCGGGGCTCCACCCTGCACTCCGCCCAGCGATAAGAGCCATCCTTTTCAAGCCAGCGAAACCGCATGGTGGAGCCATCGCCGGTCTCGAAGCTATTCAATAGCGTGCACTGCACCCCGGGAGCATCTTCGGGATGGATCAGCTTCTGCAGCAACTCATCGATGCGCGGCTCGCCCAGATCTTCGAAGTTCGCGATGACGGAACGGAAATGGTCCTGGTACCGCTTATTGAAGTAGGCCGGCCCGCCCGTCGGCATGGCGCTCCAGATGCGGACCGGCACGGCGTCAATCATCTGCTGGAGTTGCTGTTCGCTCCGCCTCAATGCCTCGACGCTTTCGTGCAATGTGAGCACCGCCTGCTGGTGCTGCCGCGAAATGGCGGCCACGATCAGAGCCGAGAACGCCGAAATGACCAGAAAAAGCTGCAGCATGATCTGGTTGTGCTTTTGGGAAACGGGGTCGCCGGCAAATTGGCTGGCGCCGGATACCGTGAATACCGCCGTGATCAGCGCAAGCAGGATCAAGGCGACTGCGGCGCCTCTGAACTCAAAGCGCACCGCGGCCCAAAGAAGAGGCGGCATAATGATGTAGGCGAAGGGCAAGTAACCGCTCAAGGAGAGGGCGGCAACGCCGAGAAAGATCAGCGCCAGGACGCCAGCTTCGATCCATCGGGCGGCCGAAAGCCGGGCCTTGCCGCGCCAGTTCTGGAACACGACCAGCGCCAGCGGCGCCACGATCAGGACCCCGGTTGCGTCGCCGATCCACCATAGAGGCCAGGCCGCGGCGAAGCTCTGTGACTGAATGCCGAACCACGCAAGCGTTGCACTTCCCACCGTCGCGCTTGCGACTGGCGCGATTCCAGCGGCCAATACGACGAATGCGAGAACTTCCTGCAAGGTTTCCAGCCGAAGCGGGCGCTTGCAAGCCCGATTCACGAGCCATGCCCCGGCCACAGCTTCGAGAGCATTGCCGGCATAGATCAGGAAGGCGGCAGGCAGCGGAGTGTGGAACCACAATAGGTTGCTGGTCAGTTCAGCCACACAGGCTGCCACTATCCACCACGGCCAGCTATACCTGGAGGCAATGAGGAGCGTGGCGATGAAAAGCCCGCTCGGAGGCCAAATGGAGATGCCCGTTCCAGGTACGATCGCGAGCGACTGAGCGAATCCGCAGCCCAAGACGTAGGCCGCGATAAAAAGTCCCAGATGCAAGGATCGAGGGCGATGCGCCCAGACCCGAGACGAACTGCTCGTTTCAAGATCACTGACAAGATCGCCGGGAGGCAGGCCTGGTTCATTTGCCGCGCGAGGTCGACCTCGTCCTTGCGATCCAAATCCGGGTTGGTCCAACCCATGCTTCAGCGCGCGTGTTGCTTCGGAGTCGGTTTTGCTAGGCGAGGTGGATGCTGTCGTCATCGGCTGCTCCTGACGGACAAACAAAAGCCTTGTCGGCTCTCCGTATAGCACTTGCTCTCAGCAGCTGGAATTTGGGCTGACGAACTCGCAGCCCATAATAAACCCGCCGCGCCCCAGCCGCATCTCATGGAAATCCATGCATCGCGCAGAGACTGTACGATACGGCCAGGTCATGTCGGCTGCCGCTTTGTCTGCCGCACGGCGAACCCGCAATGCCCAGCATCCTCCAGCCTATCTCGTCCGGTCGACACCGCTCGCACTATAAATCCCGAGCCCTGCCGGCAAACATAAGTTCCACTGTATATGGCCTAGAGGCGCTGGGGTTTGAAGCCTGTTCGGTTCGGCCGAGCGGCTCGGCTGCCGAGGAATTGTTTGGCCAGGATGAGACAGGGGGCAGCGATCGCGAACAGCACGACAAGCGCGAAGAAAGCTTCATCGAAGGAGATCGTGGCGACCTGCCTCTCGAGCGCGCGCTGCAAAAGGGGGAGCGCGGCCTTCGTCGCCGTGGCACTGTCCATACCGTTTGTCACCAGAACGTTCGCGGTGGCCCGCAGGCGCTGGTCCACGGCCGCGTCGCCATTCACGAGGTGGGCAGCCAGTATGGTTCGGTTGTGGATATTTTGATGATCAATGTACGTTTGCAAAAGGGCTGTTCCGGTCATACCGCCCACCTGTTTGCCGAAGCAGAACAGGCCGATGCCGAACGGCAGCGCATCGGCGGCAAGTCCCCGCAGCGTAACCAGCGTCAACGCCACGAACAGAAGACCCAAGCCGAATCCCCGCAGAAACAAAGGAAGGCTCAGGTCCGGTGAGCCGCTCGCGCTGGTCGAACCGGACAGGAGCCACATGGCTCCGGCGAAGAGCAAAACACCAAACGGGACAAGCGCAATCGGGTGAATTCCGGTCTTTTCGATGACGAAGCCAGCGAACAGAAGCCCCAGCGCGAGTGCAGCCCCACTGGGTAGCAGAAGCACTCCTGCGCCCGTGGCCGTAAAACCGAGGACATTGAGGGCAAAAGCCGGGATGAGATAGGCGCTGCCCGAAAGAGCAAAGCCCGCGACGATGCTGACGAGCAGGCCAAAGCGGAAGTCCGGACTACCCAGTGGCGAAACAGTCAGCAGTGAGCCTTCTGAACGGAAAGCGATTTCCCAAATGGCCAGAAAGCCGACGGCCACGACACCGATGGTGGCAAGCACGGTGATATCCGTGTCGTCGAACCAGTTGAACCTGTTGCCTTGCAGCAGGACGTAGGTCAAAAGCGCGGCACCCAGGCCGAGCAACAAGATCTGAAGGACAGGAAGCCTGATTTCCCGCCAGTAGGTCCGGTCGCCGTCCGTCCCCAGAAGGACAAGGGAGGCGATGCCGAGGGGAATGTTGCTCAGGAATATCCAGTCCCAGGTGAGATGGTCGACGAGCCAGCCCTCCAGGGCAGGCGTAACGGCCGCCGGAGCCATCACGGCGCCTACAGCGAAAATTGCCTGGGCGACCGGCTGATTTCTGTGCGGGAACCGGAAGAACAGCAGAGTCTGACCTGCGACGAGAATTGTGCCGCCGCCCATCCCCTGGACAACGCGGCAGATGTCAATCCAGGTGAGGTCAACCGAGAACGTCATTGCCCCGGATGACAGCAGAAGGGCGACGATCCCTGCGCGCAAACAGGCGGTCGGCCCGACTGCCCTGACAAAAAGCGGCGCGACAAGAAAAACCGTCAGTTTGGCAGCGATGAAAACAACGTCGGCCATCGCCAGTTCGTCCGGCGTTGCGTAGGTGTCGCCAAGCATGTCGATCCGGCCGATGGACAGAGCAGTGGATGCGACCGCGTCCATGAGGGCGGCCAGCACAATGCCTGTCGCCATGAGCGAGGCGCGCAACGGTGCGCCGAGATGATGCTGCATGGCTGCTTCTTCAGCGAGACGCGTCACTGTAGCGAGCGTCCGTTCGCGGTTCCGCGGGGCTGCGTTTCCAGCGCAATAGCGGCATCCTGGGCATTAACGGCGATGGCAACGCGCGCCGAGAGCCCCGGAACCAGGCGGCCGGGCAACGGGTTGCGCTTCATCCTGATCTTGACAGGCACGCGTTGGACAACGCGAATGAAGTTTCCAGTCGCATTGTCCGGCGGCAGCAGGCTGAACGCCGCACCGCTGCCGGGTGCGAAGCTGTCGACAACACCAGCGATTTCCAGATCTGGATATCCGTCGACCCTGACGCGGACAGGTTGACCGATCTGCACCTGCTTCAGCTGGGTTTCCTTGAAGTTGGCGACGACCCAGACGTCGTTGACAGGAACGATGTCCAAGGCTGCCGCTCCCGGAGTGACATAGCGGCCGACACGGATCTGGCGATTGCCAACGATCCCTTCGACCGGAGCTCTCACGACTGTGTTGTCCAGGTCGAGCATAGCCAGATCGAGCGCTGCCTGCGCCTGCGCCAGGGCTGCTTGCGCGCCGGACAATTGTGCGTCGAGAACGTCGAGTTTCAGCTTTTGACCCAACAGATTGGCTTCTGCGCCGTCCAGGGATGCCTGTGCCTTGTCATGGCCAGCCTGTGCATCCTGCAGCTTCTGATCGCTTGCTGTCCCGTTCTTCTGCAGCGTCACGTAGCGGTTCAGGTTGGCGCGCGCGAACTGCAGGTCAGCGGTGGCGGATTGCTTCTGCGCCTCAGCCTGCGCGATCAACGCGTCCTGAAGTTTCCGGGTCGCCCCGATGTTGGCGATATCCGCGTGCCGGGCGGCGACGTTAGCCTTCGCCTGGATCACTTTGGCCTTGTAGTCGCTGTCATCGATGCGAAAGAGAACAGCCCCCTTTGCAACGCTGGCATTGTCGTCCACATCGACTTCGACGACATAGCCCGCCAGCTTGGGAGCGATATTGGTAGTGTCTCCGCGGAGATAGGCGTTGTCGGTCGCTTCCTCGAATCGGCCCATCGTGAACCATTGCCAGCCCCATATCGCTGCCGGTGGAACCACCATAAGGGCAACGATGACGAGTGCGATCTTGCGGGCTCGGCTCATGATCGCCTCGACCTCAAGTCAACGCACGCGCCATCGCGGCGGTAACTCCCGGAGAGAGAGATGGTCGGCAAGGCTGCAAGCCGCGGTGCGTGATAGGCTTTCACGAGAATGTCTCCGTCGAGTTGCGGTTCTGCACCAAGCAGAGCTGCCGAACGATCGCGGATTTCATGGTCTCGCGGCTATCACACGAATGAACATCCCAACTCGCCCGATCGGTAGTTCGTATTGGACCTCGGCACAGGTAGGCGGCGGGATCAGGCCGGCCGCTCAGCTGACGCGCCGCCGAGCAATTCGCCCGAATGATTCGCTAAGCACCTGTCGGGGGTGTACAGTCCGTTGGCGCCGGCCACAGAACTTGGGCACCGGCGCTCGAGAGTGTCCATCGTACTCCCGCCCTCAACGGGCGCTGCATCGTGGACAATGACCATTCGGCCGATGCGATTTCGACTTTTGACCGCAATATCCTGCGCGACGCCTTCAGAACATCGGTCATTGAAAAGCAGACCCCCGAGGATCAGTGGCAGGCATATGCCGCGCTTTTGATCCGCGACTATACCGGCAACTCGGATTTTGATCCGGCGTTGCTGGCCTGGATCGTGCGACCTTAACTTTGCCGCCGAGCGAGGTACGGGAGCCGCTCTCCCTTTCATTCTTTCCTAAAAGGACAACACGCATGAGGAATATGAAAACCCCGGACGCGCCTGCCACACCTGTCAAGCCGATCGTCGAAGCCGGAAAAATCCTGTCGAAGCGGCTGACGATCAGAACCGACGAAGCGTCAAGACGAAGGTCCGCCGACACCGACGGCACGGTGCGGCGGGCGCGCCAAATTGCGGAAAGCAATCGCCTGATTTGATGCCCCTTTGTCCCTTTGGCAAACCCGGACATCATGCTCCCCAAGCCGATCGTCTGCTTTCATGGGCGGCTTGAGGCGGCGATCGCGGGATAGTCGGTGTACCCGGCGGAGCCGCCGCCATAGAGCGTCGCCGAGTTGAACTCCGTCAGCGGCGTGCGCGTCTTCAGCCGTTCCACAAGGTCAGGATTGGCGATGAACGGGCGCCCGAAGGCGAACAGGTCCGCCTTGCCCTCAGCGAGCCGCGACGCCGCGAGTTCGAGGTCATAGCCGTTATTGGCGATATAGGTATTGTTGAAACGCCGGCGGAGCGATCCGAAGTCGAACGGCGCGATATCGCGCGATCCGCCCGTGGCGCCCTCGACGACATGGATATAGGCGATGCCCAAAGCGTCGAGTTGATCGACGATATAGTCGAACTGCGCCTGGGGCTGCTACCATACTGTCCTTGACGAGTTCGAGCTGGATGACAAGATGCCTGGGCCACTGGCTGTGAGGTCGGTTCTTCGTTCGCCGTTCTGCTGCCGGGCAGCTGTTTGCGAGACCACTGGCCCTCGCCGGGATCGGTGACCCGCGCCACGATACGTGCCCTGCCGCCGCTGTCACCGCGGCCTCAGCTTGCAACCGCCAGCGGCGCCTTCTTCGCCAACGACGGCCGCCGGCGCAAGCGACGCTTGGCTGTAAGCTTGAGAGCGACCGGCGGCGCGTTGGACAGAGCGCCACGCACTGCATCGGCGATGCTATGAGCAACGAAATCGGCATTGATGTCGCCGGCCAGTGCCGCCGCCGCTTGGCTGTCGTCGTTGCCGGCCTCCGACCAGAACGCGATGCCGACCCTGAGCGCCGGCCTGGCGCGCTTCAGCCGGCGCACCAGGAAGCGGGCGTGCTTGACGGAATCGCGATTGAGGAAGCCGACAACGACGGTATCGACAGCGGCAAGATCGAGCCGGCGGATGCTCGCCGGTTCCATGTCGGCGAATCCCGCCTTCGACACCGTCGCACCGTTGACTTCGAGCACCTGCGCCAGCATGGCAGCCGCGGCATCATCGAGTTCGCCGCGCCCGCCGCCACATAGCACTGATATGCCGACGCCGTCAGGAAGTCCGTTGTCGTTCTCGGCTTCCTTGCCCTTCCCGGCTGTTTCTTCTCCCGCATCCGTCTTGCCGTCCCCGGCGGAGGCCGGTTCATCCTCTTCGGCCGCTTCTTCGTGTGCGCTGTCGTCGAGGTTTGCCACCAGCGTCAGCGCGCTGGCCGCCACCTGCCGTCTCTGCTGGTCGTCCATCACGCCGCGGACACGATCCTGCTCGCCGAGCAACAAAGCGGGAATGGCGACCTGGTCGTAGAACTCGACCAGATATTTCTCCTCCAGCAACTCCTCGGCGTGGTCGGTGGCCTCTTCCGGGTCGCCGGCCAGCAGTCGCTGGTAAAGTCGGGCATGCGGTTCGAGCACCGGCTCGTTGCCGAACAGTACGTCGAGGAATTCGAACTGCGGCACGTGCCTGCCCAGCACGACCAGACAGACGGTGAGCGGCGTCGACAAGATCAGGCCGAGCGGCCCCCACAGCCAGGTCCAGAAGATCGCCGCGACAATGATGGCCAATGGCGAGAGCCCGGTGCGCGAGCCATAGAGCCAGGGTTCGACGACATTGCCGGTGAGCAACTCCATCACCACGAACAGGCCGGCGGTCCACAGCACCAGCGACCAGCCGGGCGCTACCGCCAGCGCCAGCAACAGTGGCAGGAGCGCGCCGATGACCGGCCCGATATAGGGGACGAAGCGCAGCGCCAGCGCTAGTAGGCCCCACAGCAACGCATTGGGGATGCCCACAATCCAGAGCCCGATGGTGATCGGTATGGCATAGACGATGTTGACGACCAGCTGCATCAGCAGATACTGGCCGACGCGTTTGCCGGCATCCTGCAGCGCCTGGGTGGTGCGGTGCAGATCGCCATAACCGACAAGGCGGATGAAACGATCGCGCAAATCCTCCCGCTCCAGCAGCATGAAGATGACGACAACGATGATCAGACCCGCCGAGGCCAGCGGGCTGATCAACGGGCCGATGAGGTTCTGCAGGAACTCGAGCGGCCGTTCTCGCGCGATGATCTCGACCGGCACGGGCTCTCGCCTGGGCGTGTCGGCGGCGGGCGGCGACGAATCCTGCAGGTCGATCTCTTGCCCGACGCGCTCGATCACCTGGCTCAATCTGGCAATGATCCCTCCTGCTGCCCCGGTTTCCTTGAGCGACCGGATCTTGGTCAGGATGTTTGTCTGGTAGACCGGGATGTTCTGCGCCAGTTCGCTAACCTGCGATGCGGCAATGAAAGAGAACAGAGCGAGTGCCGCGAAGGCACCGAACACACTGGCGATGACAGCGGGAAGGCGGGGAATGCCGACGCGCTTCAGAGCCGACACCACGGGCGCAAGCGCGAAGGTCAAAAGCAGCGCAATGGCGATCGGCAGGAACACTTCGCGCCCGAAATACAGCGCCGCAACCGCTGTCACGATCGTGGCGACGGTGGGCAATGAGGTGCGCGGACGGGCGTTGGCTGCGGAAAGAATGCCCGCCAAGCCGAGCTCTGATGGGTAAATGCCGTTTCGACGATTTGCCGCCATTGAATACCTAGCCTCGCCCGCGCGCCATGATCGGGCATATTTAGCTGGCGCGCAACGTAGCAGCTTTACGCGCTTGCAGGTTCCGACCGAACAGTCCGACTGGCACGTTGTCCTGACGCGCTGGTTCGATTCAATTCACGACACGAAGTGGCAAGTGTGTAACAAGTGGCCGAAGAGGAGGCGAAGGCGCCTTCAGATCGGCTTTGAGCTTGTTCCGCACCATTGAGAATATCGAGGACGCGCAGACGCTGGCGCAGGCCATCGTCAACACTATTGCCGAACCGTTCCTCGTCCTCGACGAAAAGTTTCATGTGCTGGCGGCCAGCCGCTCCTTCTATCAGATCTTCAAGGTCGACCCCGAAGAGACACACGGCGCCCTGCGTTAGGCGACGGCCAGTGGGATATTCCGGCACTGCGCCTGCTCCTGGAGACGATCATCCCTGAGAAGACCGCCATGGACGGCTTCGAGGTCGAGTATGATTTCCCCAACATCGGCCAGCGCACGATGCTGCTCAACGCGCGAAAGGTGCTTTACGACCACAATTCGGCCGTCACCATCCTGCTCGCCTTCAACGACATAACGGCGCGGCGTGTCATCGAGCGCGAAAAGGAAGAACTCCTCGGCCGCACCTAAGACCTATTGCGGCAAAAGGGTGTGCTGCTACGTGAGATGGAGCATCGGGTTGCCAATAGCCTGCAGATTATTGCCAGCATCCTGTTGCTGAAGGCCCGCTCGGTCACTTTCGAGGAAACGCGCCAGCATTTGAAAGATGCCCACCAGCGGGTCATGTCGGTAGCCGAAGTGCAGCGCCATCTCCACACCTCGCCGGGCATCGACGAGATCGACGTCGGCTCCTATCTGCCGAAGCTGTGCAGCAGCCTGGCCTCGTCGATGGTCGGGGATGCACAGCCAATCGCCGTCAAAGTCGCCGCGGAAGCCGGGCAGGATCGATTCGCAAAAGGCGGTCAGCTTCGGGCTGATCGTCACCGAACTCGTCCTCAACGCGATCAGATATGCCTTCCCTCGCGAGAAGACCGCAGCCCTGATCCAGGTGTCTTACGAGACCAATGGCAGCGACTGGAAACTGACGGTCTCGGACAATGGTAGCGGCAAGCCAGCTGGCCGCGCGCCAAATGCCGGCCTGGGAACAGCCATCGTGGAGGCACTGGTCAAGCAGCTCGAGGCCCGGGCGGATGTCATTATCGACGCCAACGGCACCAGCATATCGGTGACCCGGGCGACGTTCACGTCGCGCATGCCGGAGGGGGCGTAGCCCTTCCCACGACCTTCGGGCAGTGGATCAGTCCGATGCCGCTTCGCACCTGAGCCAGCAGCAGATCCCGGCAGTCGATCGAACGGAGGAACTTTCTCATCTCGTCTCATCTGTCTTGCCTACTCTACCGGAACCAATGTGTTAGCCGGACGTAGGGCATTCACGCCTTGGAGAACTCCCCATGAAAGCTTTGATTTTTGGCGCTTTGGCGCTCGGCTTGGCTGTGCCCGCGATAGCTTCGACGGCCCAGGCCGACGTTATTTTTACCACCCATCGACATCATCACCGATATCTCAACAACGAGCGCAACGACGTGATCATCAACGAAGACGGTCAATGCCTTCATCATCGCAACCACGGCCAGCTCGCGTTCTATGACCACGGCCGCCGGCACCATCGTCGCCAGGAGGTGGTCGTCGTCTCGACCCTTCACCATAGGCCTCCTCAGGTCGTTTTCGAGAACGGCGGGTACTGATCATCGGGAAATCTCTCAATTGAGGCAATTACAGTCGAGACGGAGGGGCGGCCTTGAGCGATTTCAGCCTGCCTGTTCATCGAACAAAACCGAGCAGCCTCGCGCAAGCGCTACTGTTGAGAGTGCATTTGCCATCAGATCATCCGGAGACACGAAATCGCCGGTTAGCACACGCAACTCTTCCACGCCTTCGGCCATCGACACGAAACTTCCGACCACTCGATCGCGCTTGCAACCCTCAACCACGTAAAGCAGATCGATCAATTCGAAGCCGCGCATATTCAGCCTCCAAAACAAATCGTCCCTTGCAGGATCTTGAAACGCATTGGCGGGAAATAATGTTCCCGGCTCGCCTGGCCGTGTAAAGAACACCTGGCCTGCGGTCGCGCCGGCGGCCTTGCCATCGGGATACTTCCACGATCGCACCTTGAGTCCGGGCGGCCAGCCTGTTGGCTTGTTCTGGCAGCGGATTTTTGGTCCGCTTGGCCGGTGCTCGAAAGCCCCTACCAGCTCCTAACCCTTACGCGCCGATGCCGCTCTTCAGCCGGACAGCCTGTCCGACGGCGAAGAGATGCGTTGCGCCTTCGCGGCGGACTGGGCGTGCGTTGCGATGGATCAGGGTTGTGGTTCTCATGATTGTCTCTCGTCCAGCTCCAGCGAGGCTTGAAGCAATGCCGGTTCGATCGGCACCATTTGCTGGGTAGCATTGCTCGCGGTGATCGCCGGCAGGTGAATGAAGGTGGCCACGCGGCGCCATGCGATCTGGGAAGTCCGTTCGAGGGCCTCCTCGTCATGGTCTTTTGTTTTTAAAGGGAAAATCGCCGCAAAAAATGTTTCAAGGTTTTACCAACTATCGGGACCAATCGGGCAATTTTTGCACACTGAAGCGTCTCGACGTCATCACTATTGCGGTGCGAAAAGTACCGTCAGTAGGTCAATCACGCCACACAAACTCGCCCTTTGGCGCGAGATGGAGCGGTAGGCAGGTCTCCCATGCCTTCAAAGATGGTCAAGCCGGCTGGCTCGGCCTGCCTATGCAAGAGACGCCGAAGCAAATCGTCATCAACATTCCTATTCGAAGGAATACGTGAAGCCCTCCTTGGAGGCGCCGACGGTTACTTTTGTCATCTTTTCGCCCTCGAGCGAGCGGTTCAGCACGCCGCGGCTGAGTTCCGGCAGGAGCGTGTTGGTGAGGATGGCATCGATCATCCGGCCGCCGGATTCGATCTCGGTGCAGCGGGCCTTGACCAGATCGATGACACCGTCGCCGATCACCAATTCCGCATCGTTGGTTGCTCGCAGCCGGCGTGCGATCTTGCCGAACTGGTGACGGGTGATTGCTTCGATCATCGAATCCGAGAGCGGATAATAAGGAATGGTCACCACCCGGCCGAGGAAGGCCGCCGGGAAGACCTTCAGCAACGGGCTGCGCAACGCGGTGTCCAGATCTTCGAGCCCGGCCCGCAGCGTGCCATTTTTGGTGCGGTCCATGATGACCTCCGAGCCGACATTGGAGGTGAGCAGGATCAGCGTGTTCTTGAAGTCGATCCGGCGGCCCTCGCTGTCGTCCATCATCCCCTTGTCGAAAACCTGGAAGAAGATTTCGTGCACGTCGGGATGCGCCTTCTCCACCTCGTCGAGCAGGATCACCGAATAAGGTTTGCGGCGAACCGCCTCGGTCAGGATGCCGCCCTTGCCGTAGCCAACATATCCGGGCGGAGCGCCCTTCAAGGTAGAGACCGTATGTGCCTCCTGGAACTCGGACATGTTGATCGAGATCAGGTTCTGCTCACCACCATAGAGTGTTTCGGCCAGCGCCAATGCGGTTTCGGTCTTGCCTACACCCGAGGGGCCGCAAAGCAGGAACACGCCGACTGGCTTTTCCGGCGCGCCGAGCCCGGCGCGGCTGGTCTGCACGCGCTTGGCGATCATCTCCATGGCGTGATCCTGCCCGACCACGCGCTCGGACAGAGTGGCGGCGAGCTTAAGCGCCTTCTCGGTCTGGCTCGACAGCATCCGTCCGGTCGGAATGCCCGTCCAGTCCTGGACCACGGCGGCCACGGCGTTGCGGTCGACCGATGGCAGGATCAGCGGAGTCTCGCCTTGCGCCTCGGCCAGTTCAGTCATCAGTTCGCGCAACCGGGCGAGATCGGCGGCCGGATCGGATGAAGGGGCAGCGGCAGTCGCCGGTGTCTCCACGTCAACCCGGCCTGTTTTCGTCTCAGGCGTTTCGGTCTTGGGCAGCTGAGCTTCGACTGCGTTGGCGCCTGCCGTTTCGACATTCGTCTGCGGTGTCTCTACCGCATCGAGCGGTACGCCTTCGCCGCGCAACCTGGCGCGCAATTCGAGAATTTCGGCAACAAGTGCCTTTTCGCGATCCCAACGTTGCTGCGCGGCGGCCAGCTTGACTTCGTTTTCGGCAAGCCCGTTGTCGACCCGTGCCTGCCGCTCAGTCACCTCGATGCCGATCGCGGCCTCGCGACCGATGATGCCGCGCTCGACCTCCAGCGCCTGCCGGCGGCGCGTGATATCTTCGACCTCGGCCGGCGTGGCGTGCTGCGATATGGCGACACGCGCGCAAGCGGTATCGAGAAGGCTTACCGCTTTGTCCGGCAGTTGCCGTGCCGGGATGTAGCGATGCGACAGGCCGACCGCCGCCTCGATCGCCTCGTCGAGTATCTGCACCTTGTGGTGCTGCTCCAGAACGCCGGCCACCCCGCGCAACATGAGAACGGCCACCGCCTCCGACGGCTCGTCGATCTTTACTACCTGGAAACGGCGGGTCAGCGCAGGGTCTTTTTCGATGTGCTGCTTGTATTCGGCCCAGGTCGTTGCCGCGATCGTGCGGAGCTCACCGCGCGCCAGCGCCGGTTTCAGGAGATTGGCCGCGTCGCCAGTTCCAGCCGCGCCGCCGGCGCCGATCAGCGTGTGGGCCTCGTCGATAAACAGGATGACCGGCGTTTCGGATGATTGGACCTCATCGATGACTGCCTTCAGCCGTTTTTCGAACTCACCCTTTACGCTTGCACCCGCCTGCATCAATCCGACATCGAGCATGCCCACGCTGACATTCCGCAGCGTGGGCGGCACGTCGCCCTCAGCGATACGCAAGGCAAAGCCCTCGACGACCGCCGTCTTGCCGACCCCGGCCTCGCCGGTCAGGATCGGGTTGTTTTGCCGGCGTCGCATCAGGATATCGACGATCTGCCTGATCTCCGGATCGCGGCCGACGACCGGATCGATCTTGCCGTCACGGGCGCGCTGGGTCAGGTCGGTGGCGTATTTCGCCAGCGCCGAATCCCCGCCCAGTGCCCGCTTCGGCGGGGTCTCGGCGGCGGCAGCGGACGGCGCAGCCCCGGCTTCGAGCGACCCTTCAGTTACGTCGGCAAAGCGCTGGATGACCGCGGCGGCGTCGACCTTGTCAAACTCGCCGCTGATCTTCGACAGCAGGCCTTCCAGCACCGGCGTCTTTAGGCAGGCAAGGAGAACATGTGCGCTACGGACTTCCTCGACGCCGAATTCCAGCGTTGCCAGGTTCCAGGCTTCCTGGATGGCATGAAAGATATGGTCGGAAAATTCCTCGATCGACGTTGCGCCATATGGCAGCTTGTCGACGGCGCGGGTCATGTCGGCGGTGAGCCGGCTCGCATCCAGTCCCGCATCGGCGATTATCATCTGCACATCCGAGCGGTCGGAAAGCACAAGTTGCTCGATGAAGTGGACGAGTTCGACGTAAGGATTGCCGCGCAGCTTGGCGGTGTCGGCGGCGGCCTTGAAGGCTCGCACACCGACAGGATTGAGCTTGCCGACCAGTTCCTTACGCTTAAAGCTCTGCGACGACCGGCGCTGTTCCATCGAACGTGCTCCTGCAATCTGCCAGCCGATAACCTGCCACATAAGCCGCCACTTGACAAAGTGCGTGATGGACGAGGTCTCGAAGACCGGTCCAGCCAGCTTATTGCGTTTATGGACGTCCTGCACCGCCGGCTGCAAACAATCACGGAATTGGGCCCTTGCGCGATACATTTCTCATGCAGGATCGGCAATCATGCTACGGATGTCAGCATTCGGAGGCGGTTGCATTTAGCTTCTGTTAATTTTTGAGCAGTCGTTGAATTGTGGTAAAGTGCAGCGGTGTGATAACGTCGGGTCACATCTGGTTTGAGGGCCTTCGCTGGGGGTTGGTGTGATTGATCTCGCACTCTGGCTTACTTCGCTCGACGGTGAGAATCCGTCCGGGGAAGATTTGCGCAACGACCCAGCTTTTCATGAGCTGGAGCGCCTGACGGAAGCCCAGATCAAAGTCGTCCACGACGGCAACAACAAGGCCGCCTCGCAAAGCACCATTCCGGTCGACTGGCCTGCGGTGCTCGCAAAGGCGGAGGAGTTGCGCGCGCATGGTCGGGACCTGCGCCTGCTCGTCATCGTCACGCGCGCGCTGGCCAATGAAGAAGGGCTGGCCGGGCTGGCGCAAGGTCTGACTCTCATTGCGCAGACTTTCGATCAGCATTGGGAAACCATGCATCCGGCACTGCGGCCCAACGCTTCGCCACGCGATGCCGCCCTGCGCCGTATCAATGCGCTGCTCGACCTGCAGAATGGTCAGGACGGGTTGTTGGCGAACC
Source organism: Mesorhizobium sp. M0276 (assembly GCF_040321755.1). Classification (NCBI taxonomy): domain Bacteria; kingdom Pseudomonadati; phylum Pseudomonadota; class Alphaproteobacteria; order Hyphomicrobiales; family Phyllobacteriaceae; genus Mesorhizobium; species Mesorhizobium sp. M0276. The sequence continues at coordinate 127,569 of NZ_JAMYSC010000008.1, read as the reverse complement.
TGCGGCAAATGACGTTCTTCGCGCCGCGCGCGATCGGCCCGATTCAGGGCAAGGATCTGGAAAAGGGTGCGCTCGACGACCGTGTCATGCTCCAGGAGGCCGCCTCGGGGTTGAATGCGGCGGAGAAGGCCGCGCTGATTAGTGCGCACGCACAACTCCTGAATCGGGTGCGTGCCGGATGTGCGGCCCAGATTGATCAGGCCAATGCGGAGATGCTCCAGCTCATCGCTGACGCCCGGGCAACGATCGCGGCACTCGATGCGGTCGAGGCCGCGCTCAACGCTCGTCTCGGCGGCGGCGGCGCTCCCGTTCCGGACTTAAAACGGTTCCTGCAGCGTTTGCTGACGACACTCGAACGGAATTCGGCAGCCGGCGCGGTGACGAATGGCGCGGCCACGCCGATGCCGGCGGAACCGGCAACGCCTGCTCGAAACGGTCATGGAGCCGATGCGATGGCAAGTATGGCAAGCTACGCGGAGCCGAGCACGGGGCTTCCCGACCGGATCTCCTCGCGCGACGACGTGGTGAAATGCCTCGACCTCGTCGTCGCCTTCTACGACCGCACCGAACCGTCGAGCCCGATTCCGCACCTGGCTCGGCGCGTACGCCGGATGGTGCATATGGATTTCGTTGAACTGATGGAAGATCTCGCCCCGTCTGGGCTGAAGGAATTCAGGCTGCTTGCCGGCGTTCCCGATGCCAAGAAGACGGCTCAGAAGGATGAAAGGTAACAACACATGCCAGCCGAAAGCAAAGCGAAGGTCATCGAACGAAACCGTGCGCCGCGAGTGCAGATCGCCTACGATGTGGAAACCTACGGCAGCCCGACGACGATCGAACTGCCGTTTGTCATGGGCGTGATGGCCGACCTTGCCGGTGCTTCGCAAACCAAGGAAGCGTCAAAGTCGGTGCTGGACCGCTCCTTTGTCGAGACCGACGCAAACCGCTTCCCAAAATTCATGGAGGCGCTCGGGCCCCGCGTCAAAGCCCGGGTGAAGAATACCCTGCCACAGGCCGAAGGCCAGGAGCGCGACGAAGAACTGGCGCTCGATCTCACCTTCAGCAAGATGGGTGATTTCGCCCCGGACAAGATCGCCGAGCAAGTTCCGCAACTGGCCGAGATCCTCAAGATGCGTCGTCAGCTCGAGGAATTGCTCGGCTTCATGGACGGCCGCGTCGATGCCGAAAAACGCATCGCGCAGCTTCTGAACAACGAACCGCTGCTTGGCAAGATCGCCAACCAGGCACTGTCGGATGACGACAAGGTTGGGGAATAAATCATGGCCGAACAGCAAAAGACCGCCGCAGTCGCCGCCGAGGCCGAGGCCATAGACCTTGGAGAATTCAGCGGACTCCTCGAGAAGGATTTCAAGGTCAAGAAGGACGACAGCGAGAAGCTGCAGCAACTCGTGCGCAATCTCGCGCTCGCGGCGCAGTCCCGTTCCGACACCACGACCATATCGTCCAATGCGATCAAGTCGATCAAATCGCTGATCGCCGGCATCGACAAGATGCTGACGACCCAGGTCAACGAGATCCTGCACGCGCCGGAAGTGCGTGAAATGGAAGGCACATGGCGTGGCCTCTGGTATCTTGTCAACAACACCGAGACGGATCAGAAGCTGAAGATCCGGGTGATGAACATTTCCAAGGAACAGCTGGCCGATACGCTTGAAGACTATGAAGGCCAGATGTGGGATCAGAGCCCGATCTTCAAGAAAGTCTATACAGACGAGTATTCGATGCTGGGCGGCGAGCCGATCGGCTGCGTGATTGGCGCCTATGAGTTTTCCAACCACCCGCGCGACGTCGGCCTGCTGCGCAACATCTCGGGCATCTGCGCTTCGGCGCACACGCCGTTCATCGCGGCGGCCTCGCCGCGCCTGTTCCGCATGGACAGCTGGCAGGAATTGCCGAACCCGCAAGATCTGCAGCAGATCGTCTCCAACCCGGCCTATGCCTCGTGGCAGTCGTTGCGCGAGAGTGAGGACGCTCGCTACATCGGCCTGACCATGCCCCGCGTCCTGGCGCGGCTGCCCTACGGCACCGATACCGTTCCGGTGAAGGGCTTCACCTTCGAGGAAGAGGTGCAGGGCGACCACAACAAATATGTCTGGATGAACGCCGCCTTCCCGATGGGCGTCAACATCAACCGCAGCCACAAGCTGTTTGGCTGGGGCACGCAGATCCGCGGCGTCGAGAATGGCGGCACGGTGCTCAATCTGCCGGTGCACAGCTTCCCGACCGATGATGGCTCGATCGCGATGAAATGTCCGACGGAAGTCGCCATCGACGACCGGCGCGAGGCGGAACTGGCCAAGCTTGGCCTGATGCCCATCCTGCACCGGAAGAATACCGATCTCGCGGCCTTCATCGGGGCCCACTCGCTGCAGGACGACGAGACGCGAGCGGGGCGGCTGGTCGATCCCGATGCGCAGTCCAACGAGCGGCTGAGCGCCAACCTGCCCTACCTGTTCCCGGTCTCGCGCTTTGCGCACTACCTCAAGGCCATCGCGCGCGACAAGGTCGGCTCGTTCAAGGAGCGTTCCGACATGCAGATCTGGTTGACCGAGTGGATCAACCGATACGTGCTGGCCAACCCGGCCTTTGCCGACGACAAGGCGCGCGCCAAGCGCCCGCTTGCCGCCGCCGAGGTTCAGGTGGACAGCGTGGAGGGGCGGCCGGGCTACTACAATGCCCGCTTCTATTTGCGCCCGCATTACCAGTTGGAGGGCATCAACGCCTCGCTCCGACTGGTGTCGGAACTACCGTCCGTTAAGACTTGATTTGCAGCAACAACATCCTGGTTTTTGAACGCGGTGGAGAAACACAATGCCCACGACTACAAAGATTGACGGCTTTCTGAAGGTTCCCGATATCAAAGGCCCCAGCACCCGCGACGGGCACGAAGATGAGATCGAAATTCATGGCGTCGACTACAAGATGGTGGCCCCCTATGATCCGAATTCGATCTCACGCCGTGGCCGCGTGAACATGGGCATGATCAAGTTCACCAAACACTACGACAAATCCTCGCCCTATCTGAAAAAGGCGTTGTTCGACAACAAGGCCCTTGATGAAGTGGTGTTTTCGGCGCGGCGGACCATCGATGGCGAAAGTAAGGATTATCTGGTCATCACACTGAATGACGCCTTCGTCATGGAATACGACATGTCGCAGGCCGAGGATGAGGAAGACCTGATCCAGGAAGAAGTCAGCTTCGCCTACAAGAAGATCAAGTTCGTCTATGACGGCAACGATGAAGCCGAAATGGATGTCTATGTCGGCAAGTGAGGTTCGGCAGCCCGGCGCGGGCAAGCGGCAGACCACCGGTAGCTTGCGGGCGAAAAGCGAAGCCGTCCAGCCATCGCTTTGGGATCGCCTCGTCAATGACCTGCCGGGTCTGACCTCGGAAATAGAGGGGCTGCGCCATGTCCTGCTCGACGAGCTTGGCGCGGACCGCCTCGACACACTCGTTGCCGGCAGCACGCGGGCCATCGACGCCGATACGGAACTGACACCGGATCAGAAACGCCGTCTGCATCGCCTGGCCTTTCAGACCCAGCACCGCGTCGAGATCGAAAGCCGTGGCGTGGTGGTATCGGCCCGAGTGCTCAGGGAAGCGGTACGACGTGACATCGAGGCGCTCTTCAACACGGAGCGCTTCGAGGCCACGCCGCTTCTTTCCGATCTGGAAAATGAACAGGTTTCGGACAATCCACCTTCGCTCGCCGATTTTCCGGAGGTCCGCCGAAGCGTGGTCAATTATGGCGTACCTTCCTTCTCGGGCCGCTCGTCCCGCGATTTCGATCGCGACGTGCTGGCGCGTGAGATCCGCACGGTGCTCGCCACCTTCGAGCCTCGCCTGAAGGAAAACGCAACAAAGGTTACGGTCACGCTCGGCGACAAAACCGTTGGCCTGAAGATCGAGATAGACGCCGTGCTGATCATGACGCCGACGCCCGAACGCATGCGCCTGCGCACCACGATCAATCTCGATAACGGCTTGGCGCGGACCGAAATTAGGGACGCCTGAGATGGATCGAGTCTTCGTCGAATATTACGAGGAGGAACTGACCCATATCCGTGGCCTCGCAGCGGAATTCGCCGACATGCATCCAGCAGTGGCGCGCAACCTTTCCCTCGACACGGTCCCGTGTCCGGACCCATATGTCGAGCGGCTGCTGGACGGCGTCGCCTTCCTCGCCGCGCGCACCCGGCTGAAGATCGACGCCGAGCGCTCGCGATTTTCCCGCAGCGTGCTCGATGTTCTCTATCCCGATCTGGTCACGCCGGCGCCGGCGACGGCGATGGTGGTGCTGAAACCCGGCCAGCAGGTCCAGACCATGCTCGCCGGCCACGTCGTCAAGCGCAACACGCGGCTGGTTTCCAGCCTGCAGTCCGGCCTGTCGACACGCTGCACTTTCTCTACCGCGCAAGAAATGACCCTGTGGCCGATAGGGATCACTTCGGTCAGCTATTTTCAGGATCGCAGTGCGATGGCGATGGCCGGCATAGGGCCGATCGGCGGCGTCGGCGGCGAGGCGGCGCTCCGCATCACGCTGGCCCGGACCGGAAAAGGCAAGCTCGACGAACTGGCGCTCGACCGACTCGACCTCTATTTTGCGGGGCGCACCAAGGCGCCGCTGCTGTTCGACGCGATCTTCGGCGCCTGCACGGCTGCCGGCGCACGACCCGAAGGCAAGACCAACCCGTTGTCGGCCTTGCCGGTACCCGCAATGGTCGGCATCAGCGACGACGAAGCCTTGATGCCGCGCACGCGCCCGACATTCGAAGGGTACCGCCTGCTGCGCGAATACTTCATGATGCCCGAACGCTTTCACTATGCGCGGCTTTCGGGGCTGCAGCCCGTCGTGCGCAAATGCGCGGCCGGGCTTGAGATCATCTTCCTGTTCAGACGCGTGGTGCCTGAGTTGGCCGATCTGACGCCGGCGGACTTCGAACTTTTCGCGACGCCGATCATCAATCTGTTCGAACGCGAGTGCAACGTCGTCGAAGTCGATGCGCGCAAGACGCGGCAGGTGTTGCATGCGGACCGGACGCGGGCGCGTGACTTCGAAATCTATCGGGTCATCCGCGTCGAGGACGCCGACACGGAAGGCAATGACGCCGAAATCCCCGAACTCTTCAGCCTGGGTCAGAACCGCGGTAGTGGCTGGGTCTATTCGACGGAACGGCGCCCTCGCCGCGCGACGGAAGAGGAGCGCCGCGATGGCCTGACCCGCACGTCCTACACCGGGGATGACGTTTTCCTGGCCATATCCCGGCCGCTCGCAAGCCCGACGACCCGGCCGCTGAAGCGTCTCGACGTCATGGCCCTTTGCACCAATCGTGATCTGCCGATCCTCGATGACAATCCGACCTTGACGCTAGAGGCCGGCGACCCGGTCGAAACTGTAAGGCTTCTTGGCGCGCTGCGTCCGCCGCAGCCAGCTATCCCTGCGGCACTGCCGGCTGGGGCCGACGGTGAATCGCGGGCCGACGATCTCGCCTGGCGGCTGGTGGCGCAGCTCGCGCTCAACTTTCTCAGTCTTGCCAAGGAAGGCCGCGGCATCGACCCCCTGCATGCGCTGCTCGACCTCTATGCCGATCGCGGCGATCCGAGTCTTGCCCGCAATGTGCATTCGATCGTGCGTATCGACTCGCAGCCGGTCATCGAACGTCTGCAAATCGATGGGCCGATGTGCTTCGGACGCGGTACCGAAGTGACGTTGCATGTTGATCAATCGGTCCTGGCCGGCCAAAGCACCTTGCTGCTTTCGGCCTTGCTGGCGCGGCTGTTTGCCCGTCACGCCGGGATAAACGGCTTCGTGCGAACCCGCACGCGGCTGCTGCAGAAGCAGGAGGATGTGCTATGGCCGATGACGCCCGGCAATCGCTACCTGATCTAGACAAGCCCGACCCGAACCGGGCCGAAGTTTTATCCGAGACGTTCGACTTTTTCGAACTGCTGCGCCGTCTCGAACAACGGAGCGGTCTGTTCGGCCATTCCGGCCGCCCTGACCGTGAGCCGGCACGGCTTGGCCAGCATGTTCGCCTCGCCTTTTCCGCACGGGATCTGGTTCAGTTCCGCGAAGCCAGCGACAGGGCGCCGGCCCGGGTCACGGTGGCAAATCTCGGTCTGTTGGGACCCGAGGGTCCAATGCCGCTGCATCTGACGCGCTGGGTGCTCGACCGCCTGTCGCAACGCTGGTTCGCCGGCGCCGATGCGCAGCTGACCAGCGACACAACGTTCGTGGACTTCGTCAACATTCTGCAGCACCGTATGATCGCCCTCTACTATCGGGCGTGGGCGGATGCGCATCCGGCCGTACAGGTCGAACGCGCGGTCGGCGGGCGCATTCGCGCCATGCTTGAAGCCATGGCCGGGATCGGACTTCCCGGCACCCAGGACCCCGATCTCGATACGGTGAAACTTCGCCAGGCGGCTTCGCTCGCCAATCAGGTCGACGGCCCGGAACGGCTGACGCTGTTCCTGGCGGAAGCGTTCAAGGTGCCGGTACAGATCAAGGAATTCATCGCCGCCTGGGTAACAGTACCAATCGGCCTCCAGACCCGTCTTGCAATGGCCTTTGCAGGGCTCGGCAAGGGGGCGACGATCGGCCCGCGCGTTTTCAGCCGCCAGAGCAGGATTGAACTGCGTGTCGGCCCGGTGGGGTACGAGGAGTTCAAGGCGTTCCTGCCTGGCGGCCAGCGGCTCAAACTGTTCAAGCAGGCGGTTCGCGACATGGTCGGGGAATCGCTCGACGTCGACCTGCGCCTCGTGCTTGCGCGTGAAGCCGTGCCGCCGCCCCGTGTCGGATCAGTTCAGCTCGGGCGGACCGCCTGGCTTGCGCGACCCGCTGAAAGGGGCGATGCTGACGAGATGCGGCTGCGGACAATCGTCGGATGGCGGCCGGAAATGGCGGGGGTCGCGGCATGAGTCTGCTGCTGACGCTGGAACAAGGGCCACGCACCCAGGCGGTACGGCAGACCCGGCTGGACGAGGGCGAGCTGGTGATCGGCCGCAGCGCGGACGCGGGCTGGCAGATCAACGATCCCGACATGTTCGTTTCGCGAGCGCATTGCAAGATCTCTGGCGGGCGAGATGGATATTTTGTCACCGACACGTCGAGCAGCGGATTGTTCATAAACGACTCCGACAGCCCGCTTGGTGCCGGTAAGTCGACGCGCCTTCAAAGCGGCATGCGGCTGAGACTTGGCGACTACATCGTCCATGTCGACCTGCAAACGCCAGCCACTCAAGCACCCGCAGCCGGCCAGCCGGTTCCTGAACGCGCGCCGCCGGCGTCCCGGGCGCCGGTGAGCATCGGCCGCGATGACTTCTTTTCCGCCAAGGTCGAGGAAGAGCCGCGACGGCCACGTCCGGCCGATCTGCCGAACCCGTTCGAGCAGCCGGTTCCGGGCGCATTCGAACGTGCCAACTCCGACCAGCGCAACTCGCCCGGTTTCGATGACCCGTTCAGCCTCGATCCGGTTTCAACGCCCGTGTCGAAAAATCCCGCCCCTTATCGCGAACCGGGCGGCGCGACGAGCCAGGCGGACCCATTCAGCCTCGACCCGGTGCCGTCCCCCAGCCGCGGAGCCGAAGCCACTCCTGGAAAGCCGTCCCATTTCAATGATGATTTTGGTTTCGGACCAGCCGCGGCGCCCAGTTCGGCGAACGGCGCCAGTTCGACCGGACAGCGCGAGCGCATCGCCAATCCATCCCAATCCGCCAATCCCTGGGATTTGCCGGTGCAGCCGGCGGATGCCCCTCCTCCACCACGTGTGGGCGCTGCTCCCAAAGCCGCCCGCCCGCCAGCAGCGGCGCAGCCGGAGGAGATGGCGCTTCGCGCCGCGTTCCTGCACGGCATGGGTGTCGAGGAAGCCGAGTTTCCCGGACGCGACAGCATCGCGGAAATGGAGAAGTTTGGTCGCGAATACCGGCTGATGATGGAAGGCCTGATGCAGCTTCTGCGCAAGCGGGCTGAGGAAAAGGGAAACGCGCGCGTCGCCCAGACCATGGTCGGGCCCTCCGAAGTCAATCCGCTCAAGTTCCTGCCGACGGTCGACGACGCTATCGTGACGCTCATCGCTGAGCGCAGCCCCGGATTTCTCGCCGGCGAAGCGGCAATCGCCGATGCGGTTCGCGATCTTGCGCAACATCACGTGCGCGCCTGGCGAGGCATACAGGCCGCCTTGCGGCGGATGATCGACCGTTTTGACCCGGCAGCGATCGAGGAAGAGCTGAAGTCGAATTCCGCGATCGGCACCCTGCTCTCGGGTGGGCGGAGCGCCAAGCTGTGGGAGCTTTACCAGAAACGCCATCGCGAAATCGCTGAGAGCGCGGAAAAAAGCTTCCTTGGTGAAATCGGCGCTGATTTTCGAGATGCATATGAGGAGGAGTGAGAGATGATCGATCGACGGGAATTTGTCGTTGCCCTGGGCGCGACAGGGCTGCTTGCGGCCTGCCAGAGTGGTCCGCCAAAACCATCGGTGATCACTGTCAACATGACCGGCGGCGCCGGCATGAACCCGGGGCCAGGTGGCGGCGACCGGCCGGTGACGGTTCTCGTGATGCGGCTGAAAAGCACCGGCAAATTCAATTCCGCCGACTATTTCGCGCTGCAGGGGGATGCTGGCACGGCGCTGGCAGGCGATCTCATCGGATCCGATCAGATTTCCGTTGGGCCGGGAAAATCCGCGTCCAAAACCATCACTGTCGAGCCGGACGCGACGGCGCTGGGCTTCGTTGCACTGATCCGCGAGCCTGGCGGCAGGAACTGGCGGACAACCAAGTCGGTATCGCCTGGATCAAAATTCACGATCAATGTCACGCTTGGCAGCGGCGGCATTTCCGCCTAGCGGCCAGGGCAAGGGGAGCTCAATGCAGAGAGTAGCGGCATGAGCGATGCAAACAGGGTGCTATGGTCCGAAGGGCTTTTCCTGCGGACCCAGCATTTCCAGCAGCAGGATCGCTTTTTCGAGGCGACGGTGCGCGGCGCATTGCAGGCCGGGCAATTGCATACGTTCGGCTTTCAACAGCTGACGCTTGACCAGGCATCGCTGGAGGCCGGCCAGATTTCGATTCTGTCCGCACGGGGCATCTTTCCGGATGGGACGCCTTTTTCCATTCCAGACATGATGGACGCGCCGCGACCGCTGCCGGTCACCCCGGACACGGGCGCCGGACCGGTACTGATCGCCTTGCCGCTGGAGCCTCCGGGCGGTGTCGGCTTCGATCCGGCGCACGCCGCCGCCTCGGGAGCGCGATATCATGGACGGATCGTTTCGGTGCGTGACGCCGTCCAGGGCGGATCAGATCCTGAAGAAATCGAAATCGCCCGTCCGCAAGCGCTGCTGCTGGCGCCCGGCAAGTCGGTCGGTGGCTATACAGCCTTGCCGATAGCCGACCTCAAGGGGGTTCGAGCTGACGGTGGCGTCTCCCTGGACGAGACCTTCCTGCCACCAACATTGGTTACCGGCGCGGTCGCCTGGTACCGACAATTGCTGCTGGAAGTTGTCACCGGCCTAGACCAGATCGCCGAGGCGCATGGCAAGATGGTCATGGGTGGGCCCGGGCGCAGCGTCGAAGATCTGCTGATGCTCAATCTCGCCAATGCGGCGCGTCCGCGGCTGGCCCACATGCTGGCGCAGGATGTCTTCCATCCAGCCGAGCTTTACCTGGAGCTTGCCGGGCTCGCCGGTTCGATGGCGACCTACGGATCGAGCGCGCGGCGGCTGGGCGAGTTGCCCGCCTACGATCATATGGCGCCCGGCCCCGCCTATTCGGCGCTGGCGGATGCGCTGCGCTCGCTCATCCTCAGCCTGCGTTACATCGAGCCGAAATCGCGTGCGCTGCCGGTCATGCGGCACTCGACCAATGTCTGGAAAATCCGCATCGACAACCCGAAACTGCTGGTGGCCAGCCGGATCGTCATCCGGGTTGGTTCGGAGCTGTCGGAGGACGCGCTGCGCAAGATATTCGTCAATCAGGCGACCGTCGGCTCGGCCGACCAGTTCGAGGGTCTGTGGAAATCGCGTTTACCCGGCATTCCGCTGAAACCACTCCATTCCCAGCCGCGCGAGATTCCTTACGATGGCGATCGGTTATGTCTCGAGCTGGACCAGAAAAGTGAGCACTGGGCGTCGCTGCTCGATGCCCCCGGCTTCGTCATCGGCGTTTCGGGCGTGTTGCCAAGCGAGCCGCAGGTGGACTGTTACTCGGTGAACAGGTGAGATCATGAGCCGCGATGATCCTTTCGGACTGTCGGAGGATCGCGAACGCACTCGCATTCGATTGACCGGCGCGCCGATGCCGCGGCCGATGGCGCCACTCTTGCCCGGCGCGGTGGTGAAACGGTCCCGCACCCATCCGAACGCACTCGTCAACGCATTCGCGCCCTTGCTCGAATTCGCTCCCGAGCTTGAAAGCGCGCTGGCGCCGGACAACCCGGAAGCATTGCGTACACGATTGCTCGAAGAGCTGGTTCGGGCCCGCGACACGGTAATGTCGGGGGGGTCCTCAATGGAGCGGGCGGACCAGGCAGCCTGGGTGGTGGCTGCTTTGCTCGACGACCTGGCTCTGAACACGCCATGGGGCGGTGCCAGCGCTTGGCCGCGGCAGCCGCTTGTGGTCATGCTGCGCGGCGATGTCGACGCCGGCACGCAGTTCTTCACGCGTCTCGACGAACTTGAGCGCCATCCCAACCGCGATCGCGAATTGCTGGAGCTGCAGTATGACTGCATGGCGCTCGGCTTCCGCGGCAAATACCGTGTGCCAGGCCGGTCAGGCGACCGCTCGCTCAATGCCGTTCGCGTGGCGGCGGCACGCTTCCTGCGCGATGCCGACGCCGAAGGCGCTCCACTGTCGCCAAACTGGAAAGGCGTGATCGCATCCGACGAGCCGCAGCGCTTCATTGTTCCGATCTGGGTCATGGCGCTCGGCGCGGCGGTTGTCGCCACGGCAATCCATGTCGGGCTCTCGATGGGACTGAGCAGCCAGGCGGTCGAGTTGTCCGCGCTTGTGCGCGCCTTGCCCCCGCCTGCACGCGGCGACATCAGCCGCACGTCGCCAAAGGTGGACGCCCCACCTCCGGAGAAAGTGGATTTTGCGCTCTTGCCGGAATTTCAGGCCGGGGCGCCGGCCGACCTCAGATCCGCCCTCAGCGGCACCGAGAGCGTTTCGCTGGCCAAGCTGATCATCCAGGGCTCCAACCCCGAACTGTTCCAGTCGTCGAGGCCACAACTGACCGAAGGCTTCGAACCGCTGATCGGGTCACTTGCCAAGGTGATCCTCGCCAATCAGGAGCTTATCGGAAACATCACCGTGGTCGGTCACACAGACAGCGTTCCGCTGCAAAAGACCAATCCGCTGTCGACCAACCAGCGACTGTCCGAGGCTCGCGCCCAGACGATTGCCGATATGCTGGTCCAGAACGGAGTGCCACGGGACCGCGTCCATTCCGAGGGCCGCGCGGCAACCGATCCAGTCGCCACCGACAGCACGCGCGAGGGGCGGGCCTTGAACCGTCGCGTCGAGGTGCTCGTCGAAAAGAGGTTGTGAGATGTTCATCCTGCGCTTCCTCTGGGCGGTCCTGACATCGCGCTGGCTGTGGACGCTGATCGGCCTCACTCTGCTTTCCCTGGTCATCTGGGTGTTCGGTCCGATCGTCAGGGTCGGTCCCTACGAACCATTCGCCTCTGATAACGTGCGCATCGTCATCATCGCGCTGCTGGTCATCTTCTGGCTGATCTGGCTGATCGTCGCCCAGCGCCGGGCGATCCGCGCCAACCGCATGTTCGTCGCCGAGATTGCCGCGCCAGTGGTGGAAAAGCCGCTCAGCCCCGGCGAAGAGAATGTTGCGGCCGTCGGTGCCAAATTCGCCGAGGTGATGGCCGAGCTGAAGCGCCGCAAGCTGGGCGGACGAAAGTTTCTGCGCGAAATGCCGTGGTATGTGATCGTCGGGCCGCCGGCCACCGGCAAGACCACGGCCTTGCGGCAGTCAGGGCTGAATTTTCCGATCGACCTCACCGACGACCTTCAAGGTGTCGGCGGCACGCGCAACTGCGACTGGTTCTTTTCCGAACACGCGGTTCTGATCGACACCGCCGGCCGCTATGTCCAGCAGGAGAGCCAGCCCGACGTCGACGCGGCGGAATGGCTGGGCTTCCTCGACCTTTTGAAGAAGCACCGGGGCCGCCGCGCGCTTAACGGCGTGATCGTCGCGCTTTCGATCGACGTGCTTTCGGAGGGCGATGAAGCCATCAAGGCACACGGCCGCAAGATCCGCCGCCGGTTGACTGAGCTCAACGACCGCCTCGAAATCCGCCTTCCAGTCTATCTGATGCTGACCAAGGCCGATCTGATCAAGGGTTTCGAACCGTTCTTCGGCGGTCTGTCCACCGCCGCGCGCGAGCAGGTATGGGGAACGACTTTCCCGCTGGATGCGCGCGTGGACGCCAAGACAGTCGAACGGGAGATTTCGACGCTGGCGACGAAACTCGAGCGGCGGCTTGTGCCACGCCTGGAGGATGAGGAGAAACTCGCCGCCCGTGCGGAGATTTTCCGGTTCCCGGCTCAACTCGCGAGTCTGTCCGAACCGATCCAGGTGCTGATCGAGGCGATGTTCGGTGAAAGCCGGTATGAAGAGGCTGCCTGGCTGCGCGGGCTCTATCTGACGTCGGCAACGCAGGAAGGGGCGCCGATCGACCGGCTGACCGCGGCGCTGTCTTCTTCCTTCGGCCTTCCGCCACGGCGGGCCCTGCCCGCGTCAAGGGTCGAGAAACGCAGCTTCTTTCTGAAGAACCTGCTCACCGAGGTCATTTTCAAGGAAGCGGGCCTCGGTACATTCGATCCATTGGCGCAACGGCGCCGCGCCTGGATCTGGCGGGGTGCGGCGGCTGGATGTGCGGCAGCGGGGCTCTTGGCCAGTGCGGTGTTCACCTGGTCCTATTACGACAACCGCAATGCGATCTCTGCCCAGGCAGGCCAGTTCGAAGCGCTGCAGATGCCGCTGACCTCGGCTGCCGCAACGCAGGCATCGGTGGAGCAGCCGGCCATGGACACTGCGCTCAATGCGATGGACGCAGTCGCGAATGCCCGAACAGCCCCGCCCGGCGCCGCCCAGGACCTTCTGGGGCCATCGGCCTCGGCAGAAATGGTGCGGGCACAGACCGACACGTATGACCATGCCCTGCGCAATGTTCTCGAGCCACGCATGGTCGCCCTGCTCGAGGCCACCATGTGGCGGCAGATCCGCGATCCGGATTTCATGCTCGGCGCTCTCAAGACCTATCGCATGATGACGGGTCTGTCGCAGATGGATCCTGATTTCGCCCAGAACTGGTGGGTGAACAGCTTGCCCGAATTCGCGGCCGCGGCACCATTTCCGACCGCCGATGCCGAAGCGCATCAGCTTGCCGCCATCCGCCGGATGACGGTCGACGAGAGCTATGTCGCGCCCGACCAGGCCCTGGTTGCCGAAGCGCTGAAAACGGTGTGCACGATTTCATTGCCGGCGCGTGCCTACAAGCAGTTGCTGGCGGATCCGGCAGTGGCGGAGCTCAAGGAATGGATACCGGCGAATTTTGCCGGCCCCAATGGCGGCAAAGTGTTTGCGCGGCGTTCCGCCAAGACACTTCGCGTCGGCATTTCCGGAGCCTTCACTTATGCCGGCTTCCACGACGTCATTCTCGACCGCATCGACGATGTCGCCGCTCAGGCGGCGCTCGATCGCGCGGTTTTCGCCGGCGGCTGCTCGGAAAATTCTGAAACCTCGGTTTCGGCGCTGTCGGAGGATATCCTGAAGCTCTATTACGACGACTATATCGCGCAATGGGACAGCTACCTGCGCGACATGAGGCTGGCGCCGTTGGCCGATCTCAATGTCGCCAGTGAAAATCTGAAGGATCTCTCAAGTGCCGATTCAGCCCTTAAGCGGCTGCTGACCGCGGTCGTTCAGGAGACCGAGTTGACACGCTCCGATGAGGCGCCGGCCGACGACAAGACGGCAGCCAAGGGTGCTTCCAAACTGCTCGGCAAGCTTGGCAAGCTCGGAAAACTGGCGACAAACGGTGCGAAACTGCTTCCCCGCGCCGGGTCGGCAAGCGAGGTCGACCTGACCGGCAATCTGGTGGCCGAACATTTCAAGCCGCTCAAGAGCACTATCGCCGAAGTCGACGGCCAGCCGCCGGCACTCGATGCCGCCGTTGTCGCGCTGACCGCGCTGTCGAATGTTCTGCAGACGGTCACTGCGAACCCCAATCCGCAGGACGCCATCAAGAAGCAGGGCGGCCTTGCAGAATTGACGGGTGCGGTCGCCAGGCAAGCGCAGATCCTGCCCGACCCTATCAACAGCTGGCTCGGCGGAATTGCCGGTGACACCAGCAACTTGACCCAGAAGGCGGTCACTTCGGAGCTAAACGCCATCTGGCGGGCGGACATACTGCCTTTCTGCCAGGCTGCGCTGAACGACCGCTATCCCTTCAGCGCCGACAGCGCAGTGGACGTCAATGTGCGGGATTTCGCCAGGCTGTTCGGACCGGCCGGGCTGATCGACGGTTTCATCAACGACCACCTGATCAATTATGTCGACATGACCAGCCAACCATGGAAATGGCGCGCCGATTTCGGCCTCGATGCTTCGGCGCTGGCGGCGTTCGAGCAGGCCAGGCACATCCGCGACGATCTGTTTCCCGGTGGGACCGGACCGGTGATGAGCTTCACGCTCGAACCGAAGGACCTTTCTCCCAACGTCACGCGCGTCACGCTCAATCTCGATGGCCAGAGCCTGGTCTACTACAACAACGCAACACGGCCGCAACCAATGACATGGCCCGGCAAAGACGGAACCGGGGTCATCTCACTCGCCTTCCAGCCGATCGACGGATCGCCCGAAATCCTCCTCAACGAGACCGGCAGCTGGGCCTGGCTGAGAATGCTGCGTAGCGGCCGTTTCGCAGGCACTTCGCTGACTGATGTCTACAGCCTACGCCTGGGCACGAAGGGAATGTGGGCCGATTTCGAGCTCAAGGCGGCAAGCGTCGAAAACCCCTACAACCTGCAAATGTTCAAGAAATTCTCATGTCCACCGCAGATATGATCCTGCCTGGCTTTTACGGCAAAATCCCGGCGACCGGAGATTTCGTCGTCGCGAACCTACCGCGGACATTCATTGAGCGCTGGGACCGCTGGATGTCGATGGAATTGCTGGCGCGGCCCGATGGGGGTGAACTCGATCCGCGAGCCTGGCGCTTCATCGTCCAGGCCGGAATTTTCGGCGACCAGGCCTGTGCCGGCGCCTGGCGCATGAGCGAGGATCGCGTCGGCCGCCGCTATCCGTTCGCGGTCGTGCGGCTGGGTCCGCCGCCCGACCCCGGCGATCCGTGGTTCGATGCGATCGTGGGTTTCATCAAGGGCGCTGTCGAGGATTCCTGGACGATTGCAAGAATGAGCGAAAAGCTTGCCGCGCTTGCGCCGCCAGCATCACAAGGCGATGCGCAGGTGCTCGCCTTCTGGTGCGACGACTGGGAGATCTACGAATTCAGCTTTGTCGACATCCATGATCTTGCCGCGAATGGCTTGCCAGCGATGAGAGCCGCAAGAGCCGTGACAGAGGTGTCGGAGCAATGAGCTGCACGGTCTTTGCAGAAGGCAACGGTTTCTTCCACAAAGGTAGCGGGGGCACCGGGACCGCCCCGATTGACGTTTGTCTGTCTCCGCCGCCACCGCCAACGGGGCCGGTGCCCGTACCCTATGTGAACAACATGTCGGCTAGCGATCTGACCAAGGGAAGCAAGAGCGTCAAGGTTGACGGCAATCCGACCGCGCTGGAAAACATTTCCGAGGTATCGACCAGCTCGGGCAACGAGGCCGGCACGCAAGGCGGAGGCGTCGTGACACACAAGACGAAGGGTAAGGCATCGTGCACGCTTTGGTCTTTCACGGTGAAGGTCGAGGGGAAGGGTGTGGGGCGCCACAGCGACCTTGCCATCCAGAACTGCATGTCGACTCCGCCCAACATTATCTGCACTTATGTCAAAGTCATCGAGAACCTGCAGCGGCCGGAATTTGCCACGATGCTAGCCGACGCGGGCAAGGGATGCCCGCCGGGCAAAGAAGATCCTCCCGAAACGAAGACCACGAAGAAGCAGCGGGCGCATGTACGCGGACGCGCGGCCTGTTGGTCGTGCCAGAAATCGATCAATACCGGCTTCTTCAAGAGCAGCGGTCGCCGCTATAACCGTGGCAAACGTTGGGTAGCTGACCATCAGCCCCCGCAGTCCGTCGTTTGGAAGGAACTGGGCGGCTGCCGCAACCCGGCGATTTTTGAGAAATGGAAAAAAGACAACAAGTCCGTTCAGCCGCAATGCGCTGCGTGCTCAAACACTCAAGGCGGCAGCGTCAGCACGGCGGATACGACGGCACTGCTCACGAAGCTTGGAATATAGCGATGACATCAGGTGGCGACTTCGATCGGATTTTCGAGGAGTATGTCGCGGACGTGGAAGCCGCACTACCCGCTGTAGTTCAGTGGTTCGAGCGGTTGAAAGCAAGCCGGAAATACACTGCAAAGGGCTTCAGCGTTGATGATATCTGGCCGAGCCAGACAGGGTCGCATCCAGTGATGATCCAGATCTTCCGGAAGCATTTCCTCAAGCTTGCCATCCTCATTGAACGCCTGGATCGCGAGGAGGAACTGGAAGATGAGCAGGAACCCTCCGAGGAAGATTGGGGAAAGGACGACGACGATGAGGATGACGATGACGACGAGTACGACGAGCGGCCATCGGAGCCATACCAAGTCCTGATCGAACGGCTGCGGGAGGAGCGTCCAGACCTCTATGCACATTTCCGTCAGTTCATGTTCATTCCCGTGGGGCTGGAGGATTATCTCCTGGTCGAGAGAGAGGTCGGAAATGGCTGACACCGATTTCATCTTGCACGATGTCGAGCGCGGCTGGCGACGGCTGCACCATGCGCCGAAGGATGTACGCGGCACCATGCCGGACTATGTCGATACGCCCGTGCACCTTGCTTGCCAGCCTGCTCTTATTCCATTGCACAAGCTCTACCTCGACGAACTAGCGGGCATGACTGAGCAGGCCATCGAATGGTGGCGCGACATCGTCGACAATCACGCGGAGGACGGCGAGAATCTGCGGGAGGCGGCACGCAAAGCCTATGCCGGATGGCCGGCCGGTCCCGCAGCGCACGAGACCGTCGTATCGGTCGTGCGCACCTATTGGCTGGCTTGCGCTCAAGAAGCCGCCAAGCTGCCGCCGGAAGCGGCGATGCTTCCCGAAGATTTCCTGCTGGCGACGCTCGACAGGGCCAGACACAAGCGCGCCATTCTCGTGCTGACCGCCATGCCCTATTGGCCAATTGGCCTGGATGAGAAAGGTAGTTGGTGCTGAACGATGCCGCCCGCCGTCTGGCTCGAAAACCGCACGCCTTTTGCTGCAGCGCTCCACGTGCAACCCGATGCCGAGGGTCAGGAGGTGCTGGTGGCAATGTTTTCGGCGAGCTTCGAGACGCCGAAGCAAGATAGGGAGCTTCGCCCCGCGGACGAACAGATGCCCGTTGCGTTCGGCGACGTGCCGTTTGGCGACCCGGTCCGTTCGTCGAATCGATACGAGGCCGACATCTCTCCGATCAAGCCAGCCGCGGAAGTGATCGTCAACGGTACAGCCTATGCTCCGAACGGCAAACCGGTGCGCGAGATGCAAGTTGGCCTAAATATCGGCAGTATTCGCAAAGTGCTGAACGTTGCCGGCGATCGCATCTACGATTCCGGCAGCTACAGCTCGCCACATCCTTTCAGGACCATGCCAGTCATCTATGAGCGCGCGTATGGCGGCACCGTGCCTGATGGTAGGGTCGAACAACGCAATCCGGTCGGCGTGGGGTTCCATCACGCGGTTTCCGCCGATCCCGCCGTCAAGACACAGGCTCCCAACATTACCTATCCGGGCGAACCATATCTCAGACCCGGCGATCGGCCGACGCCGGCGGGGTTTGGAGCGATCGGGCGTGGCTGGCAGCCAAGGATAGCCTATGCAGGCACTTACGACCAAGCATGGATCGAAACACAATGGCCTTTGCCACCAAGGGATTTCGATCCACGACATCATCTCTGCACGCCCGCCGACCAGCACCTGCCACGGCTTGTCGGCGGTGATGAGGTGTCGTTGGTCGGCCTTACGCCAACGGCGCGTTGGAGCTTTCGCTTGCCACGGATAATCGCGCCCGTGAGATTGATCTATGACGACAGGGTAGAAGAGCGCGCCTTCGCACCAGACACTCTGATCATCGAACCGGACCTTTGGCGTTTAACGCTGAAAGCGCGACTGTCCTTTGTGACGCGCCGGAATGCCCCGGCTTTGCGTGAAATAGTATTCGGTCATGTCACGCCAGCACTTCTGCTGGCCAGACGAAAGGATAAGCAATATTATTCTCCGCTCGGAGGCGACGGCACATTGCGCGACCGCCCCGTGTGGCTCCCTTGAAGCGGCCGCTCTATATCGCGGGGTTCGGAGCGGTGACGCCCGCCGGACTTAATGCGCCACAAACGGTCGCAGCCATCAGGGCAGGTCTCTCCGCCTTCGAGGAAATGATACTGAACGACCCTTTGGGCGCAACACAGATCGTTGCACGAGTCCGTGCTCACTCGCGATTGCGCCGCAGTGATGGCCAATGGCTGGTCAATATGGCCGCGCGTGCTATTGGCGAGGCGCTGCGTAGCGGGACGTCCCTGTCCGACACAACCGCAATCCTGCTAACCCCGCCCGAAAGCTTTCGCAATCATCCGGCCTATGGAGACATTGCGCCCCCAGATTTCTTGACGGCGGTGATGTCGGCGACCGGGCAGAGATTCCATGTTGCGTCACGCGCGATTGACGGCGGCGCGGCAGCAAGCATCGGCCTACTTGAACGCGCCGTGGAAATGATGGAGCAGCAAGGTATCGGGCAGGTTCTGCTCGGTGGGGTCGACAGTCTCGTCAATGACACGGATTTCGCTCGACTGCGGGGCGCGGGGCGCCTCAAAGGAGCAGACAACGCACAAGGCTTAGTTCCGGGCGAGGCAGCAGCCTTTGTTCGGGTAACCCAAAATCCGGAAGGAAAGGCACGCGTCCATGCGGCAATCCATGGCGTGGGGTTCGCCCAGGAGCAAGACAGTGTTCTCTCCGAACGTTACAGCCAGGGTCGCGCCCTGCTCGGGGCCCTGCGCGATGCGGTGAACGGATCGGGCCCCTCCGAACCCGATATCGACTTCGTCATCAGCAACGGCAACGGCGAGCGCTACAGCGGCTGGGAGCAGTTGATCACCCGGCCACGCTTTTACCGCACGCGCCGCGAGGCGCTGCCCACCGCTTTTCCGGCCATGACCATCGGCGATGTTGGCGCTGCTGGCGGCGCCCTGGCGCTGATGCTGGCGGCAGACAGTCTTATCAAGGGCTATGCACCCGGTCCAACCGCCGTCTGCGAACTTGCCTCGGAGAACGGCCTGCGTGCTGCGGCGGTGATGGCGCGTATGACGCGGCGCTGAAAATCACATCCAGGCCGGGAAGCGGCGGGTGACGCGCCAATCGGCAAGTCGCGCATCTGATGTGGCCAGTGCTGCGCGCAACGCATTGAGCCGCAACAGGCGCATCGACCGGAAAGGCCGATGATTGCGCGCGCCCCGCCCCTCGTCCCACCATGCTTCAACCCTGTCCGCCACCGGCAGCGAGGTGTCGTCCAGATGGGCGAAATCCTTGCCGAGTAAGGCCGGGTCTACGACAAAAAGGTCGGTGTCGCCGAAATCGACCTCGAACAGGTCGCGAAGTGCTGCGCCGGCAGCAACGACAAGGTTCGGCTCACGCATTTTCTCGATCAGCCAGGGCATCACAGCAGGATCGCCGAGCAGGCCAACCGACGCTGTCGCCACCCCGCGAAGCGCGGGCTGCTCCAAATGCTTTTGCAGCCAGTCCTTACCCGCCTTCGTCGCAGTCGTCAGCAAGCGTATCTCGATCGCAGCCTCGGCAAGCCCTGGTTCCGTCAGTACGATCTTGTCTACCACAAGATGCGCAGACCGCGTCTCGCCAAGCAGGCAACATGCTAGGGCTGCCGTCAAACGCTCCTTGGATGTTTCGCCATCCAAGCCGGCCAGTGCTGCAGGAACAAGGTCGCATCGCTTGAGCGCGCCGGCGAGCCTAATGGCGCGGCTGCGCACTCTTGCATCGGAATCGACCGCCAAATCATGAAGACGCGGCCCCGGATCCACACGATGGTGCCAAAGCGCCGACAGCCCGAGGCAGCGCTGCAGCGCATCCCGGGCGTCCAGCCATTGCGCCACGAGCGGCCGCAGTTTTTCTCGCGGCGTGCGCGCGACTGCGGCGGACAGGCTCGACAGGCCTGCCTTACCGAGGCTCTCTGCGGCGGCGACCGCGACCTCTATCAGATCGGCATCGCCCCAACGCAATGCCAGAGTGCCAAGCGCGAAAAGCTCGCCCGGCTCGGCATAGTCAGTGAAACGGGCCTGGGCCGCCTCCCAGCCGGCCTTGCCAGCAGCCATGAGTCCTTCGATGTTCGCATCGAGACGCTGGTCGATGCGGCCGATGTCCGTCTCATCGAGGATGGGACCATCAATCTCCCGGCGACGGCGAAGCCAGAGGAAAGCAGCATCTTCGGCATGCTGATCCACAATGGCGGCGATGGTCGCGACGCGGTCCATTGGCAACACTTCAATTGAGATGCACGGCTCCGCCGCGAATACGGTTGGTGCCGCTGGCCTGGCTCGTCAGTTGGCTGCCGCGAATGGTCACGCGGCCATTCTTCTCCAGAATGATCGACGCTAGACCGCAGCGCAGTTCTACGCGCTCGTTTCCAGTGATTATGACACGGTCGCCCTCTCGAGCGACTTGCAACTCCTTGTTCTTGTGCGCCGGATCGACGATGCGTCCGACGACCAGCGGTCGCGTGGGATCACCCTCCTCGAACAGCAGAGCCAGTTCCGAACCAATTGCCGAAAGGTCCAGTTCGGTCAGGCTACGCGCGGCGATCGCCGTCTCGCGCGGATTGCCAACGAAAACCACAAGCGGCGCTCCGTTTTCGAACCCGATGAGCAGGCCGATCACGACGCCGTCGATGCGATCCAGCACTTCCATGATGACGTCCTCAATTGTGGTTGATGGTGCTTCCCTTGACGATCACGTCGCCGTCGGCCTTGACGGTGATCTTGCCGCTGCCCTTGAGTGTGATGTCCTTGCCGTCGGCGACAATGGTGCCGTCCTTTTTCATCATGATCGACGCGTCGCCGCATTTGAGCGTGATCGAGTCGCCTGCCTCGATCACCAGATTCTTGCCGACCTTGATTGA
Source organism: Mesorhizobium sp. M0276 (assembly GCF_040321755.1). Classification (NCBI taxonomy): domain Bacteria; kingdom Pseudomonadati; phylum Pseudomonadota; class Alphaproteobacteria; order Hyphomicrobiales; family Phyllobacteriaceae; genus Mesorhizobium; species Mesorhizobium sp. M0276. The sequence continues at coordinate 106,205 of NZ_JAMYSC010000008.1, read as the reverse complement.
ACTGTCCGCGGCAATCTCGATGCCGCTGCCTTTGCCGACCTTAAGCGCATGCGCTCCACCGACGTCGGTGGCGTCATCGGCGCCGATGTTGGCTGTTCGTGCCTTGCCTATCTGGGACGACTGTGCCCCGCCGACGGCGAAACTCTGGTCTGCGCCGACATTGACACTTTGCGCCGCCGCGATGTTCCAGCTGTCCGCGGCCCCGATGTCGTGGCTTTGAGCCGCGCCCACCGTGACCGACCGGGTCGCGCCGATCGTATTAGCCTGCGGGCCACCCACCGTGCGTGTCTCTGACGCGCCCACCGAATCGACCCGAGCCGCGCCGACGCTTACTGTCTGGACAATCCCCACCGTCTGAGAATGATTGGCGTCGATGTTCTCCGTCGAGTTCGCCACGACATGGATGGTCTCGTTGGCCATGACCGTCAGCGAGCGGTTGGCGCCCACTGTCTCGGTGTCGTTCGAGCCGATGTTGGTGGTCTGGTCGACGCCCACCTTGACCGTCTTGTTGTTGCCGACGTCTTCGTCGAGGTTGTGGCCGACGGAGTGCTTGGCGTCGTGGTCGATACGGTCGGACTGGTTGTGCTGGACCAGCTTGGTGCGGTCGTGCTTGATCAGAAGGTGGTGATCCTTCTGCGCCTGGAAGTTGACCAGTTCGGAGCCGGCCTTGTCCTCGAACATCAACTCGTTGTAGCCGCCGCCACCTTTGGAGGAGTCGGACTTCCATCCCGATTGCGTGGCGCTGCCCGGCAGGCCGTAGGGCGGCATCTGCGAGGCGTTGTAGACCCTGCCGGTGATGATCGGGAGGTCCGGGTCGCCTTCGATGAAGTCGACGATCACCTCCTGGCCGATGCGCGGAATCTGGATGAAACCCCAGCCGCTACCGGCCCAAGTCTGCGACACCCGCACGAAGCAGGAACTGTTCTGGTCCTTCTTGCCCAGACGGTCCCAATGAAACTGGACCTTCACCCGCGCGTATTTGTCGGTGAATATTTCCTCGCCGGACGGGCCGACCACCGTCGCCGTCTGGGGGCCGCGCATGATCGGCCGTGGCGTGATCCGCGGCGGACGATAGGGCAAGGCGGTCGGCGCCAGGCCGAGGATCACCTTGAAGTTCTCGCTGTCGACGTCGGCATGGGCTCTGTAGCCCGGGTCGAACAGCCTGTATTCGGCGCTGACCACCAGATATTCCTGGTTCTGGTCTTCGCGTGGAAAGCTGTCCAGCCTGAACGTGCAGCCCGAATACAGGCCTCGTACGGTGCCGACAGCGGCGATGCGCTGGTGGACTGCCTGAATTTCCTCGCGCCGGATCGCGGCCAGGCTGTCGCCCCGGCCCACTTCGAGATGCGCGCCGGGCTGGCGGTAATTCTCTCCGGCGGCCAGTTTGTGACTGAACGGCTGGGCCGACTTGGCCATCAGGTCGGCGCCCGGTTTCTTGAAGTCATAATCGGTGTGGACATAGGCGCCTGGGCGCACCGAACTGCCCGGTATCCATTCGGTGATGTATTCGACATCGCGCCGCGAACCCTGACCTTCAAAGTTATAGAGCACTTTCTCGTAGCCCGGCGCAGGCTTCAGCTTGCTCATTGCATCGGCCAGGACAAGCGTGTGCTTGCCCTCGTCATGCTCGAAGAAATACAGGATGCCTTCATGCTCCAGCAGCCGCTGGACGAAATCCAGATCGGTCTCGTCGTACTGCACGCAATATTCGCGCTGGGGATAGGACCCCTGCAGGCGCAGATCGAATTCCGCCGTGCTGTATCTCTTGAAGACGTCCTTGATTATGTCGACGACGCTCTTGCTCTGGAAAATACGGCAATCGGTGGTGTTGCCGAGAAACCAGAGCCACGGCCTGACGACCGCTTCATAATATGCCAGATGGTCCTCGAGCCGGGTGAGCCGGAACTCGGACACGATGCCGCTGAACCAACGTTTCGGATCGGATTCACCTTCAATCGATACCGGGCCACCTAGCATCTTCAGCGGATCGATATCGGTGTCCGTGCTGACGAACCCGACCGTATAGGCAAAACAACGGCTGATCTCATCGCGCCCGACAAGATGCGTGAACGTCAACAGCTCGGAGCCAACCGGTGTCTGCACCACCGTGGCACGTTCATTCGGCATGGGTCGTGCCCCTCCTGGACGCGGCCGCCTACGTGATGGATTTGAAGTTCCCGCTATATTAACAGCATCACGTTCAGGAACTTTTTAAATCCGCCAAGCCAGGCCATGGTGAGCCTACCACATGTTTCTCTGCCGGCCAAAGAGAGGCGGCGACAAGATCTTACCCATCGATTCATGGGCTTGAAACGCCGCTGTCCTGTTTTACCTGCAAGCTGCTAGAATGGTGGAGTATCGATCGAGGGCGATCCTGGATGTACGTCAGTCTGCAAATCAACAACGTCGATGCCTTGCCCGCTGGCACCTCGACCAGCTACGCGGCGCGCGATCGCGGCTTCGAAATCGGACGCGATGGTTGTGACTGGACCTTGCCGGACCCCGACAAGTTCATCTCGGGTCGGCACTGCGAGGTTCGCTACGAGGCCGGCGCGTTCTGGCTGCACGATATCTCGCGCAACGGCACCTTCATCAATGGATCGAGCCAGCGCATGACCAACCCGCATCGGCTGGGCGATGGCGACCGGATGCTGATCGGCCGCTATATCGTCTTTGTGTCGATCGACGAGGAGCGCGCCACCGCAGGGAAACCCAGCCACGGTCCGACGCAGCGAGACGTGCCGCTCGCGACAGGCCGGCCGCTGGAATTCGGCGAGGGGCCCTTCTTCGATTCCGCGCAGCAACGGTCCGGGCGGCGCGTTCCAGCCGTGCACTCCCCACCCCTGCCCTCAACCAGAGACGAGGTGTTGAGGGAGATTGCGATCGGAGCCGGCATTTCGCCGGAATTGCTTCAATTGCGCGACCGGCATGAAGTTGCAGCCGAAATCGGCGCGGTCCTGCGGGCCGTGGTCGAGGAACTTAGTTTGCTGCTGAAGGCGCGGGCGGCCGCGAAAATGCTGGCCAAGAGTACACAACGAACGATGATCAGCGCCGCGGACAATAATCCGCTGAAGTTCGTTCCAGGGACCGACGATATCCTCGAAATCATGTTTGCCCGACGCAGGACCGGCTATCTTGATGCCAGGCGCAGTATCGAAGATGCATTCCGCGATCTCAAGACGCACGAATTCGCTACCTATGCCGCCATGCAAGCTGCGCTCTCCCGGCTGCTTGACGACCTGTCCCCCGAGGCAATCGGCAGGAAACTCCCGCCTACGTCCTTTACATCGAAGAAGGGCCAGGCTTGGGACGCCTATGTGTCGACATGGCGGACCATGGAAGAGGCACATGAAAACGGCATGCTGGACATCTTCCTGGCGTATTTCAGCGAGGCCTACGCCAAAGCCGACAAGCAAAAATAGGCGATCCCAGGAAACGCACGGCACGGCAGTCGGCGAAGAAAAGTCTCTCCGACGCCCGGGACCCGGTTCCAATCGACAATTTCTGAGATTACGATCGGATACGACAGTTCGCCTAGCGGGTAAGACTCATTGACCTGGGGGTCTGCGGCAAATGTCATGCTACGGCGGAATAGCGTTTTCTAGCCAATCCTCCTCCGGACACTGCCACGGCCGGCCGGGGCTGCCTTTCCTTTACCTGACCAGAAACCGTCTTGCGCCTGTCTCGCCCAATCGTGGGTACCCCGCCAGCACGGACGATCGGCGATGAGCTCGAAGGACGACCCCTTCGGCCTGGCGGGCAAGACCGTCATTCGCGCAAATCCGCGGCGCACGCAGAAATCGCCGCCAGCTCCTGAGCAACCCGTCGCGGGCGCAGACCAACCCTCTGGGGCCAAAGATTCAACCGTGTTCGATCCTGGTGTCGTGCGGCCGCCGGGCTGGGCATCCGGAACCATAATCTATCAGGCTCCAGCCTTGGGTGCTGCGGCAAGCACCAGCTCTTCCGCCGCCCCGCCAAAGCCAGCCATCGAGCAGGCGCTGCTGCTCGGCGCCGCCGACGTCGTCAAATACTCCGCGGCAAACCCTATTCTCGCCGCGGCGGCACCTTTGCTGATGCTGCTCGGGCAGCTCAGGCTCATGTCCGTCGAAATACGAGCGGAGCCACTGGCGGAACATGTCACCGAGACGATTGAAAAATTCGACCGGACAGTGGAGAAGTCAGGCGTTGCCGAAGAGGATGCGCGGATTGCGAAATTCGCCCTCTGCGAAACCGTCGACGATCTCATCGGCAACCTGCCCTGGCCCAGGAGTGACGACTGGGCGCAACACAGCATGCTGGGGCAGTTCTTTCACACCGAGCGCACCGGCACAGGTTTCTACGAAGCACTGAACAAGATACTGGCCAATCCCGAGACGCACTACGATCTGCTCGAACTGATGCATGCCTGCCTGTCGCTGGGTTTCGAGGGCCAGTATCGAGGCGTGAAGCGCGAAGACAACAATCTCGAGCGCGTTCGACGCGATGTCTACGAGACGCTTCGCTACTTCAGGGCGCATGCGGGTGAAGACATCTCGCCGCACTGGCAGGGCTTGGCAGCGACGATGGTACAGTCATCGGCCCGCCTGCCGCTCTGGGTCGTCGCGGCAGCGGGATCGGCGCTGCTGACTGCTGCATTCTTCGCACTACGGGTCTTCATCAGCAATGAAGGCGACGCCGCCGCCGGTGAATTGCTGGCACTCAATCCATCGACGCCGATTGCCATCGAGCGCGCCAGCGTGGCGCCATTGGCCGAGCCGGCGAAACTCACCCCACCCACGGCCACCGGGCAGATCGACCGTATTCGTGCGGCGCTGGCCAAGGACGTCGAAGGCGGCGGGCTGACCATCGGGACGAAAGGCGACTTCATCGTGGTGGAAATCAACAATCTGCTGCTGTTCCAGTCCGGCAGGGCAGAGACGAAGCCGGAATTCCAGCCCATTGCCACCGACATCGCAGCGGCTCTGGAGCACGAGCCTGGACCAATCCGGATCGTCGGCCACACGGATAATGTCAAACCGCGAAAGTCGAGCGCGTTTAAATCCAACTTCGACCTTTCCGTCGCCCGGGCGAAGGCCGTGGAAGCGTTGCTGGCGGCGAAATTCAGCGATCCCTCGCGACTGACGGTCGATGGCAAGGGCGAGGACGAACCGGTCGCCGACAATGCGACGCCGGAAGGCCGCGCCAAGAACCGCCGTGTCGATGTGATGATCCCCAGGGAGGAAACATTGTGACGGCCCGTTGGAAGCACCCATGACGCGTTGGCTGCTGCGGATATTCAGCGTGACCGCGCTGGGCGGCTTCGCGGCGGCGGTGTGGTTTGCCGGCCCCTTGATCCGGTTCGCCGATAGCCGGCCGCTCGGACCTGCCTGGCTACGCGCGACGATCATTGGTGTAATCATGGCGACGCTGGCGCTTTTTTACGGGCTGCGTTTTTGGCAGGCGAGGAAAGCGCAAAAAGCACTTGAAACCGTCATTGCGCACAATGACGATCGTGATGATGATGATGCGCGGGTGCTCGAAGCCCGCATGAATGAGGCCGTGGCGGCGCTCAAACGGTCGAGCGGCAAGCGCAACTTCCTCTACGAGATCCCCTGGTACGTCGTCATAGGCCCGCCGGGTGCCGGCAAGACAACGGCACTGGTCAATTCGGGTCTGAATTTTCCGCTTGCCGGTTCGGGAGACGCCCAACCGGTGGCTGGCATTGGCGGAACACGTGCCTGCGACTGGTGGTTCACCGACCAGGCCGTGCTGATCGACACCGCAGGACGCTACACGACGCAGGATTCCAATGCCGAGAGCGACAAGAAGAGCTGGCTCGCCTTCCTGTCGCTGCTCAAGAAATACCGCGCCAGGCAACCGATAAACGGCGTCATCCTGGCCATCAGCCTTGCCGATCTGATGAGCTTCGACGATCAGCAGCTTGATGCCCACCTCACCGAGATACGCAGCCGGCTGAGGGAAATCCACGAGACGCTGAAAATCCAGTTTCCAGTTTATCTGCTTTTCACCAAGGCCGATCTTGTCTCCGGATTCATGGATTACTTCGGCGGTTTCGACGAGCCACGCAGGCGCAAGGTATGGGGCGCCACATTCCAGACCGCGGAGCGCGACAGGAACATGGCCGCCGGGGCCCCTGCCGAATTCGATGCGCTGGCAAAACGATTGGTGGAGGAGATGGCCGATCGCCTCCAGGAAGAGGCTGATCCGGTCACGCGCATCTCCATCTTCGGTTTTCCGGCACAGTTCGGCGCACTGAGGAGTCGAATTGCCAGTTTTGTCGCTAGCCTGTTCGATCCGACCCGAAGCCAGGTGAATGTCAGCCTGCGCGGACTGTATTTTTCGTCAGGCACGCAAGAGGGAACCCCTATCGATCAGGTGCTGGGCGCGATCGGCCGCAATTTCGGCGGCAATTCCCGCCCGCACTTTTCCGGAACTGGCAAAAGCTTCTTTTTGCATGATCTGCTGACGGACGTCATTTTTGCCGAATCCGGATGGGTTTCGTATGACAAATCGGCCGCAAGGCGTGCGGCGATCGCCAGACTTTGCGGCCTCGGCGCAATAACACTGATCGCTGCCGCCGCGCTGGGTACGCTCGCCCTGAGCTTTGCGGCCAACCGATCGCTGATAGCCTCCACAACTCTTGCCATGGGCCAGTATCGCGAGACGGCGGCCCCATTGCTCAAGACGGCCACGGTTACCGATGTCGACCTTGAAAACGTCATCGGCCCGCTCGACCAGTTGCGCGATCTGCCGGCCGGGTTCGAAAACGGTGACCTGCCGACACCGATCGAAGAGACGTTCGGCCTCAGTCAGCGTGAGAGACTTCTTTCGGCGTCCAAAACGGCCTATCGGCAGGGGCTGGAACGAATGTTCCGATCGCGCCTGCTGATTCAGGCCGAGCGGACGATCCAGGCCAAGATGGCCGATCCCGTCGCGCTCTACGAACCGTTGAAAATCTATCTGATGCTTGGCGGCAAGGCACCGAAGGTCGATGACGCCTTGATCGTTTCCTGGATGAAGCAGGATTGGGAGCAGAACCGCTATCCAGGCGAAAACAATCGCGAAGGACGCGATCAGCTCGAAAAGCACCTGCGCGCCATGCTGGCATTGGACGACGCTTACGATCCCGTCTTCGAACTCAACCGGCCGCTTGTTGAAGCCGCTCAACGTTCTCTCGGGCGTATGAGCCTTGCCGATCGAGCTTCGGCTTTGATCAAGTCGGCGACATACGCTGCGGTGCTGGACGATTTTTCCGTATCCCAGAAAGGTGGGCCGGAAGCGCAGCTGCTGTTCGAGCGCATCGATGGCAGCGATCTGTCAGGGCTTCGTGTTCCCGGAATCTACACCCATTCCGGCTTCAACACCTTCTATCTCCGGCAACTTTCGCGCATTGCGCAGATGCTTGTCGACGAGCAGTGGGTTCTCGGCGGCGGCGGCGAACAAGGCGACATCAACCAGCAACTGCTCAAGCTCGGCCCCGAACTTCTCGATCGCTACGGGAAGGAGTTCGCGGCCGCGTGGAACGGCGTTCTCGACCAGTTGAAATTCAAGGCGATGCTGACGGACAAGCCGCACTACATCGCGCTTTCAGCCGCTGCTTCCCCAAGCTCACCGATGAACCAGCTCTTTTCGGCGATCGCCAACGAAACAGCTCTGACGCGGGACCCAGGTGACGGCAACGGTCCCGGCACCGAGATCGAAGCAGGCACGGCTCAGAACCAGCCGCGCAACGCCGCGGATCTGGCCAAGGGCCTGGCCCGCATCGGCATACAAATCGCCAACGGCAAATCGCAAAGCCGCGCCGGCACGGGGGCCGCCGACGCACGGAACGTCAATCCAGGTGCAAACATCGAAGCGCAATTTAGACCATTCCAGGCCCTGGTGAACGGCCCTGCCGGACACCGCCCAATTGATGCCCTGACCCACAACTTCAGCGATATCTATCACAGCCTGCAACTGGCGGCCGAAGTTCCTTCGCAGACGGAGCGCGTCAGTTCGAACCTGCAGCTACAGATAGCCACGCTTCGCGCCAATGTCTCACGCCTGCCCAAGCAACTCGGCCGGATGGTCAACGCGACGGCGGATGAGTTCGAAGAAAATGTCGCCGAAACCTCGGTAACCAACTTGAACCAGATACTCGACCAGACGGTGACGGCTCCCTGTGAAGCCGCGATCAACGGCCGTTATCCCTTCGCCGGCGACGCCGCCGAGGATGTTGCGATGGCGGATTTCGCGAAATTGTTCGCCCCGGGCGGCTTGCTGGACCGGTTCTTCGCACAAAATCTCGCATCGCTGATCGACATGACTGGCCGGGACTGGAGCTGGAAACAGGATGCGCGCTTTGGACGCGACCTGTCGAAATCGACCCTGAAAGACTTCCAACTGGCCGCGGAAATCCGCAGCGCCTTCTTCCCATCGGGCGGTTCGGTGCCTTCGGTCAGCATCACTTTCACACCATTCTCACTGAACGGCGATGCCGATACGGCGATACTCGATGCCGACGGCCAGATCGTCCAGAGCAACCAGACCGGCAACGCGCCAAGCGCAGTCACCTGGCCGGGCGGTACGGCTTCCGCGTACGCCAGCCTAAGCCTGACACCGGAAATGCCAGGCCGCGAATCCGCCATCAAGTTCGAAGGGCCGTGGGCCCTGAAACGGCTTCTGGACAAGGCTGCCGTCACCGGCGACGACAGCAGCATGCAAGCGCGCTTCGTGATCGGCGGACGCGACGTTTCTTATACGCTCCAGACAGGCTCAGGCTCCAACCCCTTGTTCCTCCCCGCGCTTTCCGGGTTCAGCTGTCCCAAGGCGTTTTGAGATGGGGATGATCTGCTGAGCATGGTGCCGATCCGCAGACCACATACGGTCAAACCTTGGTTTTCCTTAGTTTTCGATACTTTAATGTTCGAGCCTGTGGCAAAGTGGCGCGAGCGAGCGTCCAAAGGTGCGCCGCAGAAGGACGCTTGAAAAGCGCTTGGTGGCAAATTGAATACTGTCGCCCTTCCCATTGAAAGCTTCGGCGTGAGCCACAAAGGCCTTGTCCGTGAGCTCAATGAAGACAGCTATCTGGTCGAGCCACACACTGGCCTCTGGGTGGTAGCCGACGGAATGGGTGGACATGAGGCCGGAGAGGTCGCTTCAGCCAGTATCGTCGATCATCTGGCAACGATCGGCATCGCGAGCTCGGCACCCGATCTCCGGGCGCGCTTTGAGGACAGGCTGAGCAGGGCCAATGCCGAGATCCGCGGCATAGCCGAATCTCGCGGCATAACCATCGGTTCTACCGTTGCCGCGCTGCTGGCAATGGACGGGCGGTTTGCCTGCCTGTGGGCGGGTGACAGCCGCGTCTATCTAATCCGCAACGCCTCGATCTCGCAGATATCGAGAGACCACACCGAAGTTCAGGAGCTCATCGACCGGGGTACCATCAGCGCAGCCGAAGCGCGCACCTGGCCGCGCCGCAATGTCATCACGCAAGCGATCGGCGTCAGCGACGAGATTGTCATCGATTTCCAGCAGGGCGAAATCATGCCTGGGGACATTTTTGTGTTGAGCACGGATGGGCTGACGGCGCATGTCACCGACGCCGAGATCGAGGCGGCGACGGTTTCGGCGACACCTCAAGCAGCCTGCGAGAACCTGCTCGACATGGTGCTGGCGCGCGGCGGAACGGACAACGTGACGATCGTGCTTGTGAAGATCGGAGACCGGCGCGATGGCCAATCGCCTCGTCCAGATCCGCATAGAGCGGAGGCTTGAGGCTCATGAGCGCCGACGATAAGACGCGAATATCGGGGAGCATGGCCAACACCGCCGTAGGCACACAACTCAGCGGCATCTACGAACTCGATGAGCGGATCGCATTCGGTGGCATGGGCGAGGTCTACCGTGGCCATAATATTCAGACCGGTGACCATGTCGCGATCAAGATCGTCTTGCCCGAGTTCGCCCGTGACCAGACGATCTTGTCGCTGTTCCGCAAGGAGGCATTGATCCTCAATCACCTGTCGCATGACGCGGTCGTGCGGTACCACGTCTTCACGATCGATCCCGGGATCGGCCGTCCCTACCTTGCCATGGAATTCGTCGACGGCGAGTCGCTGTTCGACATCATGCGACGTGGCGCGATGCCGACGGCAGATGTGCGCAAGCTCTGCCACCGCCTCGCTTCCGGCTTGAGCGCCGTCCATCAAGCTGGAGCAATACACCGCGACCTCTCCCCCGATAACATCATCCTGCCCGGCGGCCGGGTCGACCGCGCGAAGATCATCGATTTCGGTATCGCCCGGTCGGCGAGCGTGGGCGGTGAGACCCTGATCGGCGGAAAGTTCGCGGGAAAGTACAATTATGTTTCACCCGAACAGCTCGGGCTCTACAGCGGCGACGTCAGTGAGCAATCCGACATCTACAGCCTGGGGCTGGTGCTGGTTGCCGCTTTGCGCGGCAAGCCGATCGACATGAGCGGATCGCAGTTCGAGGTCATCGAAAAGCGCCGGACCGTGCCTGATCTCTCCGACATCGACGACGATTTTCGTGACATTGTTGAAGCCATGCTGCAACCGGATCCGCGAGACCGGCCGGCCAGCATGGCGGACATCGCCAGAATGACGCGTGGCGAAGACGAAGGAACGATGCCGCCGACGTCTATCCCACCACGCAAGCGACCGGTCTTGCCGCTAGCCGAGCAAACCCTTGCTCCTGATCCTAAGGGCCAGCCTCAGCCACCCAATGTCGCGGGACACGACGCGCCGCTGGCGACGGGCACGGGCGAGCGCTTTGTCCCGCATGTCCGGCCCGCGCATTTGACCGCACCGCAGCCATCCCCGGCCGTCGGTCCTCCGCGCGCGGTCAAGGCGGATGTGCCCGCAAAACCCGCAAAGACCCGGACCGTCGCCATCGCCGCCTTGGCGACGCTTGCTGTGGCCTCCGGCGCAGGGCTCTATCTGAGCGGCTTCATGACGCCTGCGACGCCGACCGTCGATAAGATATCGCTTTCCGCACCAGAGCCATCAAAGCCCACGCCAGAGCTGTCAAAGCCGCCCCCGGCGGACACTGCCGCGAACGCCCCCGAGCCGGCGAAGGTAGTTCCGCTCGCGCAGCCGGAGGCCGGCGCACCGCCGGCTGAAAATCAGCAAGATGCAGCGGCAGCTCAAAAGCCCCAGCCGGCCAAGCCCGCCGAAGTCCCCTCGCAGACCGAGGCACCCCCGAAGCCAACTACGGACGTGCAGCCGCCGCCCGAAAAGGCATCACCGGCAATCCAGCCCGATGCGGTGGCCAGCGACAGCCAGACGTCGGCGGCGCCACCTGTCACGACCGCTCCAGCGCCGTCAGCAGCCGAGAGCGTGTCGACGCCGCCGCCGGCCAAGCCAGAGGTTGTCAAGAGCCAAAAGGCCGAGCTACAGACCAACCAGCCGGCACCACCCAAGGCGACCACGCCGGCGCCTGAACCCGCCGCAAGCCAGACAGATACCGCGAAGGCCGAGAGTCAAAAAGCCGCACTACCGGAAGCCAAACAGCCCGACCAGCCTGTCGTCGCGTTGAACGTGCCCAAACCAGGGGTTCCCGCGGCCGTCGACGACATCGCGCAACGGATCTCCTGGGTTCGCGACTTCGGCGGCGGCGATTGTTTTTATGCGACCATGACGTCGGCAACCGACAAGGCCACCGCGATCGAAGGATTTGGAACTGCGGTCCAGCCATTCGAGCGCATGCTGGGCGATTTCCAGGCAAAATTCCACATCGAGCCGGACATCAGCGTCCGCCTCATCGAGCCAAGCCAATGCGAAGTCACCAATTTTCTGCGCTTTCTGGGGCAGACCGCCGCCGACAAGCCGCAGCTTGTTCTCGATCGGACGTCGGTGCCGAACGGCACGCCGGTCAGCGGCACGCTGGTGACACGCGGCGGGCTCGTCTCCAGCGTGCTGCTGATCGATCACAAAGGCATGGTATTCAATCTCGACGACCGCATCGTCGTAGAACCGGGCAAGGCTACTTTCAGCATCCCGATTGGCCTCGGCGCGGCCGACAAAGCCGCCGGAAAGGCCGTGCCGCAGATCATAATGGTGATCACGGGCCTCCATGATATTCAGGCGGCCGCGTTCTCCACGCCGACACCCGCCGCGGTGCTGCTCCCCAAAATTCTTGAAGAAATTGAGACCGATGGGACTCGGTTCTCGGCCACCGCCCAGTATTTCCGGCTCGGCGGATAGCATGGACGCCCGATGGAACTCCGCCGCTCGCGTTCGCCCCGTTCGTCTGCCGACCTGCCCATAGAGCAGCATGATCCGCTTCGAGCCCTGGGTGCCCTGACAGGCCACATGAGGCTTGCAGTCATGGCGGGCGCCGCGCTGCTGGCGGTGCTGTCATCCAGCGAAGCGCGCGCCGAATTCACGGTTTGCAATCAGACACTCGACGTCGTCAATCTCGCCGTCGGCCAGAAGGTCGACAATGCGGACCAGACCGATGGCTGGTGGACCATCGGCGCCAATCAATGCGTGAACGTCATCCGCGAGGAACTGACGAACCGCTACATCTACATCTATGCCACGGACGTGTTCGGTCATGCGATCCTCACCGGATCGACAGAAATGTGCATCGAGCGGCGCCGTTTCTCGATACGCGGCATCGATGAATGCTGGCAGCGCGGCCATATCGCGGCGCAATTTCTCGAAGTCGATACGCTCGAACAGGTCCGCTGGACCTTCTTCCTGACCGGAAGCAATCCGTGACGCACAATATCGACACGAGCTTCAGGCACAAAAAGCAGGCGCGCGCCGCCCTTCGCAGGCGCGCGCTTTGGCGCAGGCTTATTGCCGGTCTCGCGGTGGTTCTCCTGCTTTCGATCGCCGCCGGTTTCTACCTCACCGCGGACTATTGGTCGTTCGGCGACGAAGATGAGGAGTTGCACGCGGTCGAGGGAGTGGATGATGTGCCGGCCGATGCATCCGTCTATGTGCCGGCCATCATCGACCTTGCCGGGGATCCAATGTGGATCACCCTGGCGCCCGATGCCGGCGCCGCAACGAAAGGCCGAACGATGCCGCGCCCGGCGGAACTCGATCAGGCCGGCGTTTCTCCCCAGCTCGAAATTCTGTCCGACGTCATGCTTAGCGCCAGCGAAAAATTCATGACGACGATACCGTCGACGCAGGAGGATTTCGCATTCTTCCAGGCGCAAAGAAAGACCGCTACCGCACCATCCGGCGATCTCCAGAACGATCTTGAGCCATCACCCACCGCAGAGGAATCCGCGGCGGTTCCGGACCAGAAGGCGGACGCCGACGATCCCGAAGCCGGCTGGGGTGAGACAATCGACGCGGGCGATGCTGCCCTTCCCGCATTCCAGAAGACCCAGATCGAAAACAACACCAGCGTCGCGGTCGTCACGAATGACTATCAGCGGTTCGAGGCGACCGAGGACATGTTCGTGAAAACCCTCAACGACCGCAGCCTGGACAGCGTTGTGCTCGATGCGCATTTCTCCGCCGACGATGCCAAGCTGGCAGGCGAGGCCCTGAAGGCGCTTTTCAATCGGGACAGTCTGGAACCGGGTTATGTGGTTGCCATGCGCGGTTTCAGGCCGAGCCGCGGGACGACCACGATGTCTCTCATGCAGGTTTCGATCTACGCCAGGAACGTGTTCGTCGGCACGCTGACGCGCAATGCCGCCGGCGCGTTCGTGTCGGGCGTCGATCCCTGGGTCCGCGAAGACCTGTTCAATTATTCGGGCGCACAGGCGGAAGGCACGCACAAAAGGCAATACCGTCTGCTCGACGCGATCTACTCGACGGCGGCCCGCAACAATGTCCCGACCGGCGTGATCGGCGAAGCGATCATGTATCTCTCGAGAGGACAGGACTTGGACGCCTTTGCAAGCGAGGACCAGCGCCTCGTGCTGATCTATTCGCAGATGCCGCGCGGCAAGGACGAAGGTGCCGGGCGGGTGCTGTATGTGGGTGTCCAGGGCAGCGAAAAGAGCCTCGACTGTTTCGTCTTCCAGCAGAGCGACGGCCAGTTTGCGTGCGTCACCGGTGACGATCAGGTTCGCTCGCTGACGGTAACCAACGGCATGGTCACACCGGTCAACGGGGTTATGACCTCCACCTTCGGGCCACGCAAGCATCCAATCCTCGGGACCGTTCGCATCCACAAGGGCGTCGATTGGGCGGCTCCCGTTGGCACGCCGATCGCAGCGGCCTTCGATGGCGAGATCACCTTCCAAGGCGATGGCGGCAACTATGGCAATCTGGTGAAGATTTCGCACGGAAACGGGCGCGAGACGCGCTATGCGCATATGCAGAAATTTGCAATCCCGGCCGGCGTCGGCACCAAGGTGAAAGCCGGCGACATCATTGGATACATCGGCACCACCGGCCTTTCGACCGGGCCTCACCTGCATTTCGAACTTTATCAGAATGGCGAGGCGATCGACCCGCTGGGCAGGGTTACCGCGATCGCTTCAGACGATTCCGCTGTCGAAACGCTCACCGACCGCATTGTTCATGTCGAAAGTGGCGGCAGCGCTCGCGCCAAGAACCCAAATTCTTCAGCGACCGGCGCCGGCCAGTTCATAACCAAGACCTGGATCAGGATGATGAGCACCTATCGCCCGGAGCTTGCGCGCACGCTGTCGACTGCCGACCTGCTCGCTCTGCGCTACGACGCCACGATCTCGCGCGAGATGGTGCGCAATCTGGCGCGCGAAGGCGAGGCCTATCTTCGGGCGCGCGGTCACCAGATCACAGCTGGACGGCTCTATCTCTGTCATTTCCTGGGGATGGAAGGCGCGCATCAGGTGCTGGCGGCGACAGGTTCGGCGCAACTGAGCGCCGTGCTGGGTTCGGCCGTCATCCAGGCCAATCCGTTTCTCACCGGCAAGACAGCCAGCTACGTGGTGGACTGGGCCGAAAGGAAAATGGGCCAAAAACTAAGCCGTGTGGCTACAGACACGAGCCCGCAGACCACGCAGATCCGCCAGACATCGCCGGAGTTCGAAAAATACAAACAGGCCGTCACCGCCCTCATAGGCTCGATTCAGAATACGCTTTGACCTGGCCGCGCGGCATGAGAGTCTCGGACTGTTGATGATCCCCATCCCGATTCCATCGGGATGGAACAGGCTTCAGAGCGTTTCATGGAAACGCCGAACCGCGCACTCTGTTTGTTTAACGCAATCCGGACGGAAAACCGTTTCACACTTTTGCCGGCTTTATTCCGTCTTTATCCGCATTTCCACACGGCGGTTCACGGGATCGTACGGGTTTGGGCTGCGGGGATTTTTTTCGCCCATGCCGATCGCATTGATGCGCGCGGTCTCAATCCCGCTGGCTGTCAGGAAGGTCGCCACCGATTGCGCTCGTCGCTGCGACAGGCCTTCGTTGTAATGCACGGTGCCGGTGGCGTCGGTGTAGCCTTCGACGACGAAGTTGAACGTGCGCAGCCGATTGTCCTTCAGGGCCTTGGCGAATTCGGTGAGTTCAGCGCGCGCAGTCGTGTCGAGCTCGGCCGAATCCAGCCCGAAATTGATCAGCATGTCGAGGCTGGATTTTCCTGCTGGCGCGTCATTTGCCTTGGTCTGGCTTTTGCACTCCTCCTCGGAGCCGACACAAATTCCTCGCGACTTGCCGAGATCGGCCGCACCGGCAAAAAACTTCACAATGTCTTCTGATTTCTGAACGGGATCGGCGGAAGCGTGGGTCGAGAAAAACACGACCGCCAACACAAAAGCTGAACTGCTCCACTGCATAGCGGCTCCTCCTGTTTGAGCAATCCGATTTCGATGATCGCGATCATACCAAATTCCAAGGCAACTGTCTGTCGACAAAACATTGAGGGCACGACAATGCCGCGAGTTGTCGGCGCGTCACAGGATGAGACTTGACCCGCGCCGCGCGTGAGGCTTGAGTGGCCAGAGCTCCTCGATGAAAGCGTGGCGGTCATGGCCAATGGGCTCCGGTTCAAAACGGCACGGGATCTTTTCATGGCCTGTCCTGCTGTTGCCCGGGACATGAGAGCCCTTCCAACCGACCAGCGCTCGATCGAGTTCTGCCGCGACCTCCTCGCCGGGCGCGTTCCCGAGGAAGCGATTACATTTTGTGCCTATCTGCTTCCAGAGCGGGCCGCGGTCTGGTGGGCCCATGAATGCCTGAGCCACCTGACCGACCTGTTTGATGAGACCGATCACGGTTTGCTCGCGCTTGTCCGCGACTGGGTGGGTGAACCGGACAGCCCGCATCATCGGGCAGCAGTCAGTGCGGCCGCGGCGACACAGCCAACGACGCCGGTCGGCTGGATTGTCCTGGCCGCGGGATGGCGTGACAATGGTTCGGCCAGGGCCGCGACGATGGTATCGGCCCTGCAACCATTTCCTGCCGCCCATGCGGTCAATGCCGGGATTCTGACCGGACTGGCACGTGTCGCGCTAGCCGACCGGTTTGCCGTTCTTTCGGCCTTTGTCGAAATGGGCATCCAGATGGCCGAGATCGAGGCGCTGCGCCAATCAGCGGATGCGTATTAAAGCATTCACCCCGGCACAAACTGGATGGATGCCATCAACGCCCTGTTACTTGCAGCCGCCTTGAGCCCATTTGGCAAGCGCCACCTTGAAGCGTGTTCCGAGCGGATGCTGCAGGCGCAAAACAGAGACATCGTTGGAGGCGAAATTTTTCGCCTGTTCGCACAGCCGGGCCTCGTTCCACTGATGGCAGCCGTCGCAATGCTTGCCTTCCCATACCGACTTGTCGAGCCCCTCCACCGGACTGAAGCGTGGCTTGCCCTTGATGAGCTCGGCAATGCTCTTGCCGTCGATTTCCGGATCGCCAAAATCGATCGGGTGGTCGAAAAAGATGGGGTCGTCCGAGGCAAGCTTCGGTATCTTCTGACGAAGCACATTGAGTGCGAGTTGGGCGTCGTCACCGGGGCCGGCCGGATTTGCCGTGGCGTTGCGCCCATCCGAGCCGCCTTCCGGTTGCTGAGCGCTCGCCTCGCCGACGATCAGCGGCGCGTTGAGATCGATCTTATGCAGGACGACCTCGGTGGTCAGTGAGACATTGGTCCAGGGGCGCTGTTTGCCGGCGGTTGCCTTGAAGACATCGGCGGTAACGCGGTTCATCGCTTCGGTGATGGAAACATTCGTTTCGCCGATATGCGCGAGCAGCGCCGAAGCAAACGGCGAATGTTCGCCCGACCCGTCATAGGCGACCCGATCAGGACTGGTGGCGAACGCGACAAGCGTGCCCGCGCCACCATTCTCGATCGGAATTTCGGCAAGGCCGCTCCTTGCTCCCTTGACGCCGGCGGTCTTTGCCAACACATCGGCAAGCGGATTGTCACGGCAGGCGTCGAGGAAAATCAGCCTTATGCTGGTCTCGCGTGACATTTGCCGCAAGATGAAATCCACAGGCACCGCCTCGAAGTCGAGCGAGGTCTCGTCCTCAAGTGCTGCATCGATCGGAAGAAGGTAGTTGCTGCCTGAAACCTGCAGCCCATGGCCGGCGTAGAAGAACAGGGCGATGTCGGCGCCGCGAACCTGCTTGGCGAACTGCGCAATCGTCGTCTGGGTCTGCAGTTTGGTCAGGTCGAAGCCGGAAACGACTTCAAAGTCCAGGTTCTTCAGGCGTTCGGCCATGGCCTGGGCATCGCGTACCGGATTGGTCAGCGCCGGGGCATGCTGATACTGGGAGTTGCCAAGGACCAACGCGACACGGCGTTCGGCATTGGCGGCCGACAAAGTCAAAAGTAATGCCAGTGCTGCAAGCCCGATGCCGCGCATAAGGCCACCACAACGGGCGATCAGATCGAAACTCACCGGGACAACGGATCCTTCCTCAGTTGACGAGCTTGGTGGCGGAAAACTCGATCCGCCGATTGAGCGCCTTGTTCTTCGGCGTGTCGTTGGCGGCAACCGGCCGCTCCTCGCCGTAGCCGGTCGCCGCGATCTGCGTGCGAGGAATGCCCGCGGCGACAATGGCATCGGCAACCGCCTCGGCCCTCCGCTCCGACAAGCGCTTGTTCTCGACAGGCGACCCATCGGAATCGGTATGTCCGGAAACCTCGACCTTCAGGCCCGGGCACTTGCCAACGACACCGACGACCTCCGCAAGCAGCGGACGGCTTTGGGTATCGAGCCGCGCGCTCGCCGTTCGAAAGTAGATAGCCCCGGTGCGCGACAGCACCGCAAACCGGTTGAGGCACTCCTCGTCGCTGAAGTTCGTCTTCGCGGCATCGGTGGCGACGGGTCCGACATCGGCGGTCTTCGCCGCAACAGGCTGGACAGCAGCCGGCGTGCTGCCGTCAGCGGTGAACACGAAATCGAACGACACCGATGCGGTCGGAACAATGTTGGTCACATTGGCCGCCTGCTGGAGTTTGTCGACATTCGGCAATAGCCCGAAGTCCTCCACATGCACGGCGACCGGAGCCTCCGAAGCGACCGATACCATGTCGTCGCTGATCATGGTCACCACGACGTTGGCCTCAAGGTTCTTGTCGACCCCGTGCAAGTTGAGACGGAACGGAAGCACCGCCTTCACACGTCGCTTGGTCGGCAGGTCGGCAAACGCCGCGGGATCGACCTTCGCGGTCAGTTCGGCGGACGGAAACTTGAATGTCTCGAAGAAAAGGAACCGCATGCGGACATTGCGAAGATCGACCCCCGTATCGACCGAATTGAGGTCGAAGGTGACTTTGGCGTCACCTCCCGAAGTAAGGCTGCCGGAAATATTCCTGATCTTGTTGGTTTCGACGATCGTGTTCTTCTTGACCGACTGATAGGTGAGCACCGACGCGGCGGGATCGAGCGTCCAGTTCGCCTGTGCGTTCGCGGTTCCCAGTCCGGGCAAAAGCAGCACGGACAGCGCAACGATCAAGCCAAGTGCGTTTATGGCGAGCCGACTTCTCGACCGTATTTTCCAGCAGAATCCGACGACTTCGAACATGGAACCCCCCTGCCTAGAGCAGTTCACGCTTTCACGGAAACGGCAAACCGCTCCATCTGTTTGTTTTGACGCAATTCCGGACGGAAAACCGTCTCTTTTCCTGGAATTGCTCGGTGCCGATGGAGAGCATAGAACACTTGCTCTCGCTTGGCGAGCGTCTCGGCTGGAGGTGCTTGGCCAGTCCATAATCCGGCCACGCCACACTGGCTAGAAGGCGATCTTCAATCCGAACTTGGCGCCGATGGTGGAACTGTCTGAAGACGCCTTGCCACGGACTTCGCCGTTGACGGTGGTCGAGTCCGACACTTTCAGATTGAAGCCGGTCGACAGCGCGGTGGAAAAATCCGCATCGTCGAAGTTGATTTCCCTGGTGTCGATTTCGGTGGTGTTCTTGTAGCCGAAACGCTGCTGCAATTCGCCCCGCGCATAGGGGCTGAACACCATGCCGTTGCTCAGCGTGTAATCGCCATAGATGCCGGGCTCGAGCTTGATCGCGCCAAAAGAAAGCTGGCTCTTGCCGAACTCGTTGCCGCCGCTGTCTGTATAGGGATCGCCGCGGAATGAAACGCCAAGCAGGCCGCCGCGCAGGTCGAAACGGGTGCGCTCGCCCAGCTTGAAGATGTGGCCGACCGATGCCGTAACCGCATAGCCCTTGGTATCATAGCTGCCGGTGGTGCCGAGCACGCCGTTCGTCACGTCGCTTCCGCCGATGAAGCCGGAGGCGGAGACCAACGCGTAGTCGACGCTTTTGCGAAACAACACGTAGCCGCCGAACAGGCCGGCCTTGTTGGTACCTTCGCCTATGGCATCAAATCCCCGGAACGCGCCGAGGCTGACGTCGGTCGAGGCGTAGCCGGCGAAAACGCCGATGTTCAGGCCATACTCATTGTCGAACTGGAAGTGTTTGGCGGCATTGAAATCAAGACTGATGGCGGCCGAAAAATCATCGGCATCGAAGCTCGGGCCGGGTCCATTCAAGCCGCCGCCGCTGATGTTGTAGCCGTCATGCTCGGTATGGGCGAACTGGCCGGAGGCAAAGACTCCGAAGCTCTCCGAAACCGGCACCATTCCAGATCCGGATGCGGGCGAAAGGTGGAGGTCAGCATCGAGCGCGTCGCGGTTTATGCCGTAGAGAGCGTCGATTGCCACCGTGACCGCGCCGGCGTTGGTGGCGCTGGTGGGCGCCGCCGCAATGCCGAAATTGGCCGGCGTGGCACGCAGGAACAAGCCGCCATTCGGGCCGGCTACGACCTGATAGGTGAAAAGCGAGCCCGGCGTGCCGGGAACACCTGCGACGCTGAACGTCCCGGTGACCGGACCGTTCGTCGAAACAATGAGCGGGATATCGGTCGCCTGGGTGAATTGCGGCGTGCCGAGCAGGTTGACGATGATTGTATTGACGCCGGTGGCCGAGAACGCGCCGGCGACCAGTTGATCCGACTGCACCGTCTGCTGGTTGATGTCGAGCCCGATGCGGGCGCCGTTGAGGGTAAGGCCGCCGAGCGTCAACACGTCGTTGGCGACACCATTGCGCATGTCGATCAGCGAACTCGTGGTCGCGATGATTGAACCCGGCATGGTGACGTTGCCGTTGATGAACAGCGTCGAGCCGTTGCCGAGGTTGAGCTGGTTGATGCCTTGCGTGCCGCCGCTGAAACGCAGTGTGGAAGCGTCGGCCGAGAAATTGTCGAAGCCCGTAAAGTTCTGGCTCTTGCCGCCGGCCGCGAGGTCGGTGCCGGTGACGGTGCCATTGGCATTTGTTCCACTAAACAGCACGCCATTGATCAGATTGAGCGGATCGACCGTGCCGATACCGTCGATGACGAGCGTGTCGGGCCCGAGGCCAGTGATGTTACCGCCGATCGTGCCGCCTGACAGATGAACATGCTCGGCTTCGATGCCGCCAGTAATGGTGCCGCCGGTGACCGAGACGTTGTCGAAGCCGGCGCCGCCGCTGACGCCGCCTTCCCCGAAAACAGATCCGTTGACCGTGCCGCCGCTCATGTCGAATGTATTGACCCCGGTACCGAGATCGACCTGGGTCGGCACGGCGGCTGTGCCAATGGTGCCGCCCGAGATGCTGATATGGTCATCACCGTCATTGCCGGAAACCGGCCCGGCGATCGTTCCGCCGCTGATGGCAATCGTATCGTTGCCTAGGTCACCGATGATTTCATCGGTGAGAATGCCGCCGGATACGAAAATCCGGTCGTTGCCGTCATTGCCTTCGATGAAACCATTTATCGTGCCGCTGCGGAAGTCGATCGTGTCATTGCCGGCGCCGCCGCTCACGGCGCCGCCGAGTGTGCCGCCGGTCATCGAGAAGCTGTCGTCGCCATCCTCCAGGCCGACAGAATCGGTGTCGTTCCCACTCTCGCCAAGGTCGATGCCGATACTGGCGCTGCCTGAGACCGTGACGTTGTCGTTCTGGCTGCCGGCGAAAATCGAACCGTCGATCCTACCGCCGCTCACGTCATAGGTGTTGCCGCCACCTTCGCCGAATACCGAACCGGTTATGTGACCTGCGGTCATGTTGAAAATATCGGCGCCGTCGGCGAGATCGACGCGGCCCGGCGTCGTGGTTGTCCCGATGGTTCCGCCGTTGATGTTGACGGTGTCGTTGCCATCGTTGCCGAATATATTGCCGCCGATGGTGGCGTTGCCGCCGACCGTTATGGTGTCGTTTCCGAAAGCACCATCGACATCGAGTTCGACCGCGGCATCGTCGCCTATGCTGACCTTGTCATCGCCGGCCTCGGCATCGACTGCAGCAACGTTGCCTCCCGCAATGGTGATGGTATCGCTGCCGTCGCCCCCGTAGATGACGCCGACGGTTGGCGCGCTGTAAAAAACGCCCTCCTCGGTCTCGAGGATACCGACCGTTATCTCGTCGTCCCCAACGCCGCCGGTCACATCACCGACCTGCGTGGCGCCGCCGGATATCGCGGCCCTGTCGGTGCCGTCTCCAAGGTTGATGTCCTGAATGCTGCCGGCCTGGATGACGACGGTGTCATCGCCCGCCCCGGTATCGAGATTGGCCCTGACGTTGGGGGCGAACGGCTCGCCCAAGTAATCCCCATAGAACATCTCGAATTGGTCTTTGCCGCCAAGGAGCTCGATCGTCCCATCCGCCGGCTGCAAGGAGGTCGACCCATCCGTGGGCAGCCCGCCTACACTGGGCGTTGTCGACGCGTCGTCGGTCAGCTCGCCGCCAAAAATCCTTAGGATGTCGTCGCCGTTGCCATCGTAATCATTGATCTTGATCTCCGACGAGTTCTGGAACCCATTAAACCGGGTGGTGAATACGCCATCGATGTCCTGAAAATCCCCGACCGTCCTGCACTCCACCGTAACCGATGTCGTCTGGAACGGATCGCCGTCGCCGTTTGCAGTGGCGGAGCACGCCGCTGCGCCAGATATTTGGAAGGTGGACGCTGCCGCCAACGCAAGCAACGAAACACCCGCCAATTGATAGGCCTCGCGCGGCACGCTCATTCGACCCCACTTTACGAGAAATCGATACCGTCACAAAAAACTAAAATAGGCCCCACCCATGGGATTGGGGCTCGTTGACCTGCCTCGCCGAGAGTGTACGCGGCGTGTTGCTCTACGGCAATGGTTCGGCGTTCGCCGTTGGGCGACTATCAGGCCAGCTGTGGCGACAAGGTCACTATCGAAAAGCTCGAAGCGAACTATTGACCCCAGTGTATCACCGTTCAAAGGGCACATTTAGAGATCAGAATAGGCTGCCGAAACGGTCAGGTCTCCGGCATGAGCAATCTTGCGGTCGTAGCTTGCCCAGATTTCGCCGCCACACTGTTCCGCCCAGCGGTGACAGAAAGAAAAATCGTCAGGCAAATCCAGTTCCGGCGTCACGATCTTAGTAAACGGCGTCAGGAAATTCTGGAACTGAGCGGTGTACTTGTTCCTACGGTAACGAGACCGGTTCACCGTCTCGGGCAATTTCTCGATCATCGCCGTCACGCAGTCGCGGGAGACCAGAAAGATACCCGTGCCGCATGACGATACCCGGACAAAGCCCCCTATCTCTTGCCGGGGTTCGACGACGGTTCCGATGAAGTCCAGGCTTTGTGCGAACGCCTTGTCGAAGGGCAATGTCGACAGTGAGTGGAGTTTTCGCAGATCGACCAGGCGCCGGGGATACAACGTGCCGACCACCGGCTTGTCCAGCGCCAGCATCGCGGCGATCAGATCAGGCGAAAAGCCCATGTCGCTGTCGATCATCAGGATGTGACTGCAATCCGGCTTGTTGTAGTAGAAGTTCGTCAGCAGATAGTTCCGGGAAAACGGGATATCCGTGTACTCGATTTCCGACAGCGTGAAAGCGTAGCTGGACAGGCTGTTGTGGGTCAGGGCCGCGAAGAGGCTGCGAACGAACACGCTTTTGTAGGCTGCTCCATAAACCGGAGGGCGAGGTTGATCTTGATCGGCATCGTGTCCTCCACAGTCCAGTGACTGCATACAAATCCCCTTTTTCCTATCTTTGACATGACACTTGGTATAAAAATCTGCTGGCCGTTGGCGGCACGGAGTCCAGACGCTCAGGCAGGATTGCGTTTGCGTCTGGTGCGTTCGAAGGCTGCCGGAATAGGATTGACGCAGGCTGGAACGAGCATGCCGATATGACCCATCGCCACGGATTCTTCTTACGCATCCTTCTGCTCATGCTTTTCGTGATCCTGAGCACGGTCGGCGTTCGCGCCGCGGTCGAGCAGAACGCCTCGCCACAGCCGCGCAACCGGCTGGCGATCGTCATCGGCAACACGAACTACCAGAGCAAGCGTCTCGAGCACCTCGCCAATGCGGTGAACGACGCGACGAAACTGTCCGACAGCCTGAAGCGGCTGAATTTCGAGGTTCTGACCGGAACCGATCTCACCGCCGATGGATTCGCCAAGCTTTTCCGCGACGCCGAGGCCAAGCTGCCCGAAAGCAGCGCCGTGCTGATCTTCTACGCTGGTCACGGCATGCAAGTGCAAGGCGAAAACTACCTGCTGCCGATCGATACGCCCGATCCGGAAAACCTGGACAAGTTGACGGCGCACGCCGTCAAGCTGAACGATGTGATCGCCCAATTCGCCAGCCGCGACCGTCAGACCTTCATCTTCCTTGATGCCTGCCGCAACAATCCGCTGGGCACCGGCGCCAACATCTCCAACGGTCTAGCGCAGGTCGAGGTCGGCGAAAACACGTTTGTCGCCTTCGCGACCCAGCCCGGCAACGTCACCGTCGACGGTACCGGCGAAAACAGCCCGTTCACCACTGCGCTTCTGAAAAATGTCGAAATCCCCGGCTTGAGCATTTCGGACATGATGATCCGCGTCCGCAACGAGACCGAGGCGCTCACCGTCGGCCGCCAGGTTCCATGGGACCAGTCGAACCTGCGTGAACAATTTTATTTCACCGAACAGCAGATGCTCGATCCGGCGCAGTTGAGCGCCAGCCTGTCGCGCATACTGTCCGATCCCGACGCCAAGAAGAAGCTGCAGATCGAGCTCGCCTCCAACGACCTGCAGACCGCCGTGCTCATCGTCGGGCAGACGTTGCGGTCGGTCGAGATTCCTGCACCGTCAGGCGGTTCAGCGGGGCCGGTCGGCACTCAGGTCGCCAATCTGTCTCCAACTGACAGCGTTGCAGTCGCTCGCCAGAGCGTCGTCTCCGGTCTCGAAACCCTGATTGTCGGCGCATCGGCGGGCGAAGCACAAAAGGACAAGGCAGGCGATCTTGCGCGCAGCATTCAGACGGAACTTCGCCGCCTGGGCTGCTATCGCATGCAGGTTGATGGCGATTGGGGCACGGGCTCCATCCGCGCCCTCACCGACTATTACAAAAATACCAATCAGGTCGCATCGACGACCGAGCCGACCGTCGGACTGCTCGGCGATCTCTTTTTGCGTTCCGGCAGAATCTGCAAGCAGCCGGTCATCGTCAAGGCCAAGCCGGCCAAAGTCGCGTCGGATAACGGCCTTTCGCAAACCGGTCCCAGCCGCAAGGCTGCGAAACGCGCGCAGGCCGCCCCGCAACGCCCCGCAGCCCCCCCTCCAGACATTAGTGGGGGCATAGGCATTGGTGGCGTGTTTTAGGATGTGGGCGGTCAGGCGCGCTTCCTTTCCGCCCTTGTTCTGGGAATGCCGCGGCTCGGGGCCGCCACCCTCCTTGAGCGCAGCGGTTATGACGCAAAGGCATCGGAGCATTTGAAGGGCCGCTATTGGGAGCGGATCAAAACCGGAGGAGCGCGACCGTATCTTCTTTGATCATTGCCTGATGAACAGGCCCGTGTAGGTCTGGCCGGCGAGCGTATAGGTTCCGGCCAGAGTTCCGTCGGGCATCATCATAAAACTGACGTCCGCGCCATTCGGGAGGCGCCCAAGCTTCAACGTAGTCCCTACAATTTTTCCTGCGCCTGCGGCCTCTCCCGGATTGTTATCGCCCAGAATTCCCCACGCATAGGTGACCGTGACCTTTCCATTCGAAGAAACAGATTGAACAGCCAGTTTACCTTCATATGTACCTTCCAATCGTCCGGCCCAATTGCCCGAAAAAGCAGCGTACTTTGTTGGAACGCCCTTTGCGGGAGGAGTGATTGTCACGGATTGATCCATAATCGCCGAGCCAGGAGGAACAGAGGCAGGATCCAAGGCGGGTTGGGATGGAATGGTAGCAGGATCCAACACAGGTTCAACAACGGCGGATTGTGGCGGTTCTGGAGCCGATTGGCACGCGGCTAGGACAAGTGCCGCGAAGGCCAGTATAAGGTTCCGCATCAATCTCTCCACATCGTTCTCCGACGGACGTATCCGAAAAGCCCGCTGATCGGCAGAAGGTCCTATTCCCCAGGCCGGATGTCGGAGACACCTGTTATGCCGAACAGTGGCCCTAATAGATAACCGCGTGTCAACGGTGTGGCGACATTGCGCGGCCGGACCTTAGGTGGCTTTTTGGCATGCCCGCGGTCGAGCGCGAGGCGCACTGCGCTTGATCTGGTGTTTGGTATCTGGCTCAGAAACTGCTTGGTCCGGGCATGTTGGGGATTGCCGAAGAAGCTGTGTTGACTGCCTTCCTCGAAAATCTGACCGGCGTCCATGAAGATCACGCGGTCGGCCACAGCACGCGTAAAGCCCAGATTTTCTGGCTGCCTTCTCTGTCGTCAGCAGTTCTCAAAATCCGGCTCTTGAAAATCGAAAATTGCTGCGGCGATGTCTGTGACAATCTGGCCGTCCCGCCGCAGCTTCGTTTGACCAGACACACGTTGAAACCGTGGACCTTCGAATAGCGCGTAGAGATCCTCGGCCATTCACTCTTCAATTCGCGTAGCGCCAGTCAGGTGGGCCTTGGTTGGAACTGCTTCGCATCGCGACCGTTACCTTTGCTCAGGAAAACCAGATCGAGCAAGTTACTCACCACCTGACTGCGAGGGAGTTAGATGATGATCCTTGCGATCGGTGCAGCCGGCAGATTCGGCGGCTATGTCGTTCCGGCGCTCGCAAAGCGCGGCGCGAGAATACGCGGTTTCGTCCACAAGCCCGGGGATGCCGATCGCGCGCGAAGCCACGGCGCAGCCGAGGTCGCGATCGGCGATCTCCATGACCAGGAGAAACTCGACGCGGCGCTTAATGGCGTGCACTCTGTATTCTATATCGCCCCCGCCTTCATGCCGGACGAAGCCGACCTAGGAATGCGTTTGGTTGACGCTGCAGTTCGTGCTCGCGTACGCCGCTTCGTGTTCTCAGCCGTGATCCATCCGGTCCTGTCGGCTCTCAGCAATCACACCGCCAAGGCGCCGGTAGAAGACGCCATCCTCAATTCGGGCATGGAATATACATTCCTCCATCCAGCCCGGTTTTATCAGAATTACGCAGCCTTCTGGCCCACGGTAATGAAGCAGCGTTTATTGGCTGAGCCGTGGTCGGCAGACACCCGTTTCTCTCTCGTCGACTATCGCGACGTTGCCGAAAGTGCAGCGATCGCATTGACGGATGATCGACTGCTTTACGGTACATTCGAGCTCTGTGCTCCCGGTTATTGGGATCGCAAGCGCGTGGTCGCGCTCATGAGCGAAGTGCTGGGGCGCGAGATCAAGGAGCGGCGCGACGTTGATGTCCTCAGCGAAGTCCCGCAGGCCGAGAGAAGGATGTTCGAGCACTACGACCAACATGATCTGCTCGGAAACCCGCTGACGCTGCGGGCGATCCTCGATAACGAGCCACGTACACTCAGGGCCTACCTCGAGGAGCTAGCGGACCACTCTGATGACCGACACATTCTAGCCGAACCAAAGAACTGAAAATAAAAACGAGAGGTCCCAGGCCGCTCGAGGCCGCTCTGCGCCCTGGACTGGCAAATTTCTCCAAAGTTCGGCCAAGCTCCCCCACATCGACGCTGACGAGAAGGGTCCGATAGACTGTGAAATGAAAATTTCAGCTGGCTAGGGCTTGCGTTTCGAAACACGGCAGCCAGTTTTGAAGGAGGAGATGATAATGACCAAAGTTCGCGCCCTTGTCCTTGAACGCCAGCACGAGCTTAAGCTGCGTGACATAGATCTGCCCCAGACCGTCGGCCAGGGCCAGGTCCGGATCAAGATCCACACCGTCGGGGTTTGCGGCTCGGACGTCCACTACTATACCCACGGCCGCATTGGCCCGTTTGTCGTCGAAGCACCGATGGTTCTGGGGCATGAAGCCGCCGGGACGATTGTCGAAATTGGCGAAGGCGTCGAGCACCTGGAGATCGGCGACCGCGTTTGCATGGAGCCGGGCATCCCCGACCCGAATTCGCGGGCGAGCCGGCTTGGCCTCTATAACATAGATCCTGCCGTAAGGTTCTGGGCAACGCCTCCTGTCCATGGGGTGCTGACGGCCCATGTCGTTCATCCCGCCAACTACACCTTCAAGATACCCGACAGTATCAGCTTCGGCGAAGGCGCGATGGTGGAGCCTTTCGCCGTGGGGATGCAGGCGGCGACAAAAGCGAAAATCAGCCCAGGCGATACAGCTGTTGTGCTTGGCGCCGGACCAATTGGCACTATGGTCGCGATCGCTGCCCTTGCCGGGGGATGTTCCCGGGCAATTATCGCCGATTTTGCGCAACCCAAGCTCGAAATCGCCGCCGGTTATCAGGGGGTGATCCCGGTCAATCTTCGAGAAGAGGACCTGATGAGGGAGGTCAAGCACTTGACCAACGGCTGGGGCGCCGACGTCGTGTTCGAATGCTCCGGCTCGCCCAAGGCGTGGGAGACGCTTCTTGACCTGCCGCGGCCCGGCGGCGCTGTGGTGGTCGTCGGCCTGCCGGTGGCGCCGGTCCCATTCGACATCGCGACCGCTTCGACCAAGGAAGTCCGTATCGAGACTGTGTTCCGCTATGCCCATCAGTATGAGCGGGCGATTGCTCTTATGGCGTCGGGACGGGTCGACTTAAAGCCACTCATTTCGGCGACCTTTGCCTTCGAGGACTCTATCGCGGCCATACACCCTGGGGTCGCAGGCCCGGCGGCCGACCGTAAACGTAAGATAACCCTGCCAGATTAATGCGAGTCTGGCTGCTCTCAAGTCTTGACTCCTCGCGCGGTCGTACACGCTTTGGCGGCGGAGACGGGTGATGCTCCCGCGGGCGCCGCTCAAAGCCGTCTTGACAAATCGACGGCCGTCCCACACGCTAGCTTAACAAAAGGCACAACAAACTTACAAAAGTTCAAGTTGGTACGATCTGGCCGGTAGGGAGAAGGCCGATGCATCTCTGTCACCCAGCGGAGATTTGCGCGTGAGCACGGCGACTTTCACCCGAGAGAGGTCCGGGTGGGCCCTGCCCCGGTTCATGACGGCCGAGCATCCGTTTCCCTGGCTGGCACCGATCACGGTGATGCTGCTCGTTTTCGGCATCTATCCTCTCGCTTATTCGGTCTGGCTGTCCTTTCACAAACGCAATGTCGTATCGCGGCAGCTTGATTTTGCCGGATTCCACCAGTGGGCACGCGCATTTTCGGATACGCGCATGTGGGATGCGTTGGAAACGACACTGATCTATACGTTCATCGCGCTTGCGGTTCAGCTTGCACTCGGCATCCTCATCGCCCTCCTGCTTGATACCGATCGCAAGGGGTACGGGATCCTGCGGGCGCTGATGACACTGCCGCTGGTCGTGCCGCCTGCGGTTACCGGAATGATGTTCCTGCTGATGCAGGACGGCTCTTTCGGTGTCCTGTCGTTCTATCTCTATGCCCTCAACTTGATCTCGCCGGCACAGCCGATCTTGACCCAGCCGGTAACCGCATTGCTGGCGATCCTGCTGGCGGACATATGGCAATGGACGCCGTTCATGGTGCTCATCATACTGGCGGGCCTGCGGGCGCTGCCGAAGGAGCCTTTCGAAGCCGCGGCGATCGATGGCGCCAGTGGGATCCAGACATTCTTGCGACTTACACTGCCGATGCTGCGCAAGGTGATTGCGGTCGCGGTGCTGATCCGCGGCGTCGATCTTTTTCGAATCTACGACTACGTCTACATCATCAGTGCCGGCGGGCCGGGCACGGCTACCGAGACGCTCTCGTTCTACGCAGGCCGGATCTATTTCACGGGAGATTTTCCCTACGCCGCGACCTTGTCGCTGATCGTGCTCGTCGTCCTCATCGGAGTGTCGAACCTCTTCGTCAGGCTTTTCAAGGTAAGGTTCTGATGGAGCCCTCCCGCGCCCGGATGATCGCACGTGACCTGCTCGCCGTGTTGGTGGTTGCGATCTTCATGTTCCCGATCGCGTGGTGGGCGCTGTCCTCCATCAAACCCTATTCGGCGATCTTCGACCGCAGTGGACCGGTCTACATCGGCTTCAAACCGACGCCGGACAATTACCGCGTGACGCTGCTCGGCGTGTCGCGAGTCGATATCGGCATGGAACAGGGGGGCGAGGCGGCCGGAGTAATAAAGGGAGGCGCCAGTTCTTACGATTCCCGCCAGTCGCTGCTCGCCAGCGCGATCATAGCGGTCGGGTCGACGGCACTGACACTGGTCCTGGCGACGCTGGCTGCCTATTGCCTGTCGCGAATGCAGTTCAGCGGGCAGCAGTCGTTCCTGTTCTGGATCCTCTCGCAGCGCTTTATGCCGCCTATCGCGATCGTCATACCGATCGTTTTCATGTTCCGGGATCTCGGCCTGCGCGATACTTATACTGGGCTCATCCTCGTCCACAGCTTGATCAATCTGCCGCTGGCGGTTTTGCTTTTGAAGTCGTTCTTCGACGATGTTCCACGCGAGGTTGACGAGGCGGCACTGATTGACGGTGCGACGCGCTGGCAGACGTTCGGACGCGTAGTCCTTCCTATGGTGAAGGGCGGCGTCGCCGCGACCGCCGTACTATGTTTCATCTTTTCATGGACCGAGTTCCTGCTGTCGCTGTTCCTGACAACGTCGATCCGCACTGTCCCGGTGAAGATCTCGACGTTTGTGACTTCGACGGCCACCGAATGGGGCTACATCACAGCACTCGGCACGTCTGCGATCATCCCGAGCTTCATCTTTATCCTGCTGGTTCAACGGCATCTGGTCCGCGGCCTCACCCTTGGATCTCTCAAGGAGTAAGGCCGGACGAGAAGAACGACGACAAACGCAACGGAGGAACGATCATGAGCTTCAGAGACCACGACAAGAAGACATTCGTCGCCGATACCTGCAACGACTTTACAGCGCGTCGAATAACCAAACGCGACTTCATGAGGAAGATGGCGCTGGCGGGCATTGGCTTTTCCGCCTTCGGATCGGCTATGCTGGGTGGCGGTCGCCCCAATCGAGGGATGCTGGGCTTCGGGGTCGAGGAGGCCCGGGCCCAGGACACGGACATGCTGAAGTGGCTGGCCGATGTCGGTAAGCCATATGCCGGCACGAAAATTCGCTACACCTCGGAAGCAACGCCGCCCACGATCGTCGCTAACCAACTTGTCGCGGGTGAATTCACGAAAGCAACCGGCATTGAGGTCGAGGTCGAGATCGTGCCGCTAGAGCAGGTTCTCGCCAAGGCCACGCAGGACGTGCAAGGCCAGCTGGGCACCTATGATGTCTACTATCTTGACCAGTCCTGGATGGCGACATTTGCACAGGATGTCATCGATCCGCGCGAGTATTACGACCAGAACAAAGCGCTGGCGATGCCCAATTTCGACTGGGACGATTTCTCCAAGCCGCTGGTCGACGGTATCGCCATGTACAATGGCAAACAGTGCGGAATTCCCTTCGATATTCCGATCTTTATCCTGATGTATCGCAAAGACCTTTTCGACAAGCATAATATCGCCTTGCCGACAGACCTCGACGCCTATCTCAAGGCCGTGCAGGCGCTGACTGAGGCGGAAAAGGGCAATGGCATCTTTGGCACCGCATGCCAGGCGAAGTCCGGCCATTATTCGCTCGAATGCGACTGGACCTTCGCACTTTGGGGTCATGGCGGTTCGATTTTCAACAAGGATAAGAAGTTCGTCGGCAACGATGAGCGCGGCATAGCCGGGCTGAAATTCTACCAGGAACTGGTCAAGAACTCGCCACCGTCGGCAACGACATGGACCTGGGATGGACAGGGGCAGGCCCTGACACAGGGGCAGGCCGCCATGGCAATCACCTGGGGCGAGGATTTCCCCGGTTTCGATGCCAACGATTCCAAGGTCAAAGGCCTGTTCGAGGCCTTGCCTGCGCCCAAGGAGGTTCCCGGCCGCCGCGCCACCGCGGATTGCGGCTTCAACGAAATCCCGGCCGTCGGTCATCAGGGCGGCTCGACGATTTCCCTGTCGCAATATTCCAAGAACAAGGAAGCGGCTTGGTTGTTTATGCAGTGGGTCTGCTCGAAGG
Organism: Mesorhizobium sp. M0276; assembly: GCF_040321755.1. NCBI lineage: Bacteria > Pseudomonadati > Pseudomonadota > Alphaproteobacteria > Hyphomicrobiales > Phyllobacteriaceae > Mesorhizobium > Mesorhizobium sp. M0276. Next base: position 74,425 of record NZ_JAMYSC010000008.1, on the reverse strand, counting down.
ACGTGATGGCGCGGGTCTCGACGCTTGGCGGCGGCGCCTCGCCGATGCGCAATTCCTCCTTCACGGATCCTCGGGTCAAGGCGAAGGCCGTGGTTGGACCAGGAACAACACGCCATTTCGAGGCGATCAAATACACAATCGACAATCAGATGGGATCTGAGCCGGACATGCCCATCTGGGCGGATCTGTCGAACAATGACATCCCGGTCGAACTCGGCAAGCTGCTGACTGGTCAGGACTATGGTGGGGACGCCAAGGCATGCCTCGATGCCATCGCCCACATTGTCGACGGTAAGGTCAAGGACGCGGGGCTTTAATGGCGTAATTGGGCTATTTCGGCGATGGCGGTTTCGACCGCCCTCGCCCTTGGCAATGTGGCGGCAATGGCTCCGGATCTCGTCATCGGCATTGATTCCTCGACCTCGGCAACCAAGGCAATTGCCTGGGACCGCAATGGACGCAGCGTGGGGGAGGGTCGCGCGCCGATAGCAATGTCCAACCCGCGCTCGGGGTATTTCGAGCAGGACCCGGCCCAGTGGTGGGCTTCGGCGGTTGCAGCGCTGCGCACCGTAACTGCAACAGTTTCGCCAAGGCGCATTGCCGCCCTAGCCATTTCCAACCAGCGCGAGACCTTTGGCCTTTTCGACGAACAGGGCGAAGCGCTCCGGCCCGCGACACTCTGGCTGGACGAGCGGGCTCGCCAGAAAGCACGCCGCTTCGGTGAGGCATTCGGCGCGGCGCGCGTCCACGCGATATCCGGCAAGCCGCTGGACGTCATTCCTTGCCTTTATCGCATGATCTGGTTTCGCGAGGAGCAGCCCGAGATCTTTGCCCGGGTGGAGCGAATGGCCGAAGTTCATGGCTATCTCGTTTTTCGCCTGAGCGGCCGATGGGTAACATCGACTGCCTCGGCGGACCCGATGGGTGTGCTTGACATGCGCGCAATCGACTGGTCGAACGAGATACTGGAAGCGGCAGGCGTCGCCCGGCGGATGATGCTGGACTTGGCTCGGCCAGGGACGGTTGTGGGCCAGGTAACTCAGGAAGCCGCCACGCTGACAGGCTTGCGGGAGGGGACGCCGATCGTGGCTGGCGGCGGCGACGGTCAATGCGCCGGAACGGGCGCCGGTGTGTTGCAGCAGGGAAGCGCTTACATCAATCTTGGCACAGCGGTCGTCTCGGGAAGCTTCGGCACCGAGTATGTCTGTGATCCGGCCTTCCGCACCGAAAATGCCATCGCTGAGGATGGCTACATCTACGAGACGTGTCTGCGCGCCGGCACTTTCCTCGTCGACTGGATGGCGCGCGAAATGCTGGGCGCCGATCTGCATGGCTGCAACGGCGAGCTGGAGGCGCTTGAGGCCGAGGCCGCAGCCAGCCCGATCGGCGCTGGCGGCATAATGCTGTTGCCCTACTGGCAAGGCGTCATGGATCCCCATTGGAACAGCGGCGCTCGCGGTGTGATTGCCGGGCTTTCCGGCTCGAGCCGCCGCGGCGACATCTATCGCGCAGTGCTGGAAGGCATAGCGCTCCATCAGGCAGCTACAAGTCAGCGGGCCGCTGCCGCCGCCCACCAGGACATCGACTACTTTATAGCGATCGGCGGAGGAGCGAAGTCCGACCTGTGGATGCAGATTCTGGCGGATGCACTCGACCGTCGCGTAAAGCGTTCGACGACCGTGGAAGCCTCCTCGCTCGGCGCGGCAATGGCAGCGGCAAAGGGGGTGGGCTGGTTTTCCACCATCTCCGAAGCCTCCCTCGCAATGGCCAGCGAATCCGCCAAATGTTTCGAACCCAATGCAGTCCATGCCGGCCGGTATGCCGAACTTCTTGCGATTCACGCCGATCTTTGGCCGACGATTTCGGCCTGGAACCAGCGACTGGCGGCTTTCACGGAGGCTGATGGTGGCTGAGACGATCAACTGGAACGCCCTGATCGAGGATGTTGTCGCAGGACGCTGGAAGGATCCTGAGACAGGCGCGGCCGCTGACCTGCCCTTCCAGACGATCGAATTGCTGGAGACGACTGAAGGCCGCGAGGCGGATCTCATCGCGCCTCTGGCGCTGGGCAGCCGGATTGCTGTCGTGTCCGATGTCAACACTTTCGAAGTAATGGGGCGACGCGTCGCTAAGGCGCTGCGCAGTGTAGCCGATATTGACGCAATCGTGCTTCCCGACGGCCTCGACTGCGAAGAAACGACGATCGAGTTGGTCAGGGAGAAAACGCGTCACGCCGACGGCATCGTTGCCGTCGGGTCTGGAGTCCTCAACGACAGCTGCAAGCACGCAACCTTCCTCGACGGCCGGACCTATGCGGTCTTCGGAACCGCAGCGTCGATGAATGGCTACGGCGCCTCGACTGCGTCGGTGACGTTGGCTTCAGGGCTCAAGATCTCGCTGCCCTCGCACGCCCCGCGCGGCATCTTCCTGGACCTAGGTGTGTCGGCGGCAGCGCCAAGCTGGCTCAGTGCTGCTGGCCTTGGCGACAGCCTCTGCCGGTCCACCGCGCAGGTCGACTGGTGGGCTTCGCATCGGCTTTTCGGGACCTATTACTCCGACGTGCCCTATCGGCTGCAGGCCGGCGACGAGGAGCCGATGCTGGCCCACGCGTCTGGCCTGGCGTCGCATGATCTCACCGCCGTCGGGCATCTCCAGCGCGTGTTGACGCTTTGCTCGATGGGAGTCTGCTTCGCGGGCGTTTCGCACCCCGGCTCCATGGGGGAGCACCAAATCTCCCATTGGGTCGACATGTTCGCGCGAGAGCATCATCCCGGTACGACCCATGGTCAGCAGGTTGGCGTGGCATCGCTGGTCATGGCGCGGCTGCAAGCGATGCTGCTGGACATGGAAGAGCCCCCTCGGGCAAAGCCGACGCCCATCGATGAGGCGGCGATGCTGGTACGCTACGGTGCGCAACTTGGACCGCTTTGTATAGCCGAAATGAGGAAGACAGCACTCGACCACAAAGAGACAGAAGCTTTCAACCGGAAGCTTGAGGAAATCTGGCCGGCTCTGCGCCGGGAGCTTCGGCCGATGGCTATGCCGGTCGCCCGCATGGAAGCAGCGCTCAAGGCTGCTGGAGGCCCGGTCACCGGCGCCGAATTAGGCCTGCCACGAGAGCTTTGGCACGACGCCATTCGCTGTTCGCGAGAAATCCGAGGCCGCTGGTCCTTTGTCAATTTGGCGGCCGATGCAGATCTCCTGGAAGAATTTCTGCAGAGCGAACGGTGAGACCGCATTTGCATCGTCCCAGTGGCTCGCATGGCGAATGGAAACGAACGGCAAGGGAATTGAAGGGTAGCAATTTATGGCGTCTGTAACCATCAACAACATAAAGAAGGACTATGGCGCCGTAGAGGTGATCCATGGACTCGACCTTTCGATCGAAGATGGCCAGTTCGTCGTCCTGTTAGGCCCCTCCGGATGCGGCAAGTCCACCCTGTTGCGCATGATTGCCGGTCTTGAACCCATCACATCCGGTCGCATCGCCATAGGCGACCATGTCGTCAATACCCTTCATCCCAAGGATCGCAACATTGCGATGGTGTTCCAGAATTACGCGCTTTATGCGCACATGACGGTTTTCGACAATATGGCCTTTTCCATGCAGTTGAAGAAACGACCTAAGGAAGAGATCAAACAGAAGGTAGGATGGGCCGCGTCAGTTCTCAATCTGACTCCCTACCTGGAACGGTATCCTCGCCAGCTTTCCGGCGGTCAGCGGCAGCGTGTTGCCATGGGCCGCGCAATCGTGCGCGATCCAACCGTGTTCCTGTTCGACGAACCGCTGTCCAATCTCGATGCCAAACTGCGCGTGCAGATGCGGACCGAAATCAAGGAGCTCCACCAGCGGCTGAAGACCACGACAGTATACGTCACGCACGATCAGATCGAGGCGATGACCATGGCCGACGTCATCGTAATCATGCGAGACGGCTACATCGAACAGATCGGGCGCCCGCTCGACGTCTATGATCGCCCGGAAAATCTCTTTGTCGCCTCGTTCATCGGCTCGCCTGCAATGAATATGTTTCATGGTGAGGTGGCCGATGAAGGGGACGCAGGGGTGGTGCGGATCGGTGACCTCGCCCTGCCGCTACCACCAAAGGCCGCGGTCCGCCCGGGCCAAAAGGTAGTCTATGGCGTCCGCCCCGAGCATCTTCGACCTGTGACGGATGGGAGCGGCATCCGGGCGACCGTCACTGTTGTCGAGCCGACTGGTCCTGAAATCCATATCTTCGCCAGCGTGGGCAACATCGTGGTCTGCTCGGTACTGCATAGCCGGATGGAGCTCTCTCCCGGGGCGACAATCCATCTGGAGCCCGCGCCAGACCGAATTCATCTGTTTGACCAAGGCAGCGGCGAACGGCTGGACAAGGGAAGAAACTGAATGGCGCGGATCGTCATCCTCGGTGCCGGCGTCATGGGCTCGGCCATGACGCTTCCGGCCGCTCACGCGGGTAACAGCATCAGCCTCGTCGGGACCCATCTTGATGAAGAGATCGTTGCATCGGTGGCCAGCACAGGGCACCATCCGCGTCTCAACGTCACTCTGCCAGCCGCCGTTGTCGCCTACCCCTGGACTGGATTCGTTGACGCGATGAGCGACCGACCCGATCTACTTGTGCTCGGTGTCTCGTCGGCTGGCGTTCCCTGGGCGATCGACCGTATCGCCGAGAGTGTCACGTCGCCCGTGCCGATTTTGATGGTTACAAAGGGGCTCGCCGCGCGAGACGATGGCATCGACATCCTGCCACACGTGGTTGCCCGCGAAATTCAACGGCGCACCGCTTTGTCGATGCCGGTGATGGCAGTGGGCGGACCGTGTATTGCCGGAGAACTGGCGGCCCAGCGCGATACCTCTGTGATCGTGGCAGGGCACGACGCCGACAGTATTGCCGCGGCATCTCGCCTCCTGCGAGCCCCCTTCTATCATGCGCGGGCGTCGTCCGATCTCGCCGGGGTTGAAATCTGCGCCGCTTTCAAGAATTTCTATACGCTCGCAGTTGGGGCTCCAGTCGGGCTTCTTGAGCGCGACAACAAGGCGCCGAACGGCGCACTCATGCACAATCTTGCATCGTCACTTTTTTCGCAGTCCCTCCAAGAAATGGCGATCCTTGTCGAAGCCCTGGGCGGAAAAATCGCAACCGTGCGGGGATTGGCGGGTTCCGGCGATCTTTACGTGACCTGCCAGGCAGGCCGCAACGGTCGAATGGGACGCTTGCTCGGCTGCGGCTTGCCTTATTCCGTGGCAAAGCGCGACCATATGAGTTCGGACACGGTCGAGGGGGCGCAACTGGCGCTGGATCTTGGCCCGACATTAGAGAGAATGATGAGCCGGGGCAAACTTCCTCGCGATCGCCTGCCGCTGACGGCCGCCATAGTCGAAGCAATTTGCCATGACGCTCCGCTGGTATTGTCCTTCGACAGTTTTCATCGTGGATAGGCGAATACACAAAGCGCTTCACGTCGATGGCACGGTCCGCCGAGCCACTCGGCTATCGTAGCGCCCCGTGTGGAGAGGACTTTTGATGGAGAAACCACCAAGAAAGAAACGCGACGGCCGCCAGATCCTAGCGAATTCCGTCAGCGTCGATCGCGAGGAAGGGCTCCTTGTCCGGGCCGCCTGGCTTGCCTATGTGGGTGACCTCACACAGGCGCAAATCGCCAAGTCTCTCGGTCTAACCCGCCTTCGCGTCAATCGGATGCTGGCGCTTGCCCGCGAGCGGGGGATAGTCCAGATTCGGATTAATTCCAAGGTAGCCAGCTGCATAGATCTAGAGCACCGGCTGCGGGTCGTCTATGGCGTCTCTGATCCAATCGTGGTCCCAACGCCTCCCGATCCCGCTCTGATACCGCAGGTCATTGCAGCCGCGGCGGGCGAAGCCCTGTCGGCTAGAATCCGGGACGGAATATCCGTCGGCGTGGGTTGGGGGAGGACGCTCCAGCTCAGCCTCCGGTCTGTGACAGTGCGCCCGGTGAAAGGAATGTCGATCGTTTCTTTGCTCGGCGGCCTGACGCGGGGGTCGGCCATCAACATTTATGATATGGCTTCTCGGCTTGCGGCGCTGTTCGATGCCGAATGTTTCTACATCGCAGCCCCGGTGTTCACGGATACCGAGGCCACGCGCGATCTGCTCATGCGCCAGTCCATTCTGGAAGATGCCTTTACACATGCCCGTGCTGTCGAGGCCGCTTTTGTTTCAGTTGGCGCGGTTCACAAGGACGCCACGATTTTTCGCATCGGGCTGGTGGGCGAGGATGACCTCACGTCCCTCCAACAGGCAGGCGCCGTTGGCGATATCTGCGGCCACTGGATCGATGCGGACGGACAACTCGTCGATCACCCGCTCAACCGGCGCGTTATCGGCCTCGCACCTCAAAACTTGCGTGACATCGATACGGTGATCTTGCCCTCCGGTGGACTCGAAAAAGTTCCGGTGCTGCGCGCTGTATTGCGTCTTGGCGTCGTCGATGTCCTGATCACCGACGAAAAGACTGCTGAATCGATCCTTTTAGAAAAGTCCTAGAGAGGACTCTGACTGATTTTAGGGGCGCGGACTTGTCTTGGTCGTCCAGATTTCGACTATTCGTTTAGCAGCTTTGCACGCGTAATGCCTGCCGCTTGCTATAAACCACACCGACGGGATCCTGGAATCTGAGTCATATTCGAATTTCGCATATCGAGGTCGACGGCATGGTACGCGGTCAAGCCGGCATCATAGCATGGAGTCGTGACGCTGATCCGGCGCTGGGCGACTATGGACCGCCGTCCGTACTTTTTCACTAGTGGCGAAGTGCCGGACGTGGACTGAAGGTGATCATCCGCCGAGAGGACAGGCCGACCAATACTCTAGGCGCAAACTGGGTGTTCAAGGCTAATCAGCACCCCAATTGCCGGGGCCATGAAAGAAGGACTGGATTTCCTCCATGTCGACTTGGCCGTCGCCATTCTCGTCCACTGCATTGAATATGCGATCCACGAAATCCTGCATTTCGCTCTGTGAGACCGAACCATCGCCGTCGGCATCTATGATGGCAAACATCATTCGCATCCCTGCGCCATGCATCATCCTGGCTCCCATGCGACCGTGATCTTCGGCCATCCGCCCTCGTTCACGCCCGCCCATTCTGGGCTCTCCGCCCCCACCGTCGCCACCTTCCCGTTCTGCTTGCGAACGCCGATCCTCGTGCATCTTTTCTTGCATCATCTTGTCCATCATCTGACGCATCATTTCCCTCATCGAATCTTGGCTCGGTCCTGTGCCTTCAGGTGATCCTCCGGAGCTATGATCCTGTGCTTTGATTGCGGGCACGGGCGTCCCGCTCGACTGGGCCAATGCTGGCAAGGCGCATATAGCCAGCGCCGCGGCGACTGCCGTCGCTTTGATCGTGCCTGACATCGTGTTCTCCTTTGAGTGATCTGTAACCCAACATGTTGGCATCTTAGCCCAAACAAGCTGATCGCTTTCTGGTTCCTCGCAAACGTTCGGAAGACCTGGTTCGGTGATGAGGCCAATGTCGCCGAATTCACCTGAGGAACTGAAAGGAGAGGACCGCGAGCACGACAATGACGAGGCCGATAAGGTAGATGACACTGTTCATGGCCCGTTCGCCTGGGGCCCGAGGACGATCGTCGAAGTCAGCGACCGCTCATGGAGCGAGACTTCCGAATCTCCACCGAGGCCAAAGGTGGGCATGGCGACGGCTTCCACCATGGTTCGCATTCCGCCGACGGTGGCGCCTTCCGGATCGAGCCGCAGGCGGCCGCCGTCGAGAACGGCGATGTCGGTGGTGGTGCCGCCGATGTCGGACACCACTGCCTCATCTAGGCTATCATGTACCGCGCTCCACCACGCTTGCCGCTGGGTCCTGACAGGATGGTCTCGATCGGCCTGGAGCGAGCGAATTCAGCGGTAATAAGCGCGCCGTCGCCGCGCACGACCATGAGCGGAGCGACGATCCCGCGTCTTGCCAGAAAGCGTCGACAAGGCGATCGATCATCGAGATCAGCCGGGCGTTGAGGAAGCGTGGTTAGCGCCCGATGAGGGCCGCCGAGTTTCGACGACAGTTCGTGTGAACAGGTCACTCGGAGCCCGGTACGCTCGCGATGATGTCCCCGCCATGTCGTCAGTGCCACGGGGCGTGATCGGGAGCCGTTCATACCCTAAAAGAAAGGCGCAAAGGATTTTGGCGGCCGGCCTCAATGGCGTTCGCGGCTGAAACACGACATGCCGAGAATGGCAGTACCGAGCTTCACCAACTTGTCCGGCGAAGGCCAGTGGAGATCGCGCCCACCCCGATGTTATTTGCTGGCCGGGGGATGCAGCCTTGTGTCGAGGGCAAAAGCTTCCTGGAACTTAAGCGTGTAGGAAGCTGCCGCCTCGCTCGCCACGAAGATGATGTTCCAGCTATGTGAAGAGACCGCACTTGGCATAGCATTCGCGCGACCCTGCCGTCGTGCTCGCGCCAACTCGAATGGCTCTCCCGGTTGGCCAGCTCAACGCCCAAAACCGGGCGCCGGTCCTCCCAATCCACGCCGATCGCCACCAGCACTGCCTGACTGGCGATCACGCCCGCCTCGCGAGCCCGCTCGTAGCGGGCGTCCAAAATGAGATACGGATAGCTTTCCTCGAGCCGCTGCGTGAAGAACGCCTTCAGCGCTTCATCCAGCCGCACCGTCGCCTCGCTCACCGTCGAGGCCGAGAAAACGTGGCCGCACAATTCCTCCGTCACCGCTTTCACCTTGCGGGTCGAAACGCCTTGCACGTACATCTCGACCAGCGCCGAAACCAATGCCTTCTCCGAACGCTGGTAGCGCTCAAACAACTCCGTCGAGAACCGGCCCGCCCGATCCTGCGGGACCCGCAGCTCCTGAACCGCGAACCCGTCCTCATCCGAAAGCAGCAACGCTTTCAACTCGCCTCTGCTCAGTCTAACTTCTCGATTGGTCATGGCACTTCCCCTTCCACGGGAATCGGTGATTGCAACGTCACCAGCGTGCCATGGCCGCCCCCACCTCAAAGCAAGGACCGTTCTCTCTCCAAAACTTTTTGCAGAACGGATCCCGGCGATTGAGCTTGGGCGTCTACCGCCCTCTGTTCGAGGGCGGGCCTACGGATCCGCGTTCGATGATCGTGGTCGGCAAAATGAGCCTTTCGGGCGATCGTGTTTCGCCCTTCAACCGCCGGATGAGCAAATCCGCGACACTCTTGCCAAGCGCATAGACTGGCTGGTCAATGACGGTAATGGGCGGGGTTGTCACGCTCGTCCAATCCGCATTATGGAACGTGATCAGCGAAATGTCCTCGGAAACCCGCAAGCCGCGCTGGCGGATCACCCTGAAGATCTCCAGCGCTATGACGCTGTCGGAGGCAAGGATCGCCGTCGGTCGATCTGGTCCGGACAGGAGCTTGTCGGCAACCCTGCCCGCTTCGACAGGGCTTGTTGCACCAAGGCGAACATAACGTTCCGGCCGCTCAATTCCGGCGTCACGGCACACGGTGAGGAAGCCGTCGATACGCTCGCGAACCGATGAGGTATAGATTTGCGCTAGATCGCGGTATTCGTGCCCTTCGACCGCAGTCACATAAGCGATGTTGCGGTGGCCGGCATCGGCAAGAATGCGCGTCGCCCGCATGGCGCTGCCGCGATCGTCGATCGTGACGGTATCGACACCCAGATCGGGCAGTCCCCTATCAAGCAAGGCAAGCGGTCGGCCTGAACGATGGATGTCCCGCAGGTGTGAGATGTCGCGCGATTCCGATGGCGTGACGATCAGCCCGTCGACGCGCTTGCCGATCAAAATTCGCACAGCAGTCTTTTCGTCTTCGATCCTCTCGCCGGAGTTAGCCAGAATCACGTTGAATCCGGCCGCTCTTGCCGCATCGCTGATGCCGCGCACCGCCAAGCTGAAGAACGGGTTCTCGATGTCGCCGACAACCACCCCGATGATCCCGGAGCGGCCGGTCGTCATGCTGCGAGCCAACTCGTTCGGACGGTAGTCCAGTATTTTGGCCGCGGCCAGGACATCCGCGCGGATCATGTCGCTGACGACGCCGTATCCGCCGAGCACGCGCGCGGCCGTCGCTTTCGACACTTTTGCCGCGCGGGCGACATCGCTGACTGTTATCGACTGGGTCTTGGGCGCGGTTTTTTTCATCGGATGAAGGACTACAAGAGTTGTTGACGGAAGGTCAATCTGGCGATAACGATTACTAAAGAGACCGGTCTCACACAATAAGAGACCGGTCTCTTACGTGAGAGAGCGAGGGTTTCGAGAATCGTGGAGACAGCCGGCCGCGCAAGCCCCGTGGCAGCGACGAACGATGTGAGGCGCGAGATTTATAGCCTCAACGCAAATGCCAAGAACAACAAACCTTCAGAGTGGAGAGAAGACATGAGCAGGATGGGAATTCTCAAGTCGTTGATGTCACCGGTCAGGACTGGCGTAATGGCTCTTATGGCCGTGTGCATCGGCGCCGGGTTGATTTCGGGAGCCGCCGCCGCGGATGACAATCCCTATGGTCTTATTGATGCGAAAGTCATCAGCGTTGGTACCATGGGCGATGCCAAACCCTACGCTTTCACCGAAGCGGATGGCACGTTCACCGGCTTCGACATCGAATTGTTCCGCAACGTCGCGAGCCGCCTTGGATTCAAGCCGGATCAGGTGATCTTCACCGGCCAGGAATTCTCGGCGCTGATGCCTTCGGTTGCGAACGAACGTTTCGATGTCGCGGTCGCGGCAATCGGTACGACGGAAGCGCGCAAGAAGACCGTCGACTTTTCCGACGGCTATCTCGCGGGCTATCTCTCGGTACTTACCGCCGACAAGGCGATAAATTCGGCGGATGGGCTCAAGGGCAAGCGCCTCGGCGTCGTGCAGGGTACACTGCAGGAGATCTATGCGGCGAAGAATTTTGTCGGAACCGATCTCGTCAAATTCCCCGACAACAACTCCGCCGTTTCCGCGCTGAACAACGGAACCGTCGACGCGCATTTCCTCGATTACGAGGCCGCCAAACAATATGGCGAGCGTTATCCGGGGCTGACGATAGCGCTCAACGTTCCTTCCTTCGACGCACCCGCGGGCTTCGTGCTGCGCAAAGGCAACGACAAGTTTCGCGAGGCGTTGAACACTGCCTTGCATGCGGCGATGCAGGACGGCACCTGGAAGACGCTCTACGAGAAGTGGTTTCCCGGGTCACCTATGCCCGACCAGTATCTCCCCAAGAAGTAACCGCGCACAGCCGCCGGCTGTGACGGCCGGCGGACGCGCGCTCGCGCCTGAGTTCATGGTGACGCAAATAGTGCAATAAAAAGGGGACCGAATGGACTGGCTTGAAAACCTGCGTCGCAGTTTCCTCGACTGGCAAGCCATGGCCGACGTGCTGCCGAGCATGATCACCATCGGACTGAAGAACACCTTGATCCTCGCCGCGGCGTCCACGGTACTCGGTGTCGTTCTCGGCATGGTCCTTGCGATCATGGGCATCTCGCAATCGCGCTGGCTGCGCATTCCGGCGCGCGTCTACACCGATATCTTCCGTGGCCTTCCGGCGATCGTCACTATTCTGCTGATCGGCCAGGGCTTCGCTCGCATCGGCCGCGAAATCTTCGGGCCTTCCCCCTATCCGCTCGGCATTCTCGCCCTCAGCCTGATTGCTGGGGCCTACATGGGCGAAATCTTCCGCTCAGGCATCCAGAGCGTCGAGCGCGGGCAAATGGAAGCCTGCAGGGCGCTCAGCATGAGCTATGGGCAGGGCATGCGTCTGATCGTGATTCCGCAAGGCATTCGCCGCGTCCTGCCGGCTCTGGTCAACCAGTTCATCGGCAACGTCAAGGATTCGAGCCTTGTCTATTTCCTTGGACTACTCGCGTCGGAGCGCGAGATTTTCCGTGTCGGTCAGGACCAGGCGGTGGTCACCGGAAACCTCTCGCCATTGCTTCTGGCTGGCGTGTTCTATCTCGTCATCACCGTGCCGTTGACCCATCTCGTCAATTACATCGACAACTCGCTGCGAGTAGGCAAACAGAAGGCCGGCATCGTCACCAGCGGCCTCGCCGAGGTCAGCGAACTGGAAAGCGCAATCAGCAGTCCTCATTCGGGGACCAGCACTGAAGGCAGTTTGGCGCTTCCCCGGTTCAAGGGCGGCAGTCTCGCCATCAGCAATCTCGACATGGCCTATGGCGATCTCGATGTCCTCAAGAGCGTCAGCCTGACGGTCAAACCGGGCACGGTCACATGCGTCATCGGTCCGTCAGGTTCGGGCAAGTCGACCCTGTTGCGCTGCCTCAACCGCCTGGTCGAGCCCAAGGGCGGCGACGTGCTGCTCGATGACGCCAGCATCCTGGCGATGAAGCCTGAAAAGCTGCGCCGGCGTGTCGGCATGGTGTTCCAGCAGTTCAACCTGTTCCCCGACCACACAGCCCTAGAAAACGTCATGCTGTCGCTGACCAAGGTCAAGGGCATTCCGCCGCAGGAGGCCGAGCGCATCGCCGAGGCACGCCTTGCCGATGTCGGCCTTGCCGCTCGCAAACACCATCGTCCCGGCAGCCTTTCCGGTGGCCAGCAGCAGCGTGTGGCAATCGCGCGTGCGCTTGCAATGAACCCGGAGGTTATTCTGTTCGATGAGGTGACAAGCGCTCTCGATCCCGAACTGGTGAAGGGCGTACTCAACCTGATGGCGGATCTCGGCCGGCGCGGCATGACAATGGTGGTCGTTACCCACGAAATGGGCTTTGCCCGCAAGGTCGCCGATCAGGTCGTCTTCATGGATGAAGGCCGCGTCATCGAGGCCGGCACGCCTGCTGCGATCTTCGATAATCCCAAAAGTGTGCGTCTGAAACATTTCCTTGCCGAAGTGCTTTGATCGCACCATCGCAGGCCCTGAGGCACATCGAAACCCAAAGTGCCTTCGTCGCGGCCGCCCAGTCCAAACTCCATACAGTGAAAGAAATATCCCATGGCTACATCGCATTCGATCTCAAAGGTGGTTGTTGTCGGGGGCGGTATTTTCGGTGTCTCCTCGGCCGTTCATCTTGCAAGGCTCGGCATCGAAACCGTCCTGGTCAATGATGGACCGCTCGCCAAGGGAGCTTCCGGCCGCTCGCTCGCCTGGCTCAATTCCGCGCGCAAGCGGTCGGCTGAGTATCATCGGCTGCGCATGGTTGGTATCGACCGCTACCGGACGCTGTCCGCGAGATATCCGGATGCCGCCTGGCTGCGTTTTGACGGCGGCCTGACATGGGATGCGGACGACGCCTCGAACGAGATCGCCGATGTCTTGGCCCATGAGAAAGACCTCGGCTATGACGCGCGGCATCTGTCCCCAGATGCGATAGCGTCGGTCACCCCGGGCATAGATGCCAGCGCGGTTACGCCTCAGGGCGCGATCTTCAACCCAGGTGAAGGCTGGGTCGATCTGCCGTCGCTGATCGAGATATTAATTGCGGAGTTCGTGGCGCGTGGCGGCCAGCTTGTCACCGATGCCGGAAGCGCCGCGGTCACGGTCGTCAACGGCCGCGCCACTGGCGTCACCACGACAAGCGGCATCAGCTTTACCGCCGATGCGGTGCTGCTGGCCACCGGCGGTGATGTGCCGGGCATGGTTGCACAGTCCGGCCAACATATCGCCGACGGGACGCCGATTGCGCTGCTGGTCAGGACCAAGCCGATCCACTTGCCGCTTCGGGCGGTGCTCAACACGCCACGCGTCGCCATCCGACCGACGCCGGACGGAGCTTTCGTGCTCGATTCCGCCTGGTCGGAAGAAGAGGTGGTCGTCAATTCTGATGGCGCGTATGGGGTGCTGGATTCCACTGTTCAGGGGCTTCTCAACGAAGCCTCGAAGGTTCTCGCGGGCCATCCGAAACTGGATCTGGAAAGCTATGGTGTCGGCCCCAAGCCAATTCCCGCGGACGGCGAGCCGGTATTTGGCCAATTGAAGGACATCGAGGGCTACTACGTCGCCTTCAGCCACAGCGGCGCAACGCTTGGCCTGATCGCCGGCGAGCTGCTTGCCGACGAGATCGCAACCGGGAGAGAGCACTCACTCCTTGCAAACTTTCGGCCGGCTCGATTTTCTTGAAGATCTATTCGGCCAGTTCAACCAAGGCATGCCCTAAGGGAGCCGGTTTTGTTCGCTGCCCTTCGCCGGCGATCGAAGCGATCATAGCGAACGTTGTCAGCCGCGGCTTCGCCGGATCGGCGATCGTCGGGGTGGCGGATTTATGAATCACAACGCTCTCTCCGCATCCAATGCTTCCATCGCCAGGCGCCATTCGTTCGGCTCGACACGGATGAAAGGTAATCTCGCGTTTCGAGGAATGGCACGCCCTTGCACATGCGCGTGTAGCAGACGATGGCGCTCGGGCGCCCGCCTGCGCTGGTACGCGCGCGGTTGAACGCGCCGCGCAACGCCTCCAAGTCATTTCCGTTTACGATGCCAGGTTCAACGACTTCATCGACTGCTTCAACAAGCAGCGGCCGAACTAGGGCTCGACATGGATCGTTCTGCCGAGCACCGCATGCAGTAACCGCGCATCTACGCTCGCCTGCCTGATGATCTCGATTGTCGCTTTCACGACAAGACTGTTACTGCGCGAGGCGTACGTCACGGGGCGTTTCGCTGTTAACTGTGCGCCTTAGGCGCTGTCGCGACCGCTTTGCGTATTGCGGATGGGATGCCGATAGGCGTGGTGTTCCGACCCGAGGCGGCGCTACGGTCGCCGTTCGCCCAGAAAGGGCAGGACCTTGTTGAGAACTTTTTCAGGAATTTCTTCGGCCATGTAGTGGCCGGATGGCATCGCGGCGCCCTGAACATTGCGTGCGAAGCCACGCCAAACGTCGAGCATGTCGAATTGCAGCCATATCGGGTTTTGCGTAGCCCACAGCACCAGCAGCGGGCACTCGATGCGCTTTCCCGAATCCGCTTCGTCCTGTTGCAGGTCGATGCTAACGCCCGCCCGATAATCCTCGCACATGCCATGTATGGCGTCCTTGTGCGACAAGACGCGAAGATATTCCTGCCACGCAGGCTGTGTGATGGAGCCGGCGTCCACGAGATCCCCAATCTCATAACTAAGGAAAGCTCGAGGATTGGCGGCCAGCAGGGTCTCGGGGAAGTCACTTTCCTGAATGAAGAAGAACCATTCCCAATAGCGCGAGGCGAAATTCTTGTCGGTCTGCGCGTAGAGAAACCCTGTCGGCAAGATGTCGAGCAGGCAGACCTTTTCCAGCGCTTGGGGATGATCCAGCGCCATGCGGTGCAGCACCCGCGCGCCACGGTCATGTCCGATCGCGTAGAAGCGGTCGAACCCGAAGGATTTCATGACCGCCAGCTGGTCGGATGCCATCTCGCGGAAAGCGTAATTGGCATGATCGGGCAATCCCTGGGGCTTGCTGCTGTCGCCATAACCGCGCAGATCGCTGGCCACCACAGTGTATGTCTTGGCGAGCTCTGGCGCCAGTTTGTGCCACATGACATGGGTTTGAGGGCAGCCATGGAGAAGCAGCAAGGGCGGTCCTTCACCGCCCACACGGCAATTGATGTCGATAGCGCCGACCTCGACGGTGTGAACCGAAAAATTTTTGAAAAGTGGCGGTTGGTCAGACAAGGGCTCAGTCTCTACTTTCTTGTGCCGCGGGAAGATTGCGAACCTGCGGATAGGAATTGCCGTCCAGCTGCGTATCGATGCATGTCATTCTGCGTATCAAACGGCTGCTTTGCGCGTGGCATATTCAACTGGTTGGCGTTCTTGATCAGCTCGGCGCTCGTTCGGCGATCGCTATGACGGCGGCATGCGTATTGCCTGATATGATAGCGGGCATGATCGAGGTATAGACGATCAAGCCGGTCGCCGCCGCGGACCCTCAAGTCCGGACCCACCCCTGGATCTGCGGCTGGCCCCATTTTGCAGGACGCCGACCGTATCCCTTATCAAACCTCGACGTCGTGGCAGCACTCTATACTTTAGCCGGGAGAAATCTCATCGGCGCGCAGGTCACTGAATGGCGATCGGAATACGATATTGCGGACACCCCTTACAGCTTCGCGGAATGCATTATGTCCCGAGGGCCTGCAGATGATTGAAATGGAACTCTGGAAAGACGTCAATACGCGGACTTTTGATGTGGACCGCGCCGCGGCGTTTGACGCCGATCAGTTCCACATAGATCCCGAAACCGTATCCCCTCCTGACCTCGACCAGATCTGCTGACTGACGCCGGTAGGGTTCATCGGCCAGGACGGCCACACCCAACAAGAGACCGTCATTCGAGGAGCCAAGTGCCTTTCCTGTAACGTGCCGTTCTCAAAAGGCAGTGGCGTCCCCACCTTCGACGACGTGGTCCCGAATGGGGCAAATCCTTTCCTTATGGAGCTTCGTAAAGCTCCAGCGGCAATCCATCTGGGTCCCTGAAAAAGGTAAACCGTTGGTCTGTATACGGATCGATCCGGATTGGCTCAACGGCAACGCCTGCGGCTTCCAGCCGCTTAATTACGGGATCAAGATTCGCTACGGCAAATGCCAGATGTCTCAGGCCTGTCGCCTCTGGATGGGATGGCCGCATCGCTGGTGCGGGGAAGGAGAACAATTCCAGTTGGACCGATCCGATCCGCAGATCCGCCTTCCATGACTGCCGCTCCTCCCGATAGACTTCCCGGATCAGATCGAGGCCGAGGAGCTCGACATAGAACCGTCGCGACCGGTCGTAGTCGGTGCAGATGAGCGCGACGTGGTGAATGGCGTTCAGCATGCTGCTAACTCTAGTCAAGCTGGGATTTGGGGCCAAGGTCACATCGGATATGTCGCAGCTTGTTGATGTCTCCGTCCGCGAAGGCTCGCCTCCTCATACGGATTTTCATCTGCGCGCAATCGGCGACATTAAGTCGCCGCCGGACGGCAATCAAATCCGCCAATGTCGGCCGCCCTCGTCAGCCGCCAGTCTTGCTGCCGGGCGCGCTGACGATTTGTCGATTTGGTGATTCCGGAGCTGCAGCGCCGCGGCCTGTTCCGCACCGCTTATGAAGGGCGGACGCTGCGCGAGAACCTTGGCCTCCGACGTCCCGAAAACCCGTGGGCATCAGCACGCTCGACCGTGCTGGCCGCCGAATAACCCTCTGAAGCGAAGGGCAAGACGATGACTTTGCAGAACGTCGAACAGCCGACCGCCATCGGCACGCACAGAGACCGGACCAACATCGGTGTCGATTTGCTGCGCCTCGGCAATTTGACCGCAGGCCGCTTCCTGTCACGTTACGGCGTCCTCGTGGGGTTTCTGGTGCTGTGGCAGGTGGCGAGCAGCGCCGGGTCGGTGAATGCCGCTGTGCTGCCGCCCATCGACATGATCGCTGCCGCTCTGTGGAAAGGGCTCGCCGGCGGCGCCTTGCTCGGCGACATCGCCATCATCCTGCAACGTGCCGGCATTGCCTTCGCAGCAGCCGTCGCGGTCGCCAGTCGAGACCGCGCTCGACCCAATCCTGCAGCTATCGCCTCGCAAGAGCTTGCTCTGGTTCAGGCGCTGAGGTGCTGATCTAAAAATGACTTCAGCTTGTCAAACGGGATGAGGTGCACACGGTCATACAGGTCGACGTGACCCGCGCCCTTGACTCAGTGTAGTTCCTTCGGCTCGGCGGCCTTGGAGAACGCCAGCTCGCTGAATTCCCGGGAATGAGCCTGGTCGCCGGCGATGAACAGCAGGGGCCGGGGCGAGACCGTGTCGAGGTCCTCCCCTCTTGCCATTGACCGTCAGCTCGAGCCTGGCGTCATAGACGCCGCCCTTCGCGTCGAGCGTGACAGCGCTGAGCGTAGCTGGCTTGCCGGGCGCTGTGCTGAAGGCGCCGTCCTGCCCGATGTTGGTGTCGCCGGTGCGAGCGGCACTTTCAACATGGAAGGAATAGGTGCCGCTCACGCTTTTGTCGGCATGGGCGAGCGCCTCCAGCGAGACCATGCCGCCTTCCTGCGTAGCCGGATCTTGCAGCGCACCGGCCCGAGGGACAGCGGTGGCCATGGCCGCCAGCGCGCCGGCCGAGATTAACACGGAGGCAAGCGCCCTACCGCACGGCCGGGATGCTTCGGTGCGCAGAACTGAATGTCCATGACCTTCATTTCCATGATTTGCGCCACGAAGGGACCAGCCGCCTTTTCGAAGCTGGGTTCACATTGAACAAATAGCGCTGGTCGCGGGGCACAAGGATTGGAAGATGTTGCTGCGATGGCATCTTAAGCCGGGAATGCTTCATAACCGAGCAGCGAGGTCAGCGGAGTTGGAGCAAGTGAGGTTGGCTGATCGGCAAAGACCGCAATCTCGAACGGCTACGAACGTCACATCCGATCGATCACTACTCGATGGCGTCAGTCGTTGATAAGACCTGCGTTTTTGGAGGGAGCGGAAGTTCGCGGAACCACCATTTTCTCGACGTGGTCTGCAACAAGCCAAGCACCAATCTCTTTGGAACAGGACCCATCTAAGTGCATTTAGATGATTCTAACCGAGGAGATGGCTATGCAACGTGAAGCAACGCGACATCGTCACGTTAGGGTTGGCGATCGAGACCTCTTTGTCCGCGAGGCTGGCCGTGAGGATGCTCCGGCCGTGCTACTACCACACGGCTATCCGTGCTCCTCCTTCCAGTTTCGACGGCTTATGCCCGCATTGTCCGACCGCTGGCGCACCGTCGCCTTCGATTGGCCAGGCTTTGGATACAGCAATACGCCGGAACCGGCCGGGTTCGGGTATGATTTCGATGCTTATGCCGACGTGCTCACTGACGTGACCGATGCGCTCGGACTAGAGCACTACGCCCTCTGGCTCCATGATTATGGATCGCAGATCAGCCTTCGGCACGCCATCGCGCATCCAGACAGGATCGCGGCGCTCATTATCCAGAACGGCGACGTCTACGAGGACGTGCTTGGTCCCAAATATGCGACGATCAAGGCATGGTGGGCAGACAAGACGGACGAGAACCATCGTCCGCTTGAAGAGGCGGTGAGCGAAGAAGGATTTCGCAACGAGTTCGTCGGGGAGGTTTCGGAGGAGATCGCCAGCCGCCTTCCGCCAGACCTTTGGAAGCTTCATTGGCCACTGATGGATACGCCGGTACGTCGGGCCGTGTCGGTGGCGCTGATGGAAAAGCTTGAACAAAACCTCGAATGGTTCCCGCGCTACCAATCCTATTTGCGTGAGAACCAGCCTGCGACACTGATCATCTGGGGGCCGCAGGACGGCTATATGCCGGAAGAATCGGCTCGCGCCTATTACCGTGACCTGCCGAATGCCGAACTGCATCTCCTTAGGGATGCTGGGCACTGGCTGCTGGAGACGCATTTTGACGAAGCCCTGCCCCTCGTCCGCAACTTTCTCTCGCGCATGCTGCGCTAATCTCCGGAGCGAACGACACTTCAACAAGGAGACCGTCATGGCCACGAAGCCGACCATTGCGCGTATCTGGCGCGGCCGCACTCGTCGCGACATCGCGGACATCTACGAGCTCTACATGCGGGCAGAGGGTATTCCGCCGCTTCAGAGAGTGGCGCTCGGCGTCCAGCGTCTCCGCGAGGACCGGGACGACGAGACCTGGTTCACCACCATCTCCTATTGGCCGGACTTCGAGGCGATGTCTGCCTTCACCAAGCGCCGGCCGACCGAAGTGCATCATCTCGACCGTGATGCGGAGTTGCTGATCGAACTGCCCGAGCGCATCGAAGTCCATCGCATCTTGATCGACGACCAGAACCTGCGTTGATCGGGGCGGCATGCGCAATCTCGTGCGGTTTGGGGTCATGTCGTTGATCTGAGGCCTGACCTGGGCCGCGATCAAGTTCGGGCTCGATGCGGGCGCGCCGCCGTTCTTGTTGGCTGGATTGCGCTACCTGCTCACCGCGGCGATCCTTTTGATCGTCGTGCGGGACCTCCGGTCCGCTTTCGCGGAGGGCCGATCCGGCCGGATCATCGTTTCGGCGCTTCTGAGCATCAGATTGACCAATCCCGCGTATCTAGTTGGGTGCGCGTCAAGTTCTCGAAAAATGGCGTGGCAGTAGCTGTGACGTCGGCGTGTCCGCCGCGCAGCGTCACAACAAGGCCGATTGCTGCCAAGTTCCTAGCGTGCGCTCCCGGTTCTTGATGAACAACGAACGAAAAGAGCATGCTTCGATGTCGGATTCGGCGCGTGGTGTATAGATGGACGTGATTCTTTCCGCCAATGAGCACAGGTTCAATCAAGCCGGAATGTGATCTGCTTTTGGCGTTAGATTTCAAACTGACCCACTACCGGGCTTCAGCGGGCCCCCTTCACCTTCATCTTGAGACCGTAAACGGTTCCGGTCGCAGTGATAAAGAGCAGATCGTTATCTTTGCCACCAAAGGTCACATTTGTCGTCGTCTCGGGGACGTCGATTTGTTCGATCCTCTTTCCCATTTTATCGAATACAGCCACACCAATCTGGGTGAGATAGACGTTGCCGTTAGAATCGATGGTCATGCCGTCAGAACCGAGTTTGCAGAAGACGCGTTTGTTCGTGAGCCCGCCATCGGGCTGGATATCGTATCCATAGGTCCTACTCGCGCCGTAGTCTGCCACGTAAAGCAACTTGCCGTCGGGCGTGCCAATGATGCCGTTGGGCTTCTTCAGGTCGGTCGTGACACGCGTAACGGTCTTGCGGTCGGGCGTGACGAAGTAGACGTTTTGGCCGTCCACCCGCGTGTTGCGATCGTGATATGAATCGAAATCAGGGTCGGTAAAATAGATGCCGCCGTCCGGACGAATCCACAAGTCATTCGGGCCGTTGAACACCTTGCCGTCGAAGTTCGTCACCAGCACCGTAACCTTCTTGTCGGGCGCAATGGACCATAGTTCGCCCTTATCGGGGGCGACGGCGATGAGATTGCCGACCTTGTCGAAGTAAGTTCCATTCGCCCGTCCCGCTGGCTTGAGCCAGTCGGAGAATTTCCCGTCTGCCGCGCTCCACTTAACGATCCGATTGTTGGGGTCATCGGTGAAGAACACGTTGCCATCAATATCCGCTGCCGGACCTTCGGTGAATCCATAACCTTCGCCCAATTTTTCCAACTTCGCACCAGGCGCGACGACGGAGGAATCCGCTGCGAAGGTGGGACCTGTTGTGAGCAACAGAACGGCGAGAAATGCGCAGCTGCAGCCGAATGCTTTCATGAGCAGGAGGTTGGGCCAAAATTGGAAGTTGTCTGCGGCGTCGGCAACCAGAAATCTTGTCATTTTACGGTTCCTTCCGATAGACCAGCGTTCACGGTCCAGCGGCGCCAGCAATAGTACAGAAGTCGACTGGCTTTGGGCTCGATGCCGAACTCTTCCAAGTGGCCGCTGCAAGCGTGGTCCAAGGTTGCTCCGATGTCGATGCGTAAGAGTGATGAATCGTCGACATTGTTGGTGACGACTAGCCCTGTTGCACGTCTCATGGCCTTTCCTTCCCTTATGATATCAACGTCTCCTTTGCGGCGCGTCGCATCTTCCTCACCTGGTTTAGTCTTGAGTCTCCCTTCTGGGTGAGCGTGCTTACGGCGACTGCGACCAGCGCGGTGATGACGACGGAGATGGCCGGACGGCGTGCATCAAGGCGATAGTTGTGGGCACGCTGCTGGCGGTGTCCTGGTACCAACTTGTTCAGACGCTCAAAAGTAGAGTGGCGCCCAACGTCCCTTTCGCGTGAAAACAGGTTGTTTTCAGGCGATCCACGATGCGCGGAAGTCTAAGGGTGCCACAGATGCTATGGCATATTTCAGCATCCTCTAAGATGTGGCCGATGTAAAGTCCCTCATTCCGGCTTTTCAACCTAGAGGGTCTAGAGTCCACGATGTCTCCAGGGCTGTCGACAACGCAAGTGTCGCTGCCTACAACGCCGATCATGGTGATCCAGCTCGCGGATCTGAAGGCGCCGTGAACGAAGCCTTGAGCGGCTTGTCGAGTAAAAGAAAATGGACGAAAAGTGGAACATGCGTGTGCCGAGAAGGTGCTTAAGGTCTTCGCTGCGGTTCAGCATGGCCATTTTGCCTTGAGGGTTCAGTAAGCTGCATATGCCAGGTTGCATCTGGGTGGTATCAATAGGCGTTTCGCCCAGTCCTTGTTTCAGCGGGTAAACCCGGTGCAACTCGGTTGCGTCATTGATCATCAACCAATAAAGAGCGGATAGATCAGACAAAAGGACCAACCGATGACCAACCAAACCGATCACAGCGCTGCCGAACTAGCTGAGTTAACCGCCGACATTGTCTCAGCATATGTCAGCAACAACCCGTTGCCGGTGACCGGCTTGCCGGATGTGATAGCATCGGTTCATGCTTCGTTGGCCGGACTTGGCACGGCGGTCGCGCCTGCCGTCGAGCCGCAAACTCCTGCGGTTAATCCAAAGAAGTCGGTGACGCCGGACTTCATTATCTGCCTCGAGGACGGCAAGAAGTTCAAATCCCTGAAACGGCACCTCAGCACGGATTTCGGCCTGACGCCTGACGCCTATCGCGCTAAATGGAACTTGCCGCACGACTATCCGATGACGGCTCCGAATTACGCAGCTCAGCGCTCGCAACTTGCGAAATCCATCGGGCTTGGCCGCAAGTCTGAACCCGCCGCACCAGCCAAGAAGGCAGCTGCGAAGCGGAAAGCCAAAGCGTAGTCCGCCGCCACCTGACGCCGTTAAGACTCAGCTATGCCTTGAGGCGCGGCGGACTTGCGCGCGTCTTGCCTCGGGCGCATTGAAAGGGCATGAGCACCGAGCACGAAAGGCGACCGAGCTGATGGCCGGCAACCCGCGACTGACCGGCGCATAAGCCAAAAATGGACATGGGATTTGCGTTCCCATGGTGTTTTGACTGGAGGTTTGTTGTCGCCGAATTCGCCTGACAGATAGGACAGGTTTCGGCCGCCGGGACTAATTGTTCACCTTGTCATTTTCCCAAGGGCGCCATCAGATTGCACAATGTCGGCGAGCCGGTTCGGAGATCGCGGCCGCCGGCTTTGCAATCTGAGCAGCCAAAGAGCCCGACATGATCCCAATGCATAGCTCCGTGATCTTCGCCGTAGGGCAGCGGACAGCGGAAACGCACGCCGATGGGCTTCCAGCCAGCCAGGGTCGTCAAGGTGTTGCTAATATGCAGCAGGGACTGCATCTCTGACTGCCTCGCGCGGAACCACTTCCAATGACTTCCCGTTAGCGTCAAAATGACAACGCCAACGACGCGAGGCGACGAAGATGGAGCTAAACACCAAAACCCTTGAGATGTGCGGTCTTCTAGCCGTTCCGTTGTCAATTCTCATCACGGTACTACTAGCGGGTGCCATTCTCAGTTGAGCCAACTGGACGGTCGACTTGGATATCGGCGGGCTAAAGTCCCTGGCGGCCTCGACGCTGGATCGTCGCCGCGATCAGCTAAACTGACGGCAAAATTGCAAATAGAATGGCAGCCTGAGAAATCAGTCTTTAAATTCAGCATTTTTGGGGGTGATCCGCTGGTAGAGCTGATGTCGCCGAACTACCGTTCCGGGGCGTCGTCTGGGAGAAACGCAAAGCTCACCCAAGTTGCCCACTCGGGATTATTCCAACAGTTACTCCCGTTGAGGCCAGTTTCCGAACCCATCGTATCTCACGGGTTGCATACCGCCGATCGCGAGACGCGCCGCTTCACCAACTTGTCCGGCGAAAACCAGGCAAAGTCGCGCCCACCCCGATGTTATTTGCTGACCGGGGGATGCAGCCTTGTGTCGAGGGCAAAAGCTTCCTGAAACTTAAGCGTGTAGGAAGCTGCCGCCTCGCTCGCCACGAAGATGATGTTCCAGCTATGTGAAGAGACCGCACTTCGCATAGCCACGAAGGGATGTTTCATCAGGAGGTCATCCCCGAATGCCTGCTGACCCGCGCTCGGAATGCCGGGGCGCAGCCAGTTCGGATTGGGCACGCTTGCAGGGTCAACGACATGGACAGCCGATGCATCGCTGATGACAGCTGCCGTTAGCGTATGAGGAACTATGTCTAGGGTGCGAAAGCCCTTATGCACGGCGACTTCGAGAATGGCCGTGGCGGGATCGATCGAGCAGTACACGGCTCTTACGCCCTTGCTGTTCCAGCGGCCACCCACCCGATAGGCACCTTCGCCACTATTCCATGTCGCGGCATAGACGGCCTGGTCGAGTCGCCACGCAATGAGTTCCGTTCCTCCGAGCGCTATCGGCAGAGCCGTCACGCGTAGACGCCGTATTCAAGTCGCTCGAGATAATCTTCGACCAGTTCCACGCCGGCGGGAGTGCCCAGCAGATCGATCGGACGGCGCTGGTCGAGACCGATCGCCGGACGCTCCAACCATTGTTCAGCTTCCGCCTGCGTGCCGAGGACATCCGTCGCCTTTGCCAGGATCTCTGCGAATTTCCAAGTCCGTCCGCTCTGCTCCTGGCTAAGAGGCTTGGATGGAGTGTCTTTGCGTCGCTGCCAGGTTCGCAGGCTCATGCCAACCGCCTTTTCGAGCGATGCTGTCTTGTTGATGAAGACCAGTTGTCCGACGAGGTGGTTTAGCGCCGAGCCCGGCAGACCGAGTAGCAGCAGTTCATGCGCGTCAAGGGCACTGGTCAATCGACGCGACAATATACGAGACCCGCCGAGCAATGCCTCCACCCTTTGGAGACCACCGCCTTTCGCTTCAGTAACGACCTTGTCCGCCGTAATCGCCATAAGCACCTCCCCTGTGTCAACTGTCGCTTTAAATATGACAGTTGACGTTCGAGATTTCAAGTGCGTGCGACACTCGGATTGGCCCGCGTCAATCCCTATGAATAAATTTGGACTGGCTGGGGATGTTGCATTCACATTGCGCGTTGCACCATTTCTCAAATGCACAGGGTGCTTTAGCGGCGGGCTTGATCGGACACCCCAAACAAGCTTCCGTACAATCGCATATGCAGGCTCCGCCCCGCCGTAGGACGGCGGAATTGGGCCGCGGCGGACAACCACCAGGTGCTTTACGAAGACGACATGATCCGCATGCTTTCAGTCACAGTCGCGCCTGGCGAGACGGAGCCATCATCATCGCTGGCCGTCAATCTTCATCATCGATCGGCTGGCATGCGCGCCTCCGATGGCGAAGGCAAGGAAATCGTCTTGCCGCTTCCCGCTACCTTCGAGATGCCGCTGATCCTGAAACTGCCGGCCCAACCGGCACATGCCGATCGCAACGTCGACACAAGCCCGATTCACGGCACCCGAATCGAGCTCAAGCAAGGCTTTCCAAAATAGGCGCAACATCATCGTTGCGGGCGCCATCCACATTCGATTTCAGCACAATATCAGCACCCGTTCAGGACGCGGGGCCCTGCCGCTGCGATGCTTGCGGGACACTAACCTGAGAACGGTCATGAAAATCGCCCTTACCGAAGACCTCGTCGCCAAGATCGATCGCAAGATCGACGACGCCGGCCCGGCGCCGGGGCAGGATCACGACTACCTTGACATCCGCCGGCGGCTGCTTGCGGGCCGCCCGCGCGACGTGTGGGTGACCGTGCAGGCCATCGTCGCAGATCTTCGCTTCGAGGGTGTCCAGGATCGGGAACGAGTAAGATCCGGCCTCGAACTTGCAGGTTGGGGCGCTAGCGACACTGCTGGATAATCAGGTTCGACGCTCGACATCATCGCCGGTGCGCTGCTTGCTTTTCAGCCTGGCGAGACGCGCTGCATGACCCCGAAGTTGCGGTCGAGGATCGTCGGCGTCCACCTGCCGAAGATGGCCTTCGCAACGTATTTAGCCAGACAGATTGTTTTCCACCGGAGGAACCGTGCTCTCATTTGGCTGTTTGATAATTGAAGGGCAGTTTTTTCGGACAGGAGACCACGAGATGAAACGGCTTCTTTTCTTATTAGCCATGGTGGCTTTGTCAACGGGCCTTGCCTTTGCTCAGTCGAGCACCAGTGGATCGTCCACGACGACTACCACCACAACGATGCCGAGCACCAATGATCAAGGCACTGACTCGACCATCACCGGCGGGACCAATCCGAACTCGGCGAGGCCCTGCGCCCCCGGTCAACAGACCGGCAGCGCAAAGCAGGCCGCTCCGGGGCAACAGGATACCGCCGCCAAGACCGCTGCTCCAGGGCAGATGAAAAAGACGACGGAAGGTTGTTGATCAGCCGCTGAGCCGCGAGTCTGACTGGCCCGCGTCATCCACTGGTGACGCGGGCGGATTGTGTAAAATCTGCTCATGCCTTCGAGCTCGATACGCAAAACGGAACATGATCCGAACAGCAGAATCCTGTCTGTATGGTTTGTGGCCAGCGGCAAACGCTACGAGTTCGAGGACGTGCCGCCTGAGACCTACGCTGCATTTCGAGCCGCTTTCGCCAAGGGCCGCTACTTTAACGATCATCCGCAATCACTTCCAGTTCGTCAGGCCGACCAGGACGACGATCCTTGATGAGGTTTGCTGTTTCCGCTCTCGCAGACTTCAAATCTCCTCTGGCTCTTCGCTTTGTCGACCTCACCGGCAGCGCAAAGCAGCCCCCGCGATGCTCCGCGGCTGGATAAGGGTGAGGGACCCCATTTACCGGACGATTCGATCATCGATGCGGTCTTGCTGGTGATCTATGGCTGTCGACCACAAACAAGGCCTTCTAGCGGGCGGGCGGCATCAGACATTGCGCTGCACCCCTGAGAGTGCGAGCACACCAGGCTTCAGCCGTTCGTCCTTGCCGTAGTCATCGGCGGCCTGGAAGAATAATCGCGGAGTGTCGTTGATTTCTTCGAGCCTCTTTCCGTAAGCTTCCAGGTGGGGCCTTGCGGCCATCGTCGCCGACGCGGCCCGGCATGTAGGCGACAAAGGGTGCAGCACGTCAAAGCCTCAGTAGCGTAGCAGGCCATTGTGGATCGGCCACAGACCCGTGAGAAATGCTTACACTAGCGCGTCCGCTGGGGAGAATCGTGATCACCGTA
The DNA here is from genome assembly GCF_040321755.1 of Mesorhizobium sp. M0276. Taxonomy (NCBI): domain Bacteria; kingdom Pseudomonadati; phylum Pseudomonadota; class Alphaproteobacteria; order Hyphomicrobiales; family Phyllobacteriaceae; genus Mesorhizobium; species Mesorhizobium sp. M0276. The sequence goes on along the minus strand of NZ_JAMYSC010000008.1, from coordinate 47,475 downwards.
CTGGTCAGCGCGACCTCGTCACCGATCTCAAATTCCCGAGGCATACTGTGGTGCAACATGGGCTTGTGCGGTGCTTTTTCTTATTAATGCTGCAAACTGACTTGGTTGGGCGAAATCGTAGGTGAATGGTACAAAGGAGAGAGGATGGTGGGCCTGAAGCCCAGTCCGGAACTGTAGCCAATGCGCGTCGCATCTATGCTCTGGCTGCATCACTCGCGGCGGCGACCTCGTTTTGCTCAACCTTCGCCCTGATCTCCAGAAGCTTGCTGAATTTGGTTCATCACATGTTGGGGATCGATATTCTCTGCCAGTTGCGGCAGCTCGTTGTCGGCGGGGGTCGAGACATTCAGACGCGCCGTCAAAGCAGCCACCATCTCGATCAGTCGCGTGGTTTCATGCTCGTTGAGAAGGCTGATCTGCAAGTCCAGTTCCGCTCGGTGCTCGCTGTGTTCAGCCATTCTGTTCTGATTGATCAGCACGAAAGTGGACAAGAAGATTGCCTCGACGGAGGCGACCATGGCCAGGATCACAAAAGTGGGGTCCCAAGCTGGGATGGATGGTATCGCGCCAAGGTTCGCGAGAATCCAGGCTACAAGAATTGCGAGATGCAAATAGACAAAAGGCATGCTTCCCGCGAAGCGCGAAACGGCGCCAGCAACTCGCACCTGAACGCCTTGGTTCTCCTCCTGTTGTCGTCTGTGGTCGACCAGAGTCTGTATGTTCTGGCGAAGGACGGACTGCATGTCGGCGGGACGTTGATCACTCATGTTTTTTGAATGCCATTTTTGTGAAAGCGGCGCTCGTCTCCCCCCTCGACTGGTCAGGCGGTCTCGAGCTGTGGCGACCAGCCCTGCAACTTGCCACCATCGCGAACACCGCCCGCGGCGCCCTTACGAACCCTGTGGCCGAAGCCCGAAACGATCTCAAGGAGAAACCCACTGATCTCTCCATGCACGTGGTGCATCCGCTTCCGGGTCGAACAGCCGGTCCCCAGATCCGGCCACGATGCCGGTCGGCTCGGCGATATTCTTCTAGCTAGCCTTCGACAACAGGCCTGCGGCCAACATTTCGCCCAAGGCCAGGCCAGCCTCACAAGCAGCGGCAGCAGGTGTGACGGAGAGCGGTGCCGATCACCGGTAGGGCCGGGAGTGCGGCCAGCGCAAGATCGAGCCGCGGAGCCGGATAGCCGGAGAGCAGCACCACGGCCAGGGTGGAGCATGCCTGCGGGCCGGCACGAGGGCTGCCCGAGCTCCCCAGGAATGTCCAAGCACGAGATATTGCTCGATACCGTCAATGTAACTATTAGCGAACTCCCGTTGCCTCGCCAGACGGGCCTTACCGCTTCTTCACCTCCTCGACCCGCACCTTGGCACCGTTCTCCTTTGCCATGGCCAGCGCCTTATCCTTGGTGGTCTGACAACGTAGGTTCCGACCATCGCCTGTGCAATTGAAGCCCGCGCCATCTGTGAGAGCGCGGGCCGATCAGAGGACACTGATCTTCAGCAGGCGATGGAGGGCACCTGCCGCACGCACAACCCTTAGGGACTGTTAATGTTCCATCGAGACTGATTGAAAATCGACTTCCAATCGAGGTCGTCGCTTCTTCGGCGTTGTAGCTGAACCCCACGGCCATACGACCGTTTTTCCACGAGAGAAACGAAGGAGTTCGCCACCATGGACTGAACCGCGTCGAAAGAAATTGGAAGCAGGTCAAAGGCAAGGTGAAAGAACAATGGGGCAAGCTCACCGATGAAATCTCGACCGCATCGCCGGCAGCCGCGACCAGCTCGGGATGAAACTACGCCACGAAGGGCAAAGGTCCCAACCCAATAATCGAGCGGTGGCCGCCTTCACGTCAGTCGGCGTGATGGCGCGCGGCGGCTTTGTGTTGCACTGGCCTGGCGGGGACTCAAACGCATTCGGCCGGCGTTGGGAATCCAGCCACTCACAGACTCCTGCGATATTTAAGGACACATATGGTGCCATCAATTGACAGGGGTCAAATTTAATGACACAGGCAGTGTCGTGAAATTTGGAACGAGCCGCATGTCTAGTGTCCGTGCCTACAACAGCCCCGTGCGCGAGGAAAAAGCGCGTGAGACACGCGAGGCGATCCTTATCGCCCTGTTTGAACTGATGGATTCGGCGAGCGCCGCGGACGAGATCAGCACGGAAGCCATCGCGTTGAGGGCCGGAGTGCAGCGGCGGACCGTGTTTCGCCACTTCGCGACTAAGGACGATCTGTTGGCCACCTTCTGGCCTTGGCTGAATGCCCGGATAGGTGTCTCCGCGACACCTGAGAGTCTAAAAGACCTCGTCGATGGCCCACGACAAGCGTTCCCAAAGTTCGACACACACGAAGCGGCGATCCGCTCCTCGCTACACTCCCGGACCGGCCGCGAGATGCGTACAGGCACGGTGGCGAAGCGGCGTGCCAATTTCGCTCACGCACTCGCTCCCGCCATCGCCTCCCTTCCGCCCGCCGAGGCCGAGAAGATCAAGTCGCTAGTCCATCTTCTCTTCTCGGCCTCTGCCTGGGAGGTCCTGAAAGACTACGGCGGTCTCACCGGAACCGAGGCTGGCGAGACCGCATCCTGGGCAATTGAGGTGATACTGTCCGCAGTCACCTCGGGCCACTCTCCAGCGGACGTTACATCGCAAATGAAAGAGACAGGTAATGAAAATTGACGTCACCAACCCCTACGACGGCCAGACCCTCTGGGTCGTCGCCGATCGCATCCGCTTCCTGGGAGGCCTTGTGGGCTCGAACCTCGAACTCATTGAGGTCGAGGTCCCGCCGGGCTCCGGCACCCCGCCGCACAGCCACGCGTCGCCCGAACAATTTTATGTAATCGAGGGCGACCTCACGGTCCGCCACTTTGCCGAGGGCGGCCCGCCCGAGGTGACGGTCGCGAGCCCCGGAACCTCGGTGCGTATCGGTCCCAGAGAGCCGCATAATTACTCAAACGACAGCAGCCACCCGGTGCGGATGCTCGTGCTCATAGAAACTTCTATGGTCGCCTTCTTCCGCGACATCGGCACGGCCGAGCCGCAGACGCAGCCCGACTTCGCGCGGATCGGCGCGGCAATGCAGCAGCACGGGATAGAAATGCTGACAATGGCGGCCTGAGTTGCATCGCAATTTCGAGTGGTTTCGGGCTCTTGCGTCATATCCGGCAATGATGGTCCCCGAAACCATTCCTCCGACAACCGGCTGTGGTGATGGTATTTGCGCCCCTCCGAGAAAGCCATTCGCGAGGGAATCGGGCCGGCGCCAGGCACGGTGGCGACCTTGCAATGGTCCATATCCAGAGGCGGCGGCCGAGCGAGAGCTCGATCATCGCCGTGTACAACGGCCGGGCGATCAAGTGGCCGGCGATGGGGCGCTGGTTGGTTCCGCAGTCTGGATGCCGTGTGCTGCGGGCGTGGCGGCGCCCGGCGCCATCTGCCTTTCCGAGGATGCCTATCGGCAGGTCAAGGCAATGCTCGACCTCTCGGTCCGCGATCTCCACAGCACACAACTCAATAATTTCGCCTAGCCGATCGTGGTCTATTCGCTGCAAGTCGGCAGCGCCGGGACCAAGGCGATCGCTATGTCGGAACCCTCGACGAGCCGGCCGGCAGGGTCAACGCCGGCAAAGCATTCGATCGCCGTCCTGCCGTTCGCCAAAATGGCGACACCGAGCAGGGCTACTTCGCCGACGGCATCAGCGAAGACATCATGCATTCCTTGATCCGCCGCTGCATCAGACCGTTCCGCGTATCGGGTTGACGATCTGAAGTCCGGCGAAGTCCTTTTCGTTATCCGTCACGACCACGCAGTCATTCGCACTGGCGACGGCGGCGACGATCATGTCGAGCGCGCTACGCGGCCGGCCGGCCGCTTTCCCTTCTGCCATCAGTTGCGCCCAAATCAGCCCCGATTTGTCGTCGAACGATAGGATGCGGCCGGCAAACAGAGCCTGCGGCCCTTCCGAGCCAGAGAACCACTTGTCCAGTGCGTCACGTTTCTTACCGCGCGGCTTCTCCAGAATACCGCGGCGGATTTCCGCAACGGTTAGCGAAGCGATGAAGAGGTCATCGTCGTTCTGCGTTCCCATCCAGGCCAGCAGCGATTCTGAAGGCTCCTGCTTTATGGCATTGCTGATGATATTGGTATCGAGGAGGTAGCGCGTCACAGGTCGACCTTACGCCCCTCTTCTCGCGGCCGGCTGAGGTCGAGATCGGCACCAACCAGAGGCGAGCGACGCAATGCGGCGAGAATACCGCCCGTTTTCGGAGGTTCACCCGCCACGGCCTGCTGTATGGTCCGGCGAAGCCGGCCAGCTTCCGGCCCCTCCTCCGTCAACTTCCGGGCAAGGCTCCTTAGTAGATCGCGGTCGGCGTCGAGCGCCTGGATTTCAAACCGCGCGATGCCACGCGCGGTCAGGCGGGACCGATAATTGTCGATCGCTCTTTTCTGCGCACTGTTGCTCATCGCGTGCCTCCGTGCTATATCCAGATATATAGCCGTGTAGTCTTTGGAGCGCAAGGCTGGGTAGTGGGTCAGTTTGAAATTCGGCCCGACCACAACAGGCGGTTTCGCCTAGGCTCTGTCTGGAAATAGGCGGAAGCGCGGGGCCGCATGATTGCGGCAGGAATGCAAATGAAGCTGCGATTTTCGGGATTGTGTTTCGCACTATACCGGTCCTGATCAGCCTTTGCGCTTTAGAAGATCTTTTACGATTGACGCACTTCGGCTGCCCTGACTCTTATTCTTTTATATGGTTCTACGCGATCGGCCATTACATTTCTAAATTTGCTCGCTTTATGCTTCGTTCCCAGCGGCGACCCTAAATTTCATGGCTCATCGCCGGCAGTTACCAACCGTAGCTGAAGGTGGCACCGCCACCGGCATTGCCGTTCTGTGCGACGTTGGCGTCGGTAGTCCTTCCGAACTGGAAAATGCCGTAAGCGTTGTCATTGCCATTCTGCTGCAGGGTGGCGGAATGGCCATTACCCTCCTGCTGGATGATGCCCAGATTGCCGCGACCATTCTGGCCGATGCCAGCTGCGTTTCCGTGTCCTGACTGACGGATGCTTGCACCATGCAGGCCGCGATACAGCGAATAGAAGCGCAGTCCAGTCGCCAGGGCGCCAGCGTCGCGAACGTTGCCGGGGGCAAATGTCACCGAAACCCAGCCGCCCGCGTAAGCCGGTGCGGACAGCGCCGCCTGGCCGATGCTGCCGGCAACGAGAACGGCGGCAAGAGTTTTCAATGTATTGCGGGTCATCTTGGTCTCCATTTTCCGGCTGCCCCAGCCTGTGGCCAACCTTCTCATCTGGTGGCTGAACCCTGCCGGAATCCTTCGTTCAGCTGTCGTTCATTCACTCCCGGCCTGACGCACATAGGAAAAGGGCGCCGATTGCCGACGCCCTTTTCGTAAACTGGCGATCCGATCAGGTCGCGCCGCCGAGCCGCTCGGCACAGCTGATGCTCTTGCCATCGATCGTGAGCTCGAGCCTGGCGTCATAGACGCCGCCTTTCGCGTCGAGCGTGACAGCGCCGAGCGTAGCTGGCTTGCCGGGCGCTGTGCTGAAGGCGCCATCCTGCTCGATGTTGGTGCTGCCGGTGCGAGCGGCACTTTCAACATGGAAGGAATAGGTGCCGCTGACGCTTTTGTCGGCATGGGCGAGCGCCTCCAGCGAGACCATGCCGCCTTCCTGGGTAGCCCGGATCTCGCAGCGCACCGGACCGAGCGACTGGCCGGCGGTGGCCATGGTCGCCAAAGCGCCGGCCGGGATCAGAACCAGGGCGAATGCGGTCATGACGCTACGGGGAAGTTTGACGATGCTTGGCATGGTTCGTCTCCTTGGCGTTGGTTGGCGCAGCCGCTGACTCTTTCCGCGGCCGCCCAGCCGGTACTGCTTATGGGCAGGCCTGAACGAAAGCCGCGACATTGCCGCTGCCGCCCTGGCTGACATTGGCATTGCAGCCGCGGCCAACCTGCACGCCGGCAGCAATGTTGCCGTTGCCGTCCTGGGTCAGGATGGTGGTGTGATTGGAGCCGAACTGGGCGACGCCGGCGGCGTTGCGATTGCCATTTTGATAGGTGGCGCCGTAATTGCCGATCCCCTGCTGGCCAATGGCCGACAGGTTATGGCGGCCGCGCTGCTGGCCGATTGCCGTGTTGAAGCGGCCGTCCTGGTAAACCCGGATACGGTTCTTGAAGCCGTTCTGGGCGCCACCAGCCGAATTGGACCAGCCATACTGCTCGATGCTCACGTCGTTGGCCATGGCCGGGGCAGCGACGGCAATGCCGATAAGAGCGGCGAGCGCGGTTGCGGTGAAAGAATTGCGGATCATGAGAGCGTCTCCTTTGGCGGACGGGACCGCGAGTTTGAACGGCTTCGTTTTAGGAGATGCAATTCGAACCGATGCTGAAGACGGCGTTCAGCCGTGGTTCAGGAGGAGCAGCGCGGGAGGCCGCCTAGCCGGCGTCTGACTCGTTGCGGACGCGGCGATCGCCGGCGGTGCTGGTTGTGACAGGGGTCACTCATCGTCCGGGCGAAGACCTGTTCTTCGGCAATACCGCCGGCGCTGTTCTGGCGGCCAGCAACTGCCCGGTCGTGCTTTTGGCCGACGAGCGCATCAAGCGCGGCACCACCGACCGGTTCCGAACGATGTCAATTCAATCTGAACGAGTTCCTAATGCGCCCTTCACTCCTACAATCTACCTCCCGGATCGGCTTCGGCACGTTGCGGGGTGCCAGCAACCAACCGGCCCCATCGTCGGCGATCAGCTGTCTTTCACAGCGCCTCACAGGCTACTACCCAAACTCAGCGAGCTCGTCGACGGCTTCTTGGATGCCATGCGCAGCCGCCCGCTGGAGCCAAAGGCGGCCAGCCAGCGGATTGCGCTCTCCGCCGAGGCCCTTGGAGAGAAATCGGCCAAGCATCAGTTGGGCGTGTCCATGCCCACATTCGGCGGCGGCGGCGAACCATTTCTGGGCTGCCGTCTGGTCGATCGGCAGGCCCACGCCGGAGCTGTGCAGCGCGCCAAGCGCAAACATTGCCCCGGCATGTCCGTCGGCGGCGGCCCGCTCGAACAGCTGGATTGCAGCTTTTGACGACTGCACGCCTCCGTGCCCGTTGAGCAGCATCTCGGCAAGTGCCACTTGCGCGTCGAGTACGCCGCCGTCGGCTGCCTCGGCAAACCAGACGCGGGACTGCTCCGCGTCGGCCGCCACGCCGCGCCCATCCTGGAGGATTCGCGCATACATGTATTGGGCCTCGGCCACGCCGTCAGCAGCGCGCCTCAGCCATTGAGCCGCCTGACCTTCGTCTTGCACCACGCCAACGCCCTTGGCGAAGCAGAGCCCGAGATTGAAGGCGGCGATGAGGTCTCCCGATGACGCGGCTGCCTCGAACCATTCCGCTATGCGTATAGGATCGTCCGGCTCGCCGGCTCCTCCGAGAACAAGATTGGCGAGGTCGACTTGTGCTCCCTGGTTCCCGCTGTTTGCGGCAACGCGAAGCCAGCGCGTCCCCTCTTTGTCATCCTTGGCAACGCCGTTGCCTGTCAGGTACAAAGAGGCGATAGCGCGAGCGGCGGACTGGTGACCCGCCTCCGCGGCCCGTCGATACCAGTTTGCGGCCTCTGCAAAATCCGGCGGCCGGCGCTTCACGTACCGATCACCGAGGAGATACGCCGCCTCGATGTTGCCCCCCAGCGCGGAACGCCGCATCCACACCTCCCCGGCCGTAGGATCCTGATCCACGAGGCTGCCGTCGATCAGCGCCAACCCCATCCGGAATTGCGCCGAGGGAAGGCCTTTCTCCGCAGCTGCTAGGTACAGCCGAGCGGCGGCACCGCGGTCGGCTGTAACACCAAGGCCGTGCTCGGTAAGGATAGCGAGAAGATAGGTTGCGGTCAGCAACCCGGCGTCAGCAGCGTGCCGAACCTCGTCGGCAACCCTGGCTCGCTCCGTCGGCCCCCCCCGCCGTGCCAGCGAAAGCGCAAAACCGAGGCATCCTTCGGCACAGCCGGCCGCGGCCGACCGCTCATACCAGCGGTGCGCCGCATCCGGGTCGCGCATCGATTCGGGACCACTGGTAAGGATGTAGCCGAGGACTGCCTGGCCGGTTGCTGAGCCTGACTCGGCGGCTTTCGTGGCAAGGTCGAATGCTGTCACGAAGTCCGGCTCACCGGAAAGGTCCTGCTCGAACAGGCGTTCCGATTCCGAGCGCTGGCCGTCACCTTCCGCTGTCGCAAGGCCGCTCACGCAAAGTGCGGCGAGGAGCGCCTGCGCATCGGCATTGCCGTGACTCGCGGCGCGCCTCAGCCAGTGCGTCCCCTCTACGCGACTCGGCGGCACTCCCGATCCCTCGAGATAGCAACGCGCGACCCGATACTCCGCGTCGACGATCCCCGCGCGTGCGGCGATCGCCATGAGCGGAAAGGCCTTTGCGGGCTTGCCGCAGTCAGAGAGCTTAATCGCCCGCCGCAATGTTGCCGTCGGGTTGGCGAAAACAGTCAGCCGATCCAGAATTGTCATATTGGTCCGAGCCCTCGATTCCCCCACCTCGGTCGCCTACTGCGTTACCGCCTACGGCTCGCGCATTGCTTCCTGGCCGATCGGAAGCATCACGCCGAGCATGTATTTGAGCACTGTGCGCTGGCCCACTTTCACGTCGGCGGTCACGGGCATTCCAGGGCTTACGTTGACACCGGCGCCTACCCCGTGCAGCGCGATCTGATCGATGGAAATCCGCGTCCGATAGAACAGCTCGGAGTCCGAGGGCAACATGGCCAGGGAACTGTTTGGGTCGCGGGCTTGCTCCTGCGCCGAAAAGGAATCGGGGCTGAGCGTCCGCACTGTGCCGTGTGCGAGGCCATATTGCGAATAGGGGAAAGTGTCGAACTTGATGACCACGGGATCGCCGATATGAACGAAGCCGCTGCTGCGACCCACGATGTTTGTCTCGATCTCGAGCGGCGCGTCAGCTGGCACCAGCGTAATCAACCGCTCGCCCGACTGCAGGACCGAGCCAACCGAGACTTTCGCTACCGACTGGACGATGGCATCTGCTTCACTTTTCAGCTCCACCAACTGCTTGCGCAGCTTTGCCTTGTTGAGGAGTTCGCGGGCGTCGGACACCCGCGAACTCGCCTCCGACAGGCCCTGTGACACTTCCGCTCGCCAGCCTTGGACGTAGCCGTCGCGCTCGGCAGCCACCGCCGCCTGCTGGCGTCTGGCAGCTTCTGCTGTCTGTTCTGCATTGCCGAGCGCCCGCGACATTTCCGCCGAATTGTCCTCGGCAAGAAGCGTATTGAGGCGGCTCCCGACCTGTCTTTCTTCCAGTTGCTTGCGCATTAGTTGTATCGAGGCCGCGACGGAGAGCCGCTGCCGGTAGCCGACGGCGTCCGATTGAGCACGCGAGATCACCGAACTGAGTTCATCGCCTTGCCGGTCGAAATTCTCCAGCTTGGCGTCATAGACTGCCTTGCGGCGCTCGAAGATGGAGGCCTGCAGGGTCCAGGCTGGATCAAGACCGTCATAATTGAAGGCCTTGCCGTCGGTCTCGGCCTTCAGACGTGCCACTTCGGCCTCAAGCGTCGAGACCTGCATCGCTAGCGCCTGGAGATCCGCTGAGGCAAAGGTCGCATCGAGGCGGGCAAGCAATTGACCGGCTCGCACATGCTGCCCTTCGCGCACGTCGATCGAGCGCACGATCGCTGTCTCCAATGGTTGCACGACGATGTTGGGCGATTGTGAGACCACGAGCCCTCTGGTCGTCACCACCTGGTCGACCGGGATCAGTCCTGCCAAGGCGATCAACGCGAACACCAAGCTCGAAATAGTCCAGACAATGCCGCGTGCCGCTCGCGGAATGGGCGCGTTGGCTACCGCCGTCGACGGCCACTGGAACTCGAGAATGGCCGGTGTCGTCGGATCGCTCGTTTTCGTCCGACGCCAGCGGGCGGGACGGATGGTGAGGGAGGTGCTACTCATGGCTTATTAGATCCGAAGTGTATGTCGTCTTTGGTGAACCGGACCATTCAGTCCCACCCATTCCAGCCTCAGGCATGCGCCCAAGCGCTCTAGAGCCGAAGGAACGGATCACCGTTTTGCCGGCACCCGTCGCGAAAAGCACAAATCGATCGACGCGCAACATCGTCAAACCAACCGCGGTGGTACGGCTACCGGGCGGCCGTGATGGCCGTCGAGGTGCCGGTTCTGCTGCGCCCAAAGTTGACGATAGAGCGCACATCGTTCGAGCAGGGTCGCGTGGGAAGCAACGTCGAGGACCTTGCCCTGCTCCATCACCAGGATCTGGTCGCACTCCGTAAGCGAGGAAAGCCGATGCGAAACGATGATCATCGTGCGCCCGCTGGCGATGCGCATGAGGTTGGCGCTGACCACTGCCTCACTCTCCGGGTCGAGTGCGCTGGTCGCTTCGTCGAGGATGAGGACGGTCGGATTGTGGATGAGCGCGCGCGCGATCGCCAGCCGCTGCTTTTGACCACCCGACAAGTTGGGCGATCCTTCCTCAATGTAAGTGTCGTAGCCATTCGGCATTCGTTCGATAAATTCTTCGGCGCCGGCCAGATGCGCGGCACGCATGGCGTCGGAAAGCGTCAGGCCTGCGCGCCCTGCGATGATGTTGTCGCGGATCGACCCGCGGAACAGGAAATTGTCCTGGAGGACCACGCCGAGCCCCTGGCGAAGGTGACGCAGGTTGATTTCCTTGAGGTCGACGCCGTCGAGTTTGAGGAACCCGCTATAGTCGCGGTTGATCCCCTGCAGCAGGCGGGCGATCGTCGATTTTCCCGACCCGCTCCGCCCGACAATGCCGAACATGGACCCGGCCGGAATGTTGAAGCTGACTCGGTCGAGCGCCGGCGTCTTGGTGGCGATATAGCTGAAGGTCAGGTCGCTGAACGTGACCTCGCCGACCAGCTTGGGTCTGAGGCCGACGGAATTCGAACTGGTCTCCAGCGGTCGGTTGAGGACCGACGCCGCCTCGCCGATCGCCGCGCCGACCTCCTCGTAATCTTCGACTAGCCGCGCCAGCCCAACCAGCGGCTGAGCGACGCGTTGGGAGATCATCATGAAGGCGAACAGGCCGCCGACCATATAGCCAGAACTGTCGTTCATCGCGAGATAGGCGCCGATCAGCATGGTACCGAGCACCATCACCCGTTCGATTGGGGTAACTAGAGTCTGCGGCCAGCTGGCGAACTGACCGAAGGCGAGACGCGCCCTTCCCGCTTCCGCTACTTGCTCGTCCCAAAGAGCCTTGCGTTGCGGCTCGAGCCCTAGCGCCTTCACCGTCTTGATGCCGACGACAGTTTCGCCGAGCGCCGCTGACTTGCACGTCTCGGCGTGGATCACCCGCTGGTATCTCCGGCGCAGTGGCCTAAGGAAGGCGAGGATGATCAGCATGATCATACCCGCGCAAGTTACCACGATCCAGGCGAGCTTGGCATTGATGTAGAACATCACCGGTACCAGCACGCAGAGCGTGATCATATCGAGGAACGTAGTGAGGAGTTTGCCGGTCAGGAACTCGCGGATCCGATAGACCTGGGCGAGATGGTACATCGTCTCGCCGGCCGGATGACGCTCGAAATAGTCGAGCGGCAAACGCAGGAGCCGGCTGAAGACGTGCAGCTGCAGCTTTGTGTCCAGACGGGCTCCAACCACGTTGATAATGAGTCGCCGCGCATGGCCGAGCAAAGTCTCGTAAGCGAAGACGACGGCGATTATGGCCGACAAGAGCAATAGCGTCGAAACGCTGTTGAACTGTAGCACCTTGTTGACCACCGTCATAACGATGAGCGGCGGCAGGATCGTAAGGATGCTGAGCGTGAACGAGGCGATGGCGACATCGCGCAGCGGCCGGCTTTCGAGCCGCACCAGGTCGACGAGCCAGCGAAGGGTGAAAGGCGCATCCGCCGCAATATAGGATCTCGCCTGTCGCAGCAGCACCGCCTCTCCCGTCCACACCTGCGACAGCCGCAGCTCGTCGATTGCGGTGGATTCACCGTCGTCAGGTGTGTCCGCGCTTCTGAGGAAGACTATGTTCCGCTCGGCACTCGCCCCGGTAAGGAGCCCCGCGCCGCCATCGGTGAACAACAGAACGACCGGTCCGCTGTCCTGAAACCGCAAGAGGTGAGACCAGCGAACGCGGACAGCGCGAGACCACATCCCACCGTTGCGCGCCCATTCAGACAAGTCGGCAGCGGTTGGAAACGGGCTTGCGTTCGCTGCCCTGAATTCATTTGGGTCGAGCTCGACCCCGTGATAGCGGGCGACCCGCAGCATCGCCTTGAAGCGCGGCCCGACTTGATCAAACTCAGCGGGACCACCGGGAATCCGTCTCGCTTCGCTATAGCCGCCAGCGTTGCCGGTGGTGTCGGCTTCGATGGCGGCGCGGATCGGGACCGGCTGGATTTCGGCATTCAGAGGGATGTTCACCATGGACTTCCCTTCCGGCACCCAGGCATTTCAACAATGCCCCAGGCGGACTGTCCCCGCCGGCTTCCCCGGGGGTGCTGATTGCACCCTGAGCCGGTCGGTGACACGAGCCTGGTGCCCGTTCGGAAATGGCGGACGCGCAGGCCTTGCTTCCCCGCAAAGCCCGCGCGTCCGCTTCTCAGCCCTGGTCCGGCTTCTATCGTCGTCTGTCCGGTCACCATTCCTGCTCACTCATGCGGCTTCAGAATATCCTTCAGAGCCTTCTTCACTGTGTCGTCGGTGTTGGCGTAGCCGGCGCCGTGCTTGGTCTGGTCCGAGATCAGGTCGGTGCTCGCACCCACAGGCTTGTGCTGGTCCTGACCTCCCTTGATCGTGTTCAGAACATTCAGGAGGTCGGTCGACACCGTGCTCGCCGCCAGGCCGATGAGCTGGCGGAACGACGCATGGCTGACAGGATCACTGTCTGTCGAGCCGGATTGCAGGAACTGCGTCGTGTCCTTGAGCCCGAGCGTACTGGCCGAGACCTTAGCATTGTGACCGTCAGGCGAGCCATCGGCGTCCGTGCCATCATTGGGATGTCCTTTCCCCGGATTACTGCTGTCGTTGTGGTCAGGATCGTTGCCGCCACCGTTGTTGCCATGGTGGTGGTCACCTGTCTCACCGCCCGGGCCGGTCGCTCCGGTCGCACCGGTCGCTCCGGCTGAACCGGTCGCTCCGGTCGAACCGGTCGCACCAGTCGAGCCAGTCGCACCTGTCGAGCCCGTTGCACCGGTCGAGCCCGTTGCGCCGGTCGAGCCTGTTGCTCCGGTTGCTCCCGTCGAGCCTGTTGCTCCGGTTGCTCCCGTCGAGCCAGTCGATCCGGTTGCTCCGGTCGAACCGGTTGCACCAGTCGAGCCTGTCGAACCAGTCGAGCCGGTTGCTCCAGTCGAGCCGGTCGCTCCGGTCGCTCCGGTCGAGCCAGTTGCTCCAGTCGCTCCAGTCGAACCGGTCGCACCAGTCGAGCCCGTTGCGCCTGTTGCTCCGGTTGCTCCGGTCGAGCCGGTTGCTCCGGTCGAGCCGGTTGCTCCAGTCGAGCCGGTTGCGCCGGTCGAGCCCGTTGCACCGGTCGAGCCCGTCGCACCTGTCGAACCAGTCGCGCCGGTCGAGCCAGTTGCTCCGGTCGAGCCGGTTGCTCCAGTCGAGCCGGTTGCGCCGGTCGAGCCCGTTGCACCGGTCGAGCCGGTCGAGCCCGTTGCACCGGTCGAGCCCGTCGCACCTGTCGAACCAGTCGCGCCGGTCGAGCCGGTCGCTCCGGTCGAGCCCGTCGCACCTGTCGAACCAGTCGCGCCGGTCGAGCCGGTCGCTCCGGTCGAGCCCGTTGCACCGGTCGAGCCGGTTGCTCCAGTCGAGCCAGTTGCTCCGGTGGAACCAGTCGAGCCGGTTGCTCCGGTCGAGCCCGTTGCACCGGTCGAGCCGGTTGCGCCAGTTGCTCCAGTCGAGCCCGTCGCACCAGTTGCACCGGTCGAGCCCGTCGCACCAGTTGCACCGGTCGAGCCCGTCGCACCTGTCGAACCAGTCGCGCCGGTCGAGCCGGTCGCTCCGGTCGCACCAGTTGCACCGGTCGAGCCCGTCGCACCTGTCGAACCAGTCGCGCCGGTCGAGCCGGTCGCTCCGGTCGAACCAGTCGAGCCGGTTGCTCCGGTCGAGCCGGTTGCTCCGGTCGAGCCGGTTGCGCCGGTCGAGCCCGTCGCACCTGTCGAACCAGTCGCTCCCGTCGCACCTGTCGAACCAGTCGCACCGGTCGAGCCGGTCGCTCCGGTCGAGCCGGTCGCACCGGTAGAGCCAGTTGCACCGGTCGAGCCGGTTGCTCCGGTCGAGCCAGTTGCACCGGTCGAGCCGGTTGCGCCGGTCGCTCCTGTCGAGCCGGTTGCTCCAGTCGAGCCGGTTGCTCCAGTCGAGCCGGTTGCTCCGGTCGAGCCGGTTGCTCCTGTCGAGCCGGTTGCGCCGGTCCAGCCGGTCGCTCCTGTCGAGCCGGTTGCTCCTGTCGAGCCGGTTGCTCCTGTCGAGCCGGTCGCTCCAGTCGAGCCGGTTGCACCGGTCGAGCCGGTTGCGCCGGTCGAGCCGGTTGCTCCGGTCGAGCCGGTCGCTCCGGTCGAGCCGGTCGCTCCGGTAGAGCCAGTTGCACCAGTCGAGCCCGTTGCGCCGGTAGACCCGGTCGCTCCGGTCGAACCCGTTGCACCGGTCGAGCCGGTCGCGCCGGTAGACCCGGTCGCTCCGGTAGAGCCAGTTGCGCCGGTAGACCCGGTCGCTCCGGTCGAACCGGTTGCACCGGTCGAGCCGGTCGCTCCGGTCGAGCCGGTCGCTCCGGTAGAGCCAGTTGCGCCCGTAGACCCGGTTGCACCGGTCGATCCGGTTGCGCCGGTAGAGCCAGTCGCGCCGGTCGAGCCGGTCGCTCCGGTCGAACCGGTTGCGCCTGTCGCACCCGTCGAGCCAGTCGCACCCGTTGAGCCAGTGGAGCCACTTGCTCCGGTCGCGCCTGTGGCCCCGGTTCCGCCACTCGCGCCGGTAGAACCGGTCGCTCCTGTTGCACCTGTAGCGCCGGTCGCACCCGTGGCCCCGGTCCCGCCGCTCACACCGGTCGCTCCTGTTGCACCTGTGGCTCCGGTCGAGCCAGTTGCGCCGGTCGCACCTGTTGCACCAGTCGCACCTGTGGCACCGGTCGCGCCCGTGGGGCCCGTTGGACCCGGGGGACCGGCACTCGCGACGGTTATAGAGCCCGCAGCAAAATGATCGCCATCATTGCCCGACCCGCCGGGGCTATTGATAGGCGTGGTCGTGAAACTATAAGTCTGCGGATCAGTGGCAGGATTAGCGGCAGTGAGTGTACCGTATAAGTGGAATCCGGCGTCGTAAATGAGATAGTCGTGAGTAATGTCTGGAACAGTTACTGATATCGTAAATGTAGGAACCGAATTGTTTGACGCTGACGGAAGTTGAAAGCTACCAACAACTGTATCATCGGTATTAACTACGGTACCATTTGTATCTACCAGATAGTAAGTGTTAATATTATTACTTGAACCAGAATCTATAGTTCCACTGAGGGTCAAGTCGCCCGGCACTGGTACTGGTAGCACGCCAGTGTAACTTGCCAGCCCATCTGGGGTCAGCGGCGGCAGGCGCGTGGACGCGCTCGCGCTTGCGGACAGTTCCCAGGCGCCGCCTAGGACGGATGCACCAACCAGCGCCCGAGACGCGCAGACGTCCGCGCCCGTGGCCTTACCCAGCGCCTCGATGAAGGCTTCGCCCGCATCCCCTGATGCCGTCTCGCAGCTCCACAGCCTCAGCTCGCCGTCCGTGGCAAGCGCCCTGCCGATTGCGGCGAAATCCTCAGCCGACTCTTCCAGCGTCCCGACTGACCATTCTCCTGCGGCGAAGTTAACCCGGCCCGGCGCGCCATGAGCGATGACGTGGACCGCGTCGAGCCCTTCGTACGATGCGAGTATGGCAGCGATCTGCCGCGCCGCCGGCCGGCGGCCATCCAAGACGACAGCCAGGACTTCGGGACGCAAGTTGCGGAGAACGGTCTTGAGATCGGAGATTGAAGAATCCACAAAAAGAATTTCAGAGGCACGGGCCATGACTGGCTCCTGTTGGCTTTGAATTCAATTCAAAGGGAAACCGCCCGCTGGCTTGGCCGGCGTGCGGTAGGGATAGCGAGATTGGGCGGTCATCTTCCCGATGGCCCGACAGCGCCGCCGGGACGATCGACAGAGGGGCTCTCTACCCTCAGGAAGTTGGCGGGCTGAAAACTCCCGCCGTCGTCAAACGTGCCAATCGCATATGAGCCGGCAGTGCTCGGGACCTTGACGGTGAGAGCGACAGCGAGGCTTCGCTTTACGGCTTTGGGGAGAACGACCTGACCGACGATTGCGCTCTTGGCCGTGTCCAGAATGAAGTAAGTTACATTTTCGGTCGTATCGCCGATGGGCAAAACGCCCCGAACGGTGACTTCCATGACCGCAAACCCTGCTGTGTAGCTCATCATGTCCTCCTCGGTCGGCGGCGGCTGCGCCGCTGCTTCTCCTGTTCGCATGCTTGGAATTGAATCATTGCGGAGCGTCGGCGACCCGACGAGGCCTGTCGCAGCCGCGACCGGAGCGCTGGCCGCTCACGATAGCTTATCCGCCAAGCCATGACCTGCGGCGCTCGCACCCACGTCGCAGCTCCATAGCCACATGCCCCCGGCTGCGGCGACACTTGCTTGGTCCGGTCGGCCCGCAGGAAGACGCAAAACCCGTGCGCCCGACGGCGACACACGGTTGCAAGCGCTCCGCAGTATGTCTTCATGGAACAAAGGGGGAGAGCGCTCTCGGCGGCCGCAATAAAACGGGACTCACCTATCCGCGCATGTGGGCCGGTTCTGGCGCTCAGCCGCGAGTGTTTTGGGGGCTGATCGAAACGCGGCGCTTCCCCGCGGTACGCACGCGACACTCCATTCACGACCCACTCCCGTCACGGCTGACGCCAATGTCTTGGCGAAAACTCGCGAAGAGAACTCCGGAAGGGGAAACCTCCGTGCAGAAGGACAAACGTATACGCGGCGGTGCGCCCCTCTAACGCACCGGCTTCATAATCCGCAAAATGGCCTTGCTACTCCAGAACCTCCGGCTCAACTCTCTACGACTTCGCAGACTGCCGGCTATATACCCGCGACCTGCGGGCTCCCTCTATAGCGATATATTAGTAAGGACGAAAATTAGCGACTTGTAAACTATAAAGTGGCGGACGGTTGGGTTGGGGATAGCCATTGCTGCGATGCAACTCCAAAAAATGTTTTGAGAATCCTAGTCTTAACGCGTCCGCGTTAATTTCCGTCAGCGTGCAAATGTGATCGGATCCAGCTCCGCAACCCTTTGCGGGATGGCCAAGGCCCGACGCAGCAGCCGCCTCCCCGATCTTGACGGAACCCATCAAATGGCAGTCAAGTAGCTGGCTGAGGATTTCGGCTGCTCCAGTGGCCGGACCGGCAACATGATCGAGACTGCAGTAATTGTTTTGAACAAGGGGAGCTTTGGTACGGCGCACAAAACTGGCCCCGGAGCGCGCTGCTTGAGCGTGGCGGACCTCACACCGAGAGCTGATATTCACAAATGACAATCGGCAAGCGCCTTTGCCTCAATATGATCGTCAAGAACGAGATGGCGAACTTGCAGCGTTGTCTCGGGGCGGTTGCCGGCCACATCGATTGCTGGGTCATCGGCGATACCGGCTCGACCGATGGCACACAAGACTTCATCAAAGCGTTCTTCGCCGATCGCAATCTGCCTGGCGAGCTGCATGAGTTCCCGTTTCTCAATTTCGAGCAGGCCCGCAACGCTGCTCTCGATCAGGCCTATGCATCGCCGCTCGCTTATGACTATCTGCTTTTTGCCGACGCCGACATGGAGCTCGTAGTCGAGGATGCGGGCTTTCGAGCGCAATTGGAGGGCCCGGGCTACCGGCTGCTGCAGCGGGCCGATTCCGGCCTCATCTATTGGAACACTCGTCTTGTCAGGCGCGATGCAGGCGCGCGCTACCACGGCGTGACCCACGAATATCTTGACGTTCCCGGTGAAGTGCATGGGCTGCCGAACATTTGGTACAAGGACCATGCCAGCGGATCGAACCGCGTTGACAAGTTCGAACGCGACATCAAGCTCTTGCTGGCAGCACTTGAGAAGGATCCGGAGAACCACAGATACTGGTTTTACTTGGCGCAATCCTACCGCGACGCCGGGCGGACGGCGGAGGCAGCAGTGGCCTACGCCAAACGTGCCCAGATGGGCGGCTGGGACGAAGAGGCATGGAACGCCCGCCTACAGGAGGCGCGTTGTTTGCAAAAGCTCGGCGACGATGCAGGCTTCATTCGCCAAGCGCTTGCCGCTTTCAATCAACGCCCCCAGCGCGCCGAGCCGCTCTACGACTTGGCACGGTTCTACCGTGAGAACGGGATGAACGAGGTCAGCGTGCTGTTTTCGGAAGCCGGTCTGGCGATCAAGAGACCCGAGCAGGACATCCTGTTTCTCGAGGATTTCATCTACACGACAGGTCTGCAGGAGGAATTTGCGATTGCGGCAAACTATTCGCCCGATCCTGTGCGCAAGGATCGCGGCTTTGCAGTGTGCAACTGGCTGGCACTGAACCGCACCGTCACCGACGAACACAGGCAGCTGGCACGATCCAACTTGTTCTTCTATGCGCAGTCCGCCAACACGATGATGCCATCTTTCAGCGCGCGCCCAATCGGCTTCACGCCCCCAGAAGGCTACCGGCCGAGCGCTCCGTCAGTATCGCGATTGGGTGACCAGATCGTGCTGGTGCAGCCGACCGTCGGCAACCCAGTGATCGAAGACGCCCAGCTCAATACGCCCAGCAAAATGCAGATCCGCACGCGGAATTTTCTCGTTCATCTGAGCGACGATCTGGGCGTTCAATCAACAGCGGAAATCCTGCCGTCGGTCGACGTGCCAGAAGCCACCGGCAGTGCAGCACTTGGTATCGAGGCCATTCGCCTGTTTGCCTGGCGGGATCAACTGTGGACTATCGCATGCGCACGCGCGTCGGAGGCAGACGGCTGGTGTCCAGTCATGGCGCGCGTCGACGACCGCGGACCTGGGCCGTACCAGATGACCGACCGCCGTGTGCTCTCATGCCTGGCTTCGGAGTTTCACGGGCGCAGCTGGATGCCCCTTGTCAAGCCGGCTGGCATCAATACCGCCGTCGAGCAGTTGCAATTCTTTTCCGCGGGCGATCCCTTGCGCATCGTCGACGGACAAGGGCAAACGTTGTCGGAGAACGCGCCGGCTGTCTCTGCCGACCAATTCAAGGACGGCACGCAGGCGATTGCATTTCAAGGTGGGTGGCTGGCGCTCGTCCACGAGGTGCGCCCATGGCCGAACGAGGCTCGACTATACACCCATCACCGCTTCGTCTGGCTAGACGACGCAAGCCGCCTGGCAAAGATCGGCCGCCCGTTCTTCTTCAACGAGAAGGGAGTCGAGTTTGCCGCCGGTCTGACTTGGCATCCGAACGGGGAGCGGCTGCTGATTTCGTATGGCGTTGCCGACAGAGAGTCGTGGATCGCCGTCGTCGATGCGTCCGAGGTAGGCTCGCTGCTGGAGGCCGCGGATTTGTGGTCGAACGAGGCTTGTTGGAACTCACCGGCTACGAAGTCGTCGGCGGGTGCCAACAGCCGGACTGTTGAGTCTCAGCGCAAGGAGCTTGCCATGTCCACTCAGTCCGGGAGGCGCGACGATGGCAATGCAAACCGGGCGACAGGGGACCTCTCGAAAGAGGCGAGCGGCGGTGTCTCGAGCGCGGCGAAAGGGACAGAAGCGGTCCTTCTCGAACTCGCGCCGTTCCTTCGCTTGGTGGATTCACCGCAAGAGCGCAGCGCACAATCGCGAGCTTTCGATTCCCGGATCGCCCCTCTCCTAAGCAAAGGGGATTTCTCGCTGCCGCAGATCCACTGCTTTTACGAGGTGCTGTCCGACACTGCTGAGCATCGAACCTTGATTGCCGCCACCACGTCGATGCGCGCGGCGGGCCATCCTGTGAGAGTCTGGAGCTACTCGCCGAACAAGCTTGAATTCCTCCTTCCGCTCGGTGTCGAGGTCCGAGATGCGGACGATGTAATGCCGCGCACCTTGTTCGAGCAAATTGTGGCCGGATCCGAGATCCGGTATTTCAGCGATGTCTTTCGCTACGCCGTGCTTTACGAGCATGGCGGGTTGTGGATGGATTGCGACGTGGTCATGCTGAGACCGTTTCCGTTCCACGGCGAATACTTTTTCAATCTGCAGTGGCGCGGCGGGCACCAAGGCCACTTTATCTGCGGCAACGTGATCTATGCCGAAGCCTACAGCCACCATCTAAGAGCGCTCTACGAGATGTCCATCGAGCGATTCCACGGCGAGGGCGGAAAGGGATTCGGTGAGATCGGGCCAAGGTTGCTGTCCGACTACATTGCTTCGGATTCTGGTGCCGAGCTGCGCGAATGGGTATTTGGGCCGATGCTTTTTAACTCGATCGACTGGACCGAGATGAGCGCGTTCGACAAGCCGCTGCCGGAATTAGCCGACTACCTGAACGATGAGCGCGTCTTCGGAATACATCTGTGGACGGCACGCAACGCGGCCCGTTCGAACGATGAAGGAGCGCCGCTTATCTCTTTGCTGATCGACCCGCTGCACAGCTTCCCAACACTGACCAGTCTCGCTGATCGCTTCAACACCGACAAAAACCGGCACACGGGCAACCGGCATGCTTACGCCCGAGTCTATGACCGACTGCTCTCGAGTCGAAGACTTTCCATGCGGCGACTCATGGAAATCGGACTTTGTCGCATTTCGGCGGAAGGCAGCCAGACCGAGACGCCCTCGGTCTCCCTCTGGCAGACCTATTTTCCATATACACAGGTGATCGGCGTTGACCTGGCTGATTTTTCTCAACTCAACAATCAAAGGTTCGAATCTTTCGTCTGCGACCAATCCAGGCTCGACGATCTGCGCTCCGTCGCAGCGAAACTCGAACCGGGCTCGCTCGACGTGATCATTGATGACGGCAGCCACGCCTCTTTTGACGAGCAGCTGACGCTGCGCGAATTCTTTCCGCTGCTCGTCGAGGGCGGATGGTATTTCATCGAAGACCTCGACTGGCAGCCACCAGGCGAGGATGCGGACAAAATAACACTCACCAAAAACCTCATGCGGGAACTCCAGCAGGGCGGCTCCGCGCGATCTCCTGATCCCTTAGGTATCAGTGCGCTCGCCGATCAATTCGCCGAAATCCTGTTCTTTGACAGCCACTTCGAGCTGAGCCGAGCTAGATTGCTCGGTGGCCTGGTGGCGATCCGCAAGCGCGGAGGAGTGGGCCTTGTGCGTTGAACGTCACAGGCTTCGCAGATGGGGTTGGTCCCCATTCGCGCATCCAGGTAAGGCGCCCGATACAGTCCTGGCTGATCGCGGAGTCCTTTGTTGAAAGTTGCTGTCTACACCATCGCTTTGAACGAGGCAGAAAACGCAGAGCGTTGGGCCACTTCCGCCGCCGATGCGGATTGCCGAATAGTTGCCGACACCGGCAGCACCGACGATACAGTAAGACGGCTGAGTGCTGCCGGGGTTACCGTGCACCCGATAGCGGTCCGCCCCTGGCGCTTCGACGACGCCCGCAACGCTGCCATGGCACTCATCCCTGCCGACGTCGACGTATGCTGCACGATGGACATGGATCGATTTCTCGAGCCGGGCTGGCGGCCGAAGCTGGAGGCGGCCTGGAAGGCCGAGACGACAGCCCTCTATTGTCAAACGATCTACAGATCGAGTGTCGATGACCCGACGCCGTTGCGGAGCTGGCCGGCGAAGAATTTTCACCATCGCTGGGGCTATCGGTTCAAGCGACCGGTCCATGAGGCCCTCGTCTTCACCGGAGAAAGGGAAGTGACGGCGACCAGCACCGACATCGTCATGTTCGAGGTGCAAGACCTCACCAAGCCAACACGGAGCAGTTACCTGCCGCTGATGGAGATTGCCCATAAGGAGGATCCCGCCGACGCACAGATCTGCTTCTGGCTCGGGCGGGATTTAATGTGGGCCAACGAGCAAGATCGAGCTGTCCAGTTGCTTGAGCGCTACCTTGCCTTGCCGACAAGCACGTGGGGCGAAGAACGATCCGAGGCGATGCGTTACATCGCACGCATGCGGCCGGAACAGAGCTTGGCCTGGCTGGACAAGGCACGAATGGAATCGCCGCACCGCCGCGAGGTCTGGGCCGATCTGGCCGAAGACCTCCACGGCAAAGCGGATTGGTTGAACCTGTTCTGGGCTTGCGCAAACGGGATCGAGAAAACGCATAGCACCGGAAGCTATCTCGACGACCCGAATTGCTGGGGGTTTCGCCTGTTCGACCTCGGTGCGATCGCCTCGTGGCACCTGAATGCAATGGATCGTGCCGTCGAATGGGGCACGAGCGCGCTCGAACTTGACCCCACCAATCAGCGCCTTAAGAATAATCTCGATTTCTTCCTTCGGCTGCGGGAAGAGCAGCGAGCCTGAGAAGGTGCCCGTTTGGTGTGCGTGTTGCAGCTGAGAATGAAGTTCCCTATTGGCGTAATGACTGCGTCAGCCGACTTGAAGGGATCGGCTTAGACCGTGCTCGTTCACGTATTTATGCGCACTGATTCTTCTGGCCGTTCGTCGCTTATGACGAGCGGTGGCAAGCACACATACGCCTTGAGAGACGGCATCACCCCATTCATGATGCAGTCGATTCCTGCATTGTTCAGTTTCAGACCAAAACCCGCGAAATCGACGATCATCGGCCGTATCGGAAGGCACCAATCCAAGAGCGCACGCGCACCACGAGGCGAGACGGAATAACAAACGGTCCCCAGCAGATGATGCGCTCGAAGCAGGGCGGGTTCGGTCTCTGCCTCCTGGAAATCGGCTATGTGCTCCATGACCTCGCCAGAAAAGAACTCCACCCTGGCTCCGGTCCCGCCAGGAAGGGCATCCAACCAGGCGTAGCATCGAAGGCTTGCGCTCCACAGGATAAAGTCCCAGTCGGGTCGGACATTCGACAACAGTGACCTCGTATGTCGTTCGAACTGATTGGAGAAGATCGCATCGTCTTCGGCAACAGTGATCACCTTGTGCCTTGCGACAGCTTCTTTCCAGAGCGTCACGTGCGAAATGGCGCAGCCCAAACTGCCGGCAGCATAGTCCAGGTTCGGCGTAATGATCTTATTCGTCATCAACTGATCGCGATCAACAGACTTACCGTCTACCCCGGGGAACCGCCGAACATTTTCAAGGTGCGAGTTTAACTTGCGAAAGGTATCGAGGCGGGCAACGCTTCGATCGAGATTGATTATATAAATCTCCCCTATCATGCTTTAGACCTTCTACGCCGATGATCGGCGGCTTCGTTGAGACACAAAGCTCGAGCCGGCTCGCATCCACGCCACTACTTAAACACACTTCAAGCTTAGCTGGTTCGGCGATTGGTGGCGAGATGCCCATAAGAAGGGCTCGGAGCTAGGAGGACTTGCAACCAGTATTGACGAGACGCGAATTGGCCCTTGGCGTCGCTGCGGCAGGAGTGTTTGCAGCAGCCGCAGGACCTCGGGCCAGCTTGGGGGCCAGTGAGACAGCCATGCCGCAATCCTCTACTGACCCCTCTCCTACCCTGCTCTCCGCACCCATCGAGCTCGCGGGCAATTGGGGCCACATGCTTCCGAGAGCAGCAGAACAAGTCGTCGCGCGCATGCGGCACGCCTGCCTGGGTGGTCTCCGCCTGGTCTCTGATCGTCAGCCCGCGCGACTTCGCGTAGATGAACATGGCTCCGGGCAGCCGGCGATCTGGCTGCATGCGGACGGCACCAGCATGGCGTGGATCATTGTCGACATCGGCGAACGGGACTGGTCGAAGCTTGCTTATCAGTTCGGACACGAGCTCGGCCATGTCATGGCCAACAGCTGGCAGCCCGATGCCAAGCCGGCGCCGCCCTGTCAGTGGCTAGAGGAGGCGATGGTCGAAGCGTTCTCACTGTGGGGCCTGGGGCGCCTGGCGAAAGATTGGAAGAAAAACCCGCCATTCGCCGGCGACAACGCTTTCGGCAACGCAATCGCCGACTATCGCAAGAATATCATCCGAGGCTATACCGCGCTCGCCGACAGCCAGGGGCTCACCCTCGACGCCGCGACATGGTTCGCCGCTCATCGTAGCGAGATCGAAATACCCGGCCTCAATCCATTCGCTCAGGCGATGTCAGTAACCATCCTCGCCGAATATGATCACGCACCGCACTGCATCGAAGCGTTGGGCGCACTCAACCGGTGGCCCGGCCGAACTGGCATTCCCATCGTGGAATACCTCCGGCGATGGGAGCAGAGCTGCAGGGAATTGCATGCATCGCCACAATTGCCACATCGCTTGCAGGACTTGTTACGCATTCCGCAATAGTTCAAATGAGAGTGGCGCAGAGTAAACTGGCAAGTGTCGGGCTTTTGGCTATCCTGCCCAGCCGATCGACTGAGCCTCGGCCTAAGGTAGTGTGCTGAGAGTTCTGCAAATTCGCTGAGAGAAGGCGGTCATGGCAGGCTGGTCGATGTTTAGCCCGAAGATGGTGAGAAGCCGCGATTTTGCGCCCTCACCCACCGGAAGCATAGGCGTTCAGCGCTCTCTCTTTGGCTGTCGTTTTACGTCAGGCATTACAAAGCCCGCCGCTCGCTCAGAAGCGACAAGCCGAACATTCGGGTCAGGTGACGCTAAATGCGCCCGAGCACGACCAGAATGATGACAATAAGCAGCACCAGACCGAGGCCGCCGCCACCATAATAGCCGGTGCCGTAGAATGGCCCGCCGCCAACTCCACTAAAGCCGCCAAGCAATGCAAGAATTAGAATGATGATGAGGATGGTGCCGAGACTCATGACGCTTTCCTCTCCCTCTCCTGTTTGCAGCTTCCCGCCGTCCGAAGCCACCGGCGGCCGCCTGCTGAGGATATGAACTCGCCACAAGTCTTCCAGTTCCCGGGCGGGGTCCACTGGACCTGACATCATTCCTGATTCCCGCGAAGGAACGCCTCGTTTACTTTCTCGGTCTGCCGGTTGAGGTCTTCATAGGGCTAGTCTTAGTCTAGATCGGTGCGCATCCACCATCGTCGGCGGCTCTGCCAGCGAGACGACTGCGATGCCGAGCTGGTATCAGGTCGGTCTGAGGCGGGTGAACAGGACGAGATTGTAGGCCACGGCCGAGGACCAGACGTAGGTCTTGAGTCTGGGCAATCTGGTTGGCGGCGGCGTCGGCGTCGGCCGGGGTGTTGAAGGCGACCGGCTCAGGGCTGTTGAGGACGGCGAGACTGAAGGCCTGGTTGGCGGTGCTTCCGTCGGACGAGGTTGCCGTCACCGTCAGATTGATCGACGGCTGCGTCTCGAAGTCGAGCGGTCATGGCCTGCCGAAGAACGGACGATCCCGATCCTGTAGGACTAGGATGCGGAAATTAGTGCGTTCCCCTTAGCGCGCAGCCAATCCGGAGTGCTGCGTGTTTGACGAGCGTCAGATGGTGCCGCGGGCAAATGTCACCGAAACCCAGCCGCTCGCGTAAGCCGGTGCGGACAGCGCCGCCTGGCCGATGCTGCCGGCAACGAGAACGGCGGCAAGAGTTTTGAACATATTGCGGGTCATCTTTGCTCTCCATTTTCCGGCTAACCCGGTCTTGGCCAACCTTCCCATATGGTGGCTGAACCCTCCCGGAATCCTTCGTTCAGCTGTCGTTCAGCCATTTTTCTCATAGCCTGACGCACATGGAAAAAGGGCGCCGATTGCCGACGCCCCCTTTTTGCAAGCCTGGCGATCCGATCAGGTCGCGCCGCCGAGCCGCTCGGCACAGCTGATGCTCTTGCCATTGACCGTCAGCTCGAGCCTGGCGTCATAGACGCCGCCCTGCGCGTCGAGCGTGACAGCGCTGAGCGTAGCTGGCTTGCCGGGCGCTGTGCTGAAGGCGCCGTCCTGCTCGATGTTGGTGTCGCCGGTGCGAGCGGCACTTTCAACATGGAAGGAATAGGTGCCACGGACGCTTTTGTCGGCATGGGCGAGCGCCTCCAGCGAGACCATGTCGCCTTCCGGCGTTGCGCGGATCTCGCAGCGCACCGGCCCGAGGGCCTGACCGGCGGTGGCCATGGTCGCCAAAGCGCCGGCCGGGATCAGAACCAGGGCGAATGCGGTCGTGGCGCTACGGAGAAGTTTGACGATGCTTGGCATGGTTCGTCTCCTTGGCGTTGGTTGGCGCAGCCGCGGACTGTTTCCGCGGCCGCCCAGCCGGTGCTGCTTATGGGCAGGCCTGAACGAAAGCCGCGACATTGCCGCTGCCGCCCTGGCTGACATTGGCATTGCAGCCGCGGCCCACCTGCACGCCGGCAGCAATGTTGCCGTTGCCGTCCTGGGTCAGGATGGTGGTGTGATTGGAGCCGAACTGAGCGACGCCTGTCACGTTGCGGTTGCCATTTTGATAGGTGGCGCCGTAATTGCCGATCCCCTGCTGGCCAATGGCCGACAGGTTATGGCGGCCGCGCTGCTGGCCGATTGCCGTGTTGAAGCGGCCGTCCTGGTAAACCCGGATACGGTTCTTGAAGCCGTTCTGGGCGCCACCAGCCGAATTGGACCAGCCATACTGCTCGATGCTCACGTCGTTGGCCATGGCCGGGGCAGCGACGGCAATGCCGATAAGAGCGGCGAGCGCGGTTGCGGTGAAAGAATTGCGGATCATGAGAGCGTCTCCTTTGGCGGACGGGACCGCGAGTTTGACAGTGGTTAGGAGCGCCTCTCAAGTGCGACTGCAGAGCCGCCGAGTCCACTGAGTGAACTGCTGTCCGGCAACGGCCAATGACTTTTTCCAGTCGGCCGGAACTCAATTTCCCGATCGTAGTTAAGCTCAACGTAATAAGCCGGTCGTCGCCTAGGGCGACGACCGAACCGAGGAAGACTAACATGGTCCAGGCCAATGAGATGAAAGAGCATGCACGCCAAGCGGCGGAGCAACAGAAGGAAGCTGGCGCCGAGCGGATCGACGAGATGGCTGACGCGATCCATAGCGCTGCCCATGAGTTGGAGAAGCAATTTCCACGAAGTGCTGACTACGTTCACGACGCCGCGTCACGTCTGGAAGGCACAGCCGCTGCACTGCGTAAGCGCAGAGTCGAGGATCTGGTTAAAGACCTTGGCGATTTCGCACACACTCAGCCTGCGGCGTTCTTCGGCGGAGCCATTCTGGCAGGGATCACTCTCGCGCGGGTTCTGAAGAGGTCTCCCGGCCCTCAGAAGCACGGCGGAACGCACCCCTGACAGGAGAAGAAAATGACACCTCTCGGACATAGCCGGTCCATTCCGGACTTATTCTCGGATGTCGTGTTGCAGTTCACGACCCTGCTTCGAAAGGAAGGACAACTTGCCCGCAGCGAGATTTCGGAGAACATAGGCCGTGCTACGGCCGGATTGAGCCTTGTGATTGGCGGCGCTGTGCTGCTCATTCCGGCGCTGGTCATACTGTTTCAGGCCGGCGTCGCCGCTTTGGCGCCGGCACTTGGAATTACAGCCGCCGCATCGGCCCTGATCGTGGGCGGCATAGCCCTGGTGTTGGGTCTCATCTTCCTTCTCATGGGCATGAACCGGCTCAAAATCAAAACGATGATGCCCGACAAGACCATTCACCAGCTTCAGCGGGACGCAACCGTTGCAAAAGAGCAAGCGAGGCATCGCCATGACTTACACAGAGCAGCTTGAGCGCGAGACGGAGCGGACACGCTCGCAGCTCGTGGACACACTTGACGAACTGAGGGCCAGCGTCACGCCTGGCCAAATTCTGGATCAGTTCAGCGACTACGCCGGTCGAGGCGATGCCGGTGAATTCTATCGTGGCCTGCGCCATCAGATGGCAAGAAATCCGCTGCCCGTCACCTTAATCGGAGCCGGAATCGCTTGGCTGATGTGCGCTGGCCCGGCAAACGGCAGAGCCGCCGACATTGGCACACGCCCCAAGCCCGAAGGCAGCGACCTGGACCGGATGAGTGACAAGATTGGGGCCGTCGCCGACTCAGTCACGGAAGCTGGTGCGGCGGCCGGTTCCCAAATTAGGGATGCAGCTGGGCGCCTGGGCGCAGCCGCTGGGGAGAATGCTCAATCAGCGGCAGCATCTGTCTCAAGGACGGCATCCTCGACTTATGACGCGGTGGCCGACGGCACCAGCCGAACAGCGATGGCGATCGGCGGTTCGGCACGAAGCCTCGGCCATGGCCTCGCATCGAGCACTCAGAGCCTGCTGAATTTCTGCCGCAATGAGCCGCTTGTCCTGGCGGGCATCGGCCTGGCAGTCGGCGCGGCAATCGGTGCGGCTTTGCCGCCCTCGGAAGTGGAAGATCGCCTGATGCGCGAAAAAGCAGGCGGTGCGCCAGAAGACCCACGCAGTCCGGAACCCGGCCGACATCGCCAGTCCGGAGACGGTGCTGAACAACCCACTCCGTCCGGCGAGAAAGAGGTTGCCGCTAAGACAAAAGAAGAAGGAAAGGAGCCAGCAAGGCCGGCCGTGCCCGCGGCAGCGGCAGAGCCAGACACGGCCAACAAAGCAGCCTCAAGAGAAAACACCGCGCGCACACCGCAGGCGAACGAAGAGCACGACAAAGCAGGGTGATGACAACGACTGCCACCGGCCAGCCGGAGAACCGCTCCCTTCACAAGAGGGATTTCACTCCATTTTGGGTTCCTGCGGCTACTCTGGTTCTGCTGGCGTTCGGATTCTCACCACGTCGATACGCCGCTCCAGCTGCTACGCCGGTGCATGAGGAAAACAGTGACGCTGGCCAGCAGCGCCTCACTAATTCTTCGGCAAGCTCGTTCGCAAGTTGGAGGAACATCCTTCTTCGCGTTAAGACGGGCATCACAGAACACCGCGTGCTTGCCATTGCTGCGGGAATCGCTTTTTACACCATCCTTGCCATTTTCCCTGCCATTGCCGCACTGGTCGCCGTCTACGGATTGTTCGCCGATCCGCAGACTATTGCCTCACACTTCGACCGCATCTCAGGCTTGCTACCCGCCGGGGCACTGGAAGTTATCCGCAACCAGATGCAGCACATCGCCTCGCAGCGAAGCGGAACTCTTGGGCTGGCATTCATAATCGGTCTTGCCGCCTCGCTGTGGAGTGCCAACGCCGGCGTTAAGGCACTCTTCGATGCCCTTAATATAATCTATGGCGAGAAGGAGAAACGCGGCTTCTTCCGCATCAATGCGGTTTCTTTGGCCTTCACGATGGGCGGGATCGTCCTGGGGCTACTGGCAATCGGCGCTGCCGTGGCGGTCCCAATCCTGTTGTCGTTCGTCGGACTGTCTTGGGCGACGGACCTGCTCATCCGAATTCTGCGCTGGCCTGTGGTGCTTGCAATCGTCGCGCTCGGCTTCGCCCTCCTCTATCGTTTCGGTCCGAGCCGGCAGAGAGCGCCATGGCGCT
The DNA here is from genome assembly GCF_040321755.1 of Mesorhizobium sp. M0276. Classification (NCBI taxonomy): domain Bacteria; kingdom Pseudomonadati; phylum Pseudomonadota; class Alphaproteobacteria; order Hyphomicrobiales; family Phyllobacteriaceae; genus Mesorhizobium; species Mesorhizobium sp. M0276. The sequence goes on along the minus strand of NZ_JAMYSC010000008.1, from coordinate 17,990 downwards.
GGATAAGTTGGGGCAGCGCCGTCGCGGCACTCGGCTGGCTGGTCGGATCGTTTCTGTTCTCCTGGTATGCGGGCAATTTCGGAAACTATAATGAAACCTATGGTTCGCTCGGCGGGATCATCGGTTTCCTGATTTGGATCTGGATTTCTTCCATTGTCATCTTGGTTGGCGGCGAGCTCGACCATGCAATGCAAAACAGTAACGCGCGCTTCGACAACCCAGACTTCCCACCATTCCGCAAAAAGGCTGCGTCACCTGTCTTCGATGTGAAATCTACGAACGACCGGCGCCAAGGGTAGCGGTAGCGGCAATGTTTCATCGGCAGGAACCATTCCATGGTGGGTGAGTTCGGCGTGTAAACGAAGTTCCGAGAGTTCCGAACATGCCAGAACTTGATCGATCAAGGCAGAAGGCTATTGCCGAAATCGTGCGGCGCTGGATTGGCACGGAAATCCTGCGCCGGCACCTGCGCAAGCTCTTAAACTGGCAGGTGGAGCCCGAGCTGCCCCCCAACATTGCTTCATTGGCCGATGAACTTGATGAAAAAGGACCCGATGCCCAGCCGGACGATACGCAGCGTTGAACGCTCTGCCCCGATGACGCGACGATATGACATGGAAAGAACGCCTGAAGGCACGTGGGACGTCATCGACGTGTTCACCGGCATGCCTGCCGTCGAGTTGGGCGTTCCGTTGATCGACATGCCTGTCGAAGAGGCTGATGATCTGGTCGAGCTTCTCAATTTGCGCGACAAGAAGCGGCGGCGAGACTAGGCAAAACGGAAAGTGCCTTGTCACCCGAGCGGCCCGGCGTCGAGGGGTCTGGGGGACTGGCGCGAGCCTAACCGGTACGGGGTACTTCACCGGCTGCTTTAATGTGCTCTAAAGCTAATGTAAGTGCAAACGCAAAGACGCGACGGAGGTCGCGTCGGTCCCTATTCACCCGGCCTCTTGGCTTGATACATCCAAACTTGATCTTCGTTTGGTGAACCATAGACCACTTAGGTTTCTGCCTTGGGGGGAGGAGCGATGAGGCTTCAAGCAGTTTGCGAGCCCGTGGCCACCGCCAACGAGTTGGTCGAGGCGGCGATGCGTTTCATCCCGGTTGGCAAGCATTGTCCATCGCCGCAGTTCATAAGGCCGGGCCTGTCCTACGAGAGACCGACCGGAATTGGTCGAGATCATCATGGACCGAGCGACGCTTCACGATCAATTCGTGCTCTTCGTCCTCAGAGAGCCCTGACGGCTCTGCATTGATTCAACCTCCGGTCTACGTCAGGACAGACAAACCTGGCATCCGCTTCGGGTCAGTCATGCCGAAGGTGCCTCCGAGCATCTCCTGAAGTGTACGAGGCGTGGCCCTAAGGCCCTAAGGAAACAGGCGGTGGAAACCTGCTTGTCTGCTGTGGAAGGCAACATGCCCGCTCAGGAGGCCCGCAAGAGATTCGAGGCGAAGAGAAGATGTTCCTCCCCCTGTAGGGTCTCCGGCGCAATTCGGCAGCGTTAGATTCAATGGCTTGCTCCACCACCAAAGGCCATTCGGAGCCCGAGGCCGACAATGAAGAAGCCCGCGATCCGCTGCTGCCACCGCCTTACGCGGGGATGCGCCATGATCCACGTCCCTATGCTGCCCGAAGCCATGGCATAAGTTCCTAACACGAGTACGCCCGTCAATTTCTGAGTGGCGCCCAGCAACAAGAGTTGGAGCGTAATCGAGCTTCCATGCGGGTCCACGAACTGGGGCAGGAATGCAACCATGAAAGTGATGGGCCAAGGATTGATTAGATTGGCGATCATGCCTTCGCCTGCCGCCGCAAGGTGCCCGGGCGACCTCCCATCGTGCTGGGCAGGGACATGCGCGGCTGTGAAAATCAGCCGAAGCCCGAGCCAAATGAGATAGGCCGCTCCCATCCATTGGAGCGCAGCGAACGCGAGCGGTGAAGCTCTAATGAGAGTAGTGAGGCCAAGCGCGATAAGGGGCAGTTGCACCATGCCCGCTCCGACGGTCATCCCGAGCACAGTGAACAGCGCAACTCCACGGCCCTGCGCAATTCCGCGCGCCATCACAAGCATGCTGTCCGGCCCCGGTGGCACTTGCAGTGCGATGACCGTTCCGACGAATGCTATCCAGAGGCCAGGATGCACGGAATGTTCCTCTCGAACGCGGATGACTGCAACTAGGATGCATACGCCGCTGGTCAACGGCAGCGCATCGTGACCTTGTCTGACATACCGGCGGTCTTTCGGCGGATCGTGCGCTGAAAGAACGGAAGAGGTTTGCGGCGAAAACCGCCGCAGTGCCGACTATAAGCATCATCGAAGGCTCCAACGCTGGCGCTGTCTGCTTGGTCTTAGGGCGTGCAAGGGTGCGAGCGAAGGCGCCAGCTGCTCTTCCATGCGCCGTCGGTAAGGGCCAAGGGTTACATTCGCAATCCAGGCCCCCGATCAATCCGAAATGCGGCTACTATCGGACGAGCAATTTCGAACAGACCAGCGAGGGATTGCTCGAACAAAACCGGCTCGACATACCGGGCCTTCGCTGCCCGAGAATGCGGGGCATGCAGCCCAGTGCCATTAGGCGAAACACGGCTTGTCCACCAGCAAAAAGAGCACGCCACAACAAGCTGGCTTATGCCGTCCGGCTGATCCGCCTCTGACGTTTGGCATTATGACTTCGGCTGAACCAGAGATCGGGTCGCTGGGCCGTTAAGTACCGTCCCGTCCGGCGCGAACTGCGAGCCATGGCAAGGGCAATCCCAGCATTGCTCGGTGGAATTCCAGTGCACGATGCAGCCAAGATGTGTGCAAGTGGCTGACCGCCTGTGCAACTTGCCGGCGCGGCCGCGGCACACGGCGAATTTACTCAAGCCGTCCTGAAGGACGCCGCCTTCGCCGGGCTTGAGATCCCTGGCCGATTTGATCTGGCCGGGTAGCAAGTAACCGGCGAGATTTTTCACCGTCGTGAGGTTCTCATTGATGTAATGCGTGAAGGCTGCGGGCGGCGTCCGGTCGGGAGCATAGACGGCTTCCCAGGGATTCGATCCGTCGACGATCAGATCGCGGATCAGGCGCCCGGCCAATGCACCATGCGTCATGCCCTGGCCGGAGTCGCCGGTGGCGATGAAGACGTTGCCGTCGCCGGGGCTGCGGCCGATGAAGCCACAATAATCAATGGTTTCGAGAACCTGACCTGACCATCTCGCTCTTTCCCCACCAAGATCGGGCACCAGCGCTCTGATCCAGGCCTCGAGCGCCGCAAAGCGCGCCTCGCCATCGTCCGTCTCGCCCGATCTATGATCGCGACCGCCCGCAATGAGACAGTCGGTCTTACCAGACCCGCGGCTGAGGCGGACGTAATAATAGGGGTCGTCCATATCCCAGTAGAGCGCGTCCGGGAGAATTCCCCCGGCGATCTCGAAAGCCATCGCATAGGTGCGATAGGGCGCCATCTTGCTGTGAATTTTGACCCAAGTGTTGATCGGAGAGTTGGTTGCAAACACCGCGTTCAAAGCCGTGATGGTTGAGCCGCTGTCGCATTTGAGGCGAATTTGCTTCCCCTCCTTGATTTCGACGACGGCACTGTCGGCGAAGGCCTTGCCGCCTCGCTTCTTGAAATCAGCAAGCAGGGCGCGCAGGTACTTCAGCGGGTGGAAAGTGGCCTGGCCCGGATAGCGCAGGACGGGCGCCGATTCATGACCCTTGAGCGGCACGCCCTTGCCACGCTCGACTTCGACGCCCGTCTTTGCAGCAGCCGCATACTCTTCGTTGCATCGTCTGGCGGCCTCCTTCTCGTCCATCCATGCGGCGGGGAAAAGGAACCCCTCCAGTCGCCGGAAATCGCAGTCGATTTCCAGGCTGGCGACATGCTGTTCGATCCGGTCGACCGCGGCTCGCTGGCTTGCCTGAAAGCCGCGCGCCAGAGCTTCGCCACGCATCTCGACCAGCGCGCTCAAGCCGTCGTCGCAGATGGGCGCCAGATGGGCGGTCGTGCGCGAGGTCATGCCGCCGAGCAAGGGTCCACGATCCACGAGCACCACTTTGCGTCCCGCCAGTGCCAGTTCATAGGCAACCGAAATCCCGGCGATGCCAGCCCCAATCACGGCCACGTCGCATTTCTCGTTTTGCTCAAGACGGGGAGCGGTGGGCAAGCTCGCGTCAAGCGCCCACAAAGAGTTCGTCGCTTCGCCGCTGACGTTCATCGCGCTCTCATCGAAACGAAAACGGATGAAGGGGATATCTGCCGACGACAATCAGGTTCTGCGTGTCCGACAGCTTCCATCATTTAAGTGCTCCTGAGCGTTCCGTTCATCCCGTTGGGGTAGAAACCGCCCTTGCTCACTCCGGGTTGATCATTCAGATAGACAATGCGCAGCACCTCTTGCGGTGTTCTTGTGAAGGCGATCGCGTCTGGCGTCGAAGGAACGAAGTTGGCTTTGCCGTCGACATAGATGCCTTGGTCCTTGTCGTCGGGCCCGTCGATCTTGTCCCGCGCGTCGGAAATGGCATTGGCAGCCTTCCAGGCCTTCTCGCCCATGCGGTAGAGCGAAGACCGCGCCATTCCCATGTGGTAAGCTTCGACCGCGAGAATACCGGCTGCAGCAGCCAGGAACTGCTTGTTCTTTAGAACGGTTGTCGCTCCAGCGTAGGCCGTTACACCCACATCCTCAAACAGCATGCCGCCGAGCACGAAATTCATCTGGTTGCCAAAGGGGTCGAAGTCCGCACTCAGGCCCGCAGCCTTCGCGACTGCAGCAAAGCCGGCATCAAAATCGATTGCCGGCCGGTCGACGGCGTCCGACCCAAGCGTCTTGCGATAAAACCTAACATGGGCAAGTTCGTTTTCCGCAACTTCCCGCATGAATTCACCGAGCGCGGGCGTTTCGAAGAAAACCTGTTTGCCGCCGACGACATCGCCGGGCTTGGAACCGGCATCTGAATCCTCGATGCCTTTTCCAGTGGTACCCCGAAGATAGTATTCCGCCTCCATGTATTCGAGGTTGAGTGCAAAGCGGAAAATGTCTTCGTCCTTAACGCCATCCTGCGCAAAAGCGGGCGAAGCCGGAGCAAGGCCGATGGTTGAAGTGAGCGTTGCTCCCAGGCCAATTTGCAGTGCCCGCCGGCGACAGACGTGAAGCGAAGGCGTGACATCGATCATAGCTTCCTCCCAAAGCCCGCCTGGCCATCGTTTTGGCCCCAAGAGCGAGCCGTCCAACCAAACTTCGCTAAATGCCTAATGTTCCGAGAAGACCCAGATCTCCCGCCCCAGAGGCAAGGCAGGTCGTCGAGGCGCTATCCTTTCGAAATGGTCAGGCTGCGATCAGCATGGTGGCTGCGTCCGACCGCGTGGAACAGGTAACTGCTCATCCACTTTCGGCTCTTACACCCCAGCGAGCCCTGTCGCGCATCCAGTCAATGGTGATGCTGCCGATCAGTCTCGCAACTCAATCGGCTTGAACAGCGACGCAGGAACAACGGCGCTAGGCAATCGCCGACGAAGCACGCCATCCATTCACGACCACCGAAGCCGGACTTAATGTTCGTCTTCGGTGGTTGGCAGCGCTATTTTAGCTGCCCATCTTCTTGGCCATTGCGCAAAATTCCGCATGCGCCTTGTTAAGCGTGGTGTCGCCACAGTCTTTCAACACCGCCGTTCGTTCGTCGGGTTTCATGGCCGTCCACGCGGTCTTGAAATCCTTTTCGGACCTCAATGTCTTCATACCGGCATCGGTGAAGAACGGCGACATTTTGGCAGGATCGTCGAGCGCGGATGTGCCGGTTGTGGAACCAGCCATCGCAACACCCCCCATCGATGCGAGCGCGATTGCAGCAACGAGAAGTTTCATGCTCATTTTAACCTCCTTCAGGTCAACAAGCTTGTCGTGACTGCACGAAGCAACGTGCGCTTGACCACCTGGTTCCGGCGTGGATAACGTATATTTTAGCAACGTCTTGCTAGCGAAAAGCTTGACCGGAGACGGCCTCGCCTGACGTTTCATGACGGCCAGGGCGCGCACTTAGGCAAGCCTGATGCAGACGGCTCCCATACAACCCACGAGGGTCTAAACCTCATGGATTTGACCGCTTCAAGAGTTCGGCGCAGCTCGCTCCTATGGCGGGGCTTTTCGTCCTCTTCAGCTACTGGTCGTCGTCGTGCGGAGGCTTCTAGCCCTTGAGGGAACGGGCTTGGCCGACCGGTGTGGAACGCCTTCGCGCAGCCCACAAGGTGTGCTGGCGCGATAGGGAAGCCGGCACGCTCTAAACCTTTGGGGACGCAGGCCGCGTCGGCTTGCTGGGGCTTGAGGGGACATCCAGCGATGGCATTTTGAGTAAAACTTAGCAATTAATCCAATGGCAGTGAGCAGGGTCGGGAACATTTCAGCTGAGTTGCATGTTTCAATCACAATCACGATCATGAGCGATTTGAATGGCGCGAAAACCGAAAGTCGGAGATGAGATCACGCTATCGGCCACCATCCTGAAGGTGATGGAGGACGGCGTTTCGAGCGTTAGTGTGCCGACCTATAATTTCCCGCTTGCCATCGACACGCCGCAGAAGGCCAAGGTAGGCCAGAAAGTCGAAATCAGTGGTTTCGCCACGCGCGTCGATCAAGAGGACGGCAAAGTCACCGTTCGTATCGACGGATGCGGTCTTGTCACTGTCGATATTGATTCCATTGCCGAGGTCTCAGCGACATCGCGGGTAACCGTGCGCGAGTAGCTCGCGCAAGCTCACTACGCGAAACAACGATAGGGCGGTGACGAAGGCACGTTAGTTTGTGCCTGCGGCGTGTCCCAACGCCTACTTGGGAACTTCTCGCGATCGCTGCCTACGAGCCGAATGCGATGGCGACTATGGGTAACGCGCTCCGCGCAGGACAGCCTTTCTATCTATTATGCCTAACCTCCTGAACAGCCTCAAGCCCCTGGAACTTTCCAAACGATTGAGTCTTATTGCCCACCAAAACAATGACGGGCCCAGCCAAGGCTCTCGACAAGGCGGCGCAACACAGGCGCGGTAAACTCCGCACGTATCGAGGGGCAGATTCCACGACAACGCACCGCTTGCCGTCAGCCGGGTAACTTGCGTGCCTGGACCAGTCTCGCGCAGGAGAAGAGTTGCCGCATAATGCCCAGCGGCAGCTTTGGAACGAAAACCTTCATGGAGAATTGTTACTTCGTCTCAGCACCTTTTAAAGGAGGTAGTTATGGGTCGAGGTATCTTGCTTTGGTTGCTTGGAGTGCCGATCCCAATCATCATTCTGATTATGCTTCTTGCGCGGTAGGGGGTGAAAATGGGAACCGTGGTTTCATCGACAGACATCACGCCGGTCACTGAGTCATCCTCATCGGCCGTCAGCTGGGGGCCGATCGTCGCGGGCGCTTTCGCGGCCTCGACGCTGACCGTTATTCTGATGCTGGTCGGCTCCGGTCTAGGACTGACCATGGTTTCGCCCTGGACCGGAGCGAGCGCTTCGACCACGACCTTCGCGGTTTCGGCGGCTGCCTGGCTTGTCGTCGTTCAATGGCTATCAGCTGGCTTAGGCGGCTATCTCACCGGCCGGCTGCGCACCAAGTGGGTAAATGTCCACACCGACGAAGTCTTTTTTCGTGACACCGCGCACGGTTTCCTTGCGTGGGCGCTGGCAACATTGCTTGTTGCCGGCGTGCTGGGCTCGGCTCTTTCGGCGGCGCTGGGCACGGGTGTGCAGGCTGCATCCTCCGTGGCGTCAGGCGCCGCGACGGGGGCAACGACAGCAGCCGCCAATGCGGCTACGACAGGTGCCCCACCTTCTGGCATCTGGACCGGCTATTTTGTGGATTCTCTGTTCCGCGCGGCGACCCCCGCCGCAGCGCCCGCCAATGAACAGAACGGCGCCACCGCTACGGAACAGGCGACGCGAATCCTGCTGGCGGGGGCGGCAAATGGCCAGATATCGCCTGAGGACAAGGCCTATCTGGCGCAACTCGTCGCCGCCCGCACAGGCCTGTCGGAGGCCGATGCGAAGGCTCGAGTGGATGCGGTGATCGCCAAAGTCGACGACACCAAGGCCAAGGCCAAGCAGGCGGCCGATACAGCAAGGAAAGCCACTGCGTCCTTCGCACTTATAGGCGCATTGTCGATGGTTGTCGGCGCCTTCATAGCGAGCGTTGCAGCAGTGTACGGTGGCAAGCAGCGCGACGAGGAGGAGGCCCTCGTTCTGACCCGTTGAAGTCCGGATCGCATCGGCCGGCGGCGGGTTTGGCGTCACGCCTCAATTTATACCGGTCGAACCAATGAGGTGATCGAAGCCGAGGAGCAATGAGGCGACCTCACTGACGATGATCTTGATCGGATTGACGGGCAATCGCGACCTACTGCTGGGGCATGCCATCGCTCAGAACGGGCCAAGATTCAATTTGCCTGAAATACGCGACCGCGCTGGGTGCAGTCGGCGCAGCGGCGACGATCGTGCCGTCTTGCTGGTCGCGCTCTCACGTGGGAAAAAACTCACGATCGAACGCACAGGCGGGTGATGATCGTGCGGCATCTCTCCGTCCCAGTGCTATGCGGCCTAGCGGTCGCGGGGTGTTCTGGCAGCAGGACGGACGGCAGGTGCCTGGTGGACGGGTTTCTCTTCCTGTCCACCTTGCGATCCTATCAGATTTTCCGCCTGGCCAGCAGCCTTGTCAGCCAGTCCGGATCCATTTCCGGTACGGACGACAAGAGCCTTTCGGTGTAAGCCGGATGCGGCGGCGTAAGAACTTCGCTCTTCATACCCTGCTCAACGACTTTGCCCTGGTGCATGACGACAATTTCGTCGGCTATCGCCCGTACGGTGGCAATGTCGTGAGTGATGAAGAGGTAGCTCATGCCGAAGTCCTTTTGCAGGCGCATGAGGAGCTTTAGGATTTCCTCCTGCACGATCTGGTCGAGCGCGGACGTAATCTCGTCGCAGATAATGAGATCCGGATCGGCCGCAAGCGCCCGGGCAATGCAAACGCGCTGTTTTTGGCCACCCGACAATTCGGCCGGCAGTCGGTCCAGGTAAGCTTCGCTCATCTCGACCATATGCATGAGTTCGCCGATCCGGCGATCCCGCTGCGCGCCGCTAAAGCCGAGGTAGAATTCAAGCGGTCGCGCTATGATGTCTTCGACCGTCTGGCGCGGATTTAACGCGTTGTCAGGCGTTTGATAAATCATCTGTATGCGGCGCAGGACCTCCTTCGGGCGCATCTTCAAGCTCTTTGAAAGGGGCTGGCCGGCAAAAGAGATCGACCCCGAAAGCGATGGTAGAAGGCCGGTGACGACCCGAGCGAGGGTCGACTTCCCGGAGCCGGACTCGCCGACCACAGCCACCGTTCTTTCGCGTGGAACTTTGATGCAGACATCCTCGAGCACTTTGACGGTTCGGGCATAGGCCGCGGTAACGTGGTCTATCGTCAGCAGATACTCTTCGGCCGGAACTTCGGGCTTCGCGAGCTTGCGCACAGCCCACAGTGTTTTGGTGTATTCCTGGGCAGGCGCAGCGAGCATCTGCCGTGTTTCAGCCTCCTCCACAGTGAGCCCGTCGCGCAAAACCATAATGCGGTCCGCCATTTGCGCTACCACCGCCAGGTCATGCGTCACGTAGATTGCGGCCGTATTGAATTCCTCCACGATGTTGCGAATGGAGGCAAGAACTTCGACCTGCGTCGTCACATCGAGCGCGGTCGTTGGCTCGTCGAACACTATGAGGTCCGGACGACAAGCCATAGCCATTGCCGTCATTGCTCTTTGCAACTGCCCGCCGGAGACCTGATGAGGATAGCGAAAGCCTATGGTCTCCGGGTCTGGGAGCTGAAGACGTCGATAAAGATCGACGGCGCTCCGGTTTGCCTCTTCCCGGCTGGCAATTCCATGCGCCACCGCAGTTTCGACGGTTTGTTCCAACAGCCGGTGGGCCGGGTTGAAAGAGGCCGCCGCGCTTTGCGCGACATAGGCGATGCGGGAGCCCCTGAGGCGACGGCGCACTGTTTCACTGACTGCCAGAAGATCAATCCCTTCGAACAAGATCGAGCCTTGTGTGATCCGGCAGCCCGGCTTGGCATAACCCATTGCGGCAAGGCCAATGGTGGACTTGCCGGCGCCTGACTCGCCGATCAGGCCCAGAACCTCCCCCCGCTTCAGCGTCAGATCGATCCCGCGCACAATGGGATGCCACCGCTCGTCCGAGAACCCCTCCACATGCAGTTTGCGGATCTGCAGTAGATCCTTTCCTTTTTCGCGCGGGCCTGGACCGCTATTTTTCATCCCGCAACCCGCTTGTTGCGTGCAGGAACCAGTCCACGACGAAATTGACTGACACCGTAAGGAGAGCGATCGCGCCGGCCGGAAGGAGCGGCGTGACGTCTCCGTAAGTGATCAGGGTTGCGTTCTCCCGCACCATCGAACCCCAATCGGCGGTCGGTGGCTGAATACCGACGCCGAGAAAGGACAGCGCCGCGATGGTGAGGAATACGAAGCAAAATCGCAAGCCGAACTCTGCGACCAGCGGCGGCATTACATTGGGAAGGATTTCCTTGGCGATGATCCACCTCGCGCCTTCGCCGCGCAATCGCGCCACCTCCACATATTCCATCACGGCCACGTTAAGCCCAACGGCGCGAGAAAGCCGAAAGACACGGGTGGAATCAAGAAGGGCAATGATCACAATCAGGCTGGTGATCGACGAGCCGAAGATCGACAGCAGCACCAGCGCGAAGATCAGACTTGGGATTGACATCAACACGTCCACCGCACGCGACAATATCTGGTCGAGCCATCCCCTGTGCAACGCGGCAAGAAGACCGAGCGAGACGCCAACCGCGAAGGACAGCAACGTGGTCGCGACTGCGATAGCGATGGTGTTGCGCGCACCGTAGATCAAGCGGGTGAGCATGTCGCGGCCGAGCTGATCGGTTCCCAATTTGAACTCCTGGCTCCACGGCGCGAAGGCTTCGCTGAAGACCTGAGTCTCCCCGTATGGCGCGATCCAATGCGCGAAAACCGCAACAAAAACGTAGCCGAGGATCACCACGATCCCGAACCATGCGCTGAAGGGTGCCCTCTTCAGGGCCGTTTTCGCTCGGGTAGCACGCGAGCGCCTCAGCCTTTGAATCGCCGCGATAGGTTCGAAGCTGGTCATCGTGGATGCAAGAGCCTGGGGTTGGTGGCGATGGAGATAATATCGGCTATCAGATTGAGCAGGATGTAGGTCGCGGCGAAAATCAGGGCGCAGGCCTGAACGACCGGAACATCCCTGGATTTCACCGCATCAACCATCAACTGACCGATGCCGGGATAGACGAACACGACCTCGACCACGACCACTCCAACGATGAGATACGCCAGATTGAACGCCACCACGGTGACGATGGGAGCCCAGGCATTGGGCAGGGCATGCCTCAGCACGATCACCATCGGGGACATTCCCTTGAGGCGCGCCATATCGATGTAGGGGCTTGCCAGCATGTTGATGATGGCCGCTCGGGTCATGCGCATCATGTGGGCCACGATGACGAGCGTAAGGGTGATTGCCGGCAGCGCCACTTTCCAGACATGCTCCCCAAACGGCGTCTGGTCGTTCACATTCGACAATGTCGGAAATTTGGGAACCGCATTGAGTGCCCAGTTCAGTGAGATAGTGAGCCAATGGGGCAGGGATTGAGCGAAATCGGATCCGATGAACGTGTCGCGCGAGATGACCAGGTAGGCCAGCATATAGGCGACGAAAAACTCCGGGAACGAGATGGTTGTCAGCGTCACAGCATTCACCAGCCGGTCGAACCAGCCGTTGCGATACAGAGCGGCAAGAATGCCAAGCCCCAGGGCCAGCGGGACTGCGATCAGCGCAGTCACCGCTGCGAGGAACATCGTATTGTATAGCCGTGGCGCGATGATCTCGGCCACGCTACGCCGGTATCCGGTGCGGCTCGCAAACGAGGAGCCGAAGTCACCGTGGAGCATCTGCGCGACCCAGACAAAATAGCGTTCGACAGGTGGACGATCGATGCCGATTTCTCGCTGGAATGCGGCGACCGTTTCGGACGTCGCCGATTGCCCGAGCGTGGCCTTGGCGAAGTCGCCGGGGAGCATCGCGATCGCAGAGAAGATAATGATGGACACGATGAACAAAGTAATCAGGCCGAGCCCAAGCCGCTCCAGAACTGTTTTTGCGACAGGGTTCATGGGCGTGCGTTTCCTGTTTGGGCGGCAGCCTTTGCAACAGCCAGGGAAGCCAACCGGAGCCTCACAGTCAACGCGGCTCCGGCCCGCCATCTCATGCAGTGGCGATCCACCAGCGTTCGGCCATTTTCAGTCCATCGTTCTCCCAATTGGGCGCCACTTCGCCGTGTGCGAGCTTTTTGGATTGAGCGCTGACGAAATTGTTGAAGACCAGCACGATGCTGCCGCCATCATCGTGGGTTAGCTGCTGCATCTCCGCATACATCGCCGCTCGCTTCACCTCGTCCGTCTCGGCGCGCGCTTGGACAAGCAATTCGTTGAAGTGGGGATTTTTCCAGAACGACTCATTCCAGCTGGAGTCCGCGGCGAAGGCTTGGGTGAACATCCAGTCGGCCGTCGCTCGACCGCTCCAATAGGAAGCGCACCAGGGTTTCTTGAGCCAGACATTGTCCCAATAAGCGTCCTCGGCCTCACGCACGACATTTACGTCGATGCCACATTGGGCTGCCGTCTCGCGAATGAGCGAAGCCGCGTCCACCGCGCCTGCAAAAGCGGCATCGGCGACCGAGAGATCCACTTTCAGGTTCTCCATTCCGGCCTTTTTCAGGTAGTGCTTGGCTTTTTCCGGATCAAAGCTGTGCTGCGGTTGCGGATCCTTGGCGAACTTGATCGCTGGCGCGATCGGGTTGTCGTTGGCCACGGTGGCGTGGCCGAGAAAGATCTTGTCGACGATCTCCTGACGATTGATCGCCCATTTCAGGGCCATTCGCACGTCCGGATTATCAAACGGCGCCATCGTGACATTCATCGGCAAGGTATAGTGACCGTAGCCAGTGACTTCGACGATTTCCACCTTGGGATTGCGTTTGAGCATGCCGAGAGTCTTCAAGTCGGCGCGGCCGATATAGTCCACCTCCCCCGTAGACAATGCCGCCATGCGAGCGGCAAGATCTGTAATGGCGATGAACTCCACCTCGTCGAGGTATGGTTTGCCGTTCTTGAAGTAGTTCGGATTGCGCTTGAGTTTGGCCGAAACGCCGGGCTGGAAGTTCTCGATTACGAAAGCGCCCGTGCGAACGCCTGAGGCCCAATCCGCCTTGCCGTCCTTGGCTGGCATGATGACCAGATGGTAGTCACTCATAATGTAAGGGAAATCGGCGTTGCCGCTCTTGAGCGTGAAGACCACCGTTTCCGGGCCGTCCGCCTTGATCTCGGCGACGGACTCCAATAGCGACTTCGCCGCCGATTTTGTGTCCTTGCCCATGTGATATTGCAATGAGGTCACGACGTCATCCGCCGTCACAGTCTTGCCGTTGTGGAACGTTGCGCCTTTGCGCAGCTTGAAGGCCCAGGTCTTGGCCCCATCCGAAGATTCGAAGCTCTCGGCGATGTCGGGTTGGACATTGCCCTTGGCGTCGACCTCGGTGAGGGCGTTGGACAGCGAGCCCGAAAATGCGGTTTGTGTGAACGTATCGGGGTAGCCGGCCGGATCGATTGAATCTGTCGTCGCGCCGTGAGCCATGCCGAGCTTGGCGAAGCCGCCCTGCATCGGTTCGGCCCGCGCCGTGGCGACGAAGAGCGTGTCGGCGGCGGCGACCGTCAGGCCTGCGGCCAGCCCAAGATGAATGAAGTCGCGGCGGGAAACCTTGCCGCCGCCGATCAGGCTTTGCGCGATACCGAGCTTGTATTCAGATTCTGACATTCGACTCTCCCATTGCGGAGTTCTCCGCGTTTTTCTCGTCAAAGCACCTGCAAACAAATCTGCTAGTTGGCTGCGGCCACCTTTCCTTCGAATTTTCCAATCCCAATCGGCTTTGGGCCAATCAGGCCGTCACATAGATACTGCCGGCTTCGACGGTGACTGGAAATGTGCGAGCGCGAACCGACGGATCGACCAACGCCTCACCTGACTTGATGTCGAATTCCCAGCCGTGCCAGGCACATCGGACGATCTCGTTTTCGCGATGATAGATGAATTGCGCCTGTTCGACGGGCGCGGTCGTTCCACACTGCGGTCCCTCGCAAAGTGGAGCGCCGCGGTGCGGACAAACATTCAGCAGCGCGTGGAATGAATCCCCGACGCGGAAAACGCCAACCGAAAGGCTGCGGATCTTGGCGATAAAGGGAGACCCGGATTCGATTTCGTCGACGCGGCAGATGTAGGTCTTTTCGGGCATCACATGGTTCCTCAGGCGGCATTCGCCGCTTGCGCGCGCGGGATGCGTTTGTAGACCTCCAGCGCATTCAGTCCCATGATCTTGCTCTTCCAGGCAGGAGGGATCTGCAGCGTGTTTGCATCGTCGTAATCCCAGTGGGGATAATCGGACGCAAACATCAACGTATTTTCGCCGTCCATCGCCTCAAGCGTGGACCACAGATGCTGGATGTTTGCGGGCTGTTCCAGCGGCTGCGTGGAAAAGCGGATGTTGCGCCTGCAATATTCCGACGGCAGCATCTTCAGCCATGGCGTCTCCTTGCGCAGCGCTTTGTAGTCGGCGTCCAGGCGCCAGAGTACCGATGGGACCCAAGCGACGCCGCACTCGATGATCACGAAATAGAGGTCCGGCCATTTCTCGAAGACGCCATGCGCGATCATGCTGGCCACGTGCGACATTGCCGACATGTGGAGGATAGCGTGGGTCTCCCAGAAGAACGTCGTTGGGGCAGGAGCGATGGCAGTTGAATTCACTCCGCCATGGCCGCCCAGATGGATGGCGAAGGGCAATCCTACTTCAGCGCAGGCTTCGTAAATCGGGTGGTAGAACGGGTCGCCATACGGCTTGACGGATCCTTGGGAAGCGAGCACCTGCACCATGCGCGGGTGATTGCCAAGGCGACGTATTTCGGCGGCGGCGAGCTTTGGATCTTGTGGCGCGATGATGATCGAGCCCATGAAACGGTCGTCCTTCGGCAGCCACTGATCGATTTGGTAGTCATTGTAGGCGCTGACCAAGGCGCTGGCATAATAGGGGTTGGCGAGGGTTGACGCCTCGATCGGCTCATCACCCGTCAGGATCGCCACGTCGATCTTGTACTTGTCGAGGTGCTTCTCTTTCATAATGAGATAGTTATCGGCTTCGGTTTTCGGACGGACGTCCTTGCGGGAGAAATCCTGCGGATGAAACCAGGGACGATGGCCGTGCGGGAATGCCCCAACGGGACCTGTCTTCTCGCCTTCGACGAACATGTCCTTCCAGAGGCCGGAAAGGTAGGGCTGCAATACCGTGGCGCTTGACCAGTAATTATGACAATCGCAGTCGATTATAAACACTTTGTTCCGCTCCGTAGCCTCGTCCGGCGATGCTGCCGGATCGCTGACTGGTGCAGCTTCCGCCTTGGCTGTCGTTTGATCAAGCTTATGAAACGTGCCAATATGATCGAGTTTTTCGATCGAAGGTTCAATGCAGCTTGATCACATCGAAACCTTTCTCGATATCGTCGAGTCGAGAAATTTCAATCGGACCGCGGATCGGTTGGGCCTGACCCAATCGACGATCAGCACCCGCATCAAGAACCTGGAGAGCGCAATCGGGTCCGAACTGTTCCAGCGTGGACGCGCCGGGGCAGAGCCGACTGCCGCGGGACGCCGGTTCGAAGCTTACGCCAGGTCTCTGCTCTCGACCTGGTCGCAAGCTCGCCACGACGTACGCGCGTTCAACCGTTTCGAAGGCACCTTGCGCGTTGCCGCCCAAGTGGGCATGACCCGCTCAGTCCTACCCGGGTGGGTCGAGACACTGTGCCAGGTCCTTCCGAAGTCCTCGATTCATATCGAGTCGGATTACTCGAACCAGATGGTCAGCGACTTGAGCATGGGAAACCTGGATATCGCGGTGCTTTATGCCCCTCGCTACTTGCCCGAGATCGCCTACGAGCACCTGATGGTCGAGGAATATGTGATGGTTTCGACTGCCGCCAGAACGCTGTCGGATGTTGATCCTGACACCTACATCCGCCCAGGCTACACCGTTCTGCTGGAGAAAACGCACGCGGAGCTGCTGGCTCAATTGGCGATCTGTCGACTTTCGACCGGATCGGAAACGCTGGCGGAGATCATGCTTCGGCGAACGGGCGGCACTTGCTACATGCGTAGCGATGATGCGCGCCGGTTCACCGCCGAGCTTCCATCGTTCCTCGTTGAAGGAGCGCCGACGCTGCACCAGCCAGTTCACACGGCGATACTGGCACGTCGCAAACACGAACCGATCATTCGCAAAGGCATCCGAGCTCTCCATCTCGCCGTTATGTCGCTGGAAGTTTAATCGAAATTGCCGATCATAACGTTGGGTTTATACTGCTGTTTTACGGGATAAGAACTGGCATGTTCGCTCGACCGCAAAGCCGAGCCGAACAATGAACGCATACGCTTCCATCCAAGCATCCGATATCGTGCCCACGTCGCGTCAGCGGCAATGGACACAAAAGACGCGAGATGTTGTGCTCTGCCGTCGCGTAATCGACGAGACGCACGATGTGAAGACATTCGTTCTCACGTCTGCCGCAGATCGGATGTTCTGCTTCAGCGCCGGCCAGTATGTTCTCGTGCATCTCAGGATTAACGGTGCCGCGATGACGCGCTCCTACTCTGTATCATCACCGCCGACTCGACCGCTTGATCTTCAGATCACGGTGAAACGAACGCCAGGCGGGCTTGCTTCCAACTGGCTCCATGACAATGTGAGGCCAGGCAGCGAGATCGAGATCGAAGGGCCGCTCGGTTCGTTTAATCTTGATGAGTTGCCGGCTCAGAAACCCGTTTTCCTTTCGGGCGGTAGCGGCGTGACTCCGGTCATGTCCATGCTGCGTGCACTTACCGATCGCGCGGATGACAGGGAGATCCGCTTCATTCACAGTGCGAGAACGCCAGGCGACATCGTCTTCCGATCGGAACTGGAAGCACTTGCCGCTCGCTTTCCCAACGTTCAAGTGACTTTGATTTGCAGTCAGGGAGGTCCCGCTTGGACGGGTTCAACCGGCCGAATTGGTGGTCGGATGCTGCTGAGCCTGGTTCCCGATCTCCACAAGCGCACCGTTTTTGCCTGTGGGCCCGAAGGATACATGAAGACGGCACGCGCCTGTCTTGACGCAATTGGCCTCCCGCCGGCCCAGTATCACGAGGAGAGTTTCGGAGGCAGCAACGGTTCGCGTTCGGAAATGGGTTCAGCGGTTCCGTCTTCGGTCCGTTTCGCCCGCTCGGGCCTGGAGTATCAATGCACGCCTGGAGAGACCCTGCTGGAGGCGGCACGGAATTGTGGCATCTATATACCGACCGCTTGCCAGCAGGGCGTTTGCGGAACGTGCCGAATAGCCAAACTATCCGGCGAAGTTGCGATGGACGACCTAGGCGGACTGAACGCTGAAGAGAAGTCGGCCGGCTATGTCCTGGCATGTTGCAGCCGCCCACAAGGAACGGTTTTGCTCGACGTTTAACTCAGTGTCATCGAGCATTGAAGATGTCGGCCGAGGCACGCATTGGCATCCATGGTGCTTCAAAACAAGAAACCGCCGCTGTCGTCGAGGTGGGCGTCGGGCCGCCCCCTCTCTGCCTCAGTTTCCGGTTTGCCAACCGCGCACCTGTGGACGCGAGTGTCAGATCTAGGGCAGTCCACGGGAGCGCCTGAATGTCCGCTTCTTACAACCCGCACTCGAAGCTCAGTCCGTTATCGGCCCGACATGCGGCGTGGTGCAGGCGGGAGCGCCTGCAGTAGTTGTGTGCGTCAAGTTCTGCAAAAATGGCGTGGCGGTAGCTGTGACGTCGGCGTGTCCGCCGCGCAGCTCCCGTGTTTAGCGGAGCGGCGGACACATGACGG